>NZ_JAHDTH010000003.1 GCF_018531445.1 Pseudonocardia lacus
GGCCCGGGTGTGGGCCGTCGGCCTCGCCGTCCGGCAGGCGGCGGCCGAGCCGGCGCGGGCGGCGGCGGTGCTGCGCGACTACGCCCGGGTGGCGGACGCCGGCGGGCTGGCGCGGGCGGCGGCGTTCGCGGTCACCTCGATCGTCGGTTTCGGCGACGACGACACCGCCGCCGAGCTGGTGTCGCTCGCCCTGGACGCCGCCCGGTCGGCGGACGACCCGTGGAGCGAGGCGCTGACCCTGACCACCCGCGCGATGCTCGCCCACATCCGCAACGACCGGCCCGTGCTGGAGCGCGACGCCCGGCGCAGCGCCGAGCTGTTCGGCGGGCTCGGGGACGCCTGGGGTGCGCTGCAGGCCACCGACTGGCTGATCGCCCTGGCCGACCTGACCGGCGACCACGCGCGGGTCGCCCGGCTGGCCGCCGCCGACCTGCGCACGGCCGAGGAGCTGGGGCTCTGGCCCGAGGTGGCGGGCCGGGTGGGCTGGCTGGCCTGGGCCTCGACCCAGCTCGCGGACTACCCGCTGGCCCGCGAGCACGGCAGGCGGGCCCGCCGGCTGGCCGTCGAGCAGGGCCAGCATGCCGGCGAGGTGTTCGCCACGCTCAGCCTCGCCTTCGCCGCCCGCCGCGGCGGCGACCCGGACGAGGCCGAGGTGCACCTGCGCGGGCTGCTGGCCGCCGCCCGGGGGCAGCAGCAGGTGTCCGGCGGGAACCCGCCCTACCTGCCGATGGTCCTCGTCGAGCTGGGGATGCTGCTGGGGCAGCGCGGCGAACCGGGCGCGGCGCTGGAGCTGCACGAGGAGGCCCTCGACGAGAGCCCGGGACACGACTACCCGCCGGCGCTGGTCGGCATGGCCGCCGCGCTGGCCGCGGACGGCAGGCCCGGCCCGGCCGCGCAACTGCTGGGCGCCGCCGACCGGGCCTGGCGGGAGGTGGGACGGGCGCCGTCGGTGTCCGACCGGGCCGAGCTGGACCGGATCACCGCGCAGGTCCGGGCGGTCGAAGCCGACTTCGCGGCGCTGTTCGCGCGCGGAGCGGCCCTGCCCCCGCAGCGGGCCCGGTCCCTGGCGCAGCGGGACCGGGCCTGAGGTCGACCGGTCAGGATGTGGCCGGGACCGGCCGGTAGGTGAGCACGACGACCCCGCTGGGGAACGTGGTCGTGTCCACCAGGTCGAGGGTCGTGGCGCTGGCCTCGCGGAACAGCGGCTCCCCGCTGCCCTTGATCACCGGGCACACCCAGATCCGGTACTCGTCGAGCAGCCCGGCCGCGGTGAGCGCATCGGTGAGGGCCCCGGTGCCCCAGATCAGGATGTCGGCGCCGTCCTGCTCCTTGAGCTTGGCGACCTGGCCGACGATGTCGTCGCCGGGGATGACGACGGTGGGGTTCCAGGCCGAGGTGTCGACCGGCTGCGAGGCGACGACGTACTTGGCCATGGCGTTGACGTGGTCGCCGAACGGGTTGCCGCCCATGTGCGGCCACGCCTGCGCCATGCCCTCGTAGGTGACCCGGCCGAGCAGCAGCGCATCGGCGGCGGTGGTCATCGCGAGGGCGTAGGCCTGCGGCTGCTCGTCGGTGTACTGCAGCGACCAGTCCTGCGGGTCGTCGATGAAGCCGTCGAGGGTGGCGTAGGTGGAGTTGACGATCTTGCGCATGGATCCAACCTGGCGTGGCGACCTTACGGTTTCCCTTCGGTCGACCGGGCGGATCGGGCGACACCGCCCACCGCCGCCGGGCGAGGACGTCCTCGTCGAGCGGCCGAGTGTGCGCCTGTGTCGCGCCAGGGCGACCTTCGTTCTCGACGGGAGCCGGCGGGACCGGCGCGGGTTGGGCGAGAGGCGCGTTCGTGCAACCAGGTTGGGCGAACGGCGCGCTCGCGCCGACGGGACCGGCGAAGCGGATTGGGCGAGAGGCGCGTTCGCGCAACCAGGTTGGGCGAAGGGCGCACTCGCTCGGCGTCGACCGCGAAGCGGGCGCTTAAGGGCGCCTCCGGCGGCTCCTACGCGGAGGGCGACCTCGGCTCGAGCAGGGGAGCACTCGGGAGGGGTGTGGGCGCTCCGCGCCCACCGGGCCTGGCCGGCCCGGCTCGCGGCGCTGCGCGCCGCCTCGCCGGGCCGTCCTCGCAGCACCAGGTGTGGCGCGCAGCCCCGGGTGTGGCCGCGCAGCCCCCCGGCGGGCTGTGACGACCCACCCAGCACTGCGACGTCCCCACCAGCCCTGCGAGACCACCCTGCCTCATGGCCAGCCACCACGCTGGGAGGGTCCCACGGCGGCCACTTGTTTTCACCGAGCCCGCACACCCCGACCGGCGGGCACGTCGACGGGCCGCAGCCGCAGGTCGGCCGGGACGACCAGGTCGACGGACGTGCCGGGGCCGCTGTGCACGGTCATGGTCCCGCCCGCGTCCTCCACCGCCCGGCGGACCAGCAGCAGCCCGATGTGACCGGGGCGGGAGGGGGTGGTGGGGTCGAAGCCGCGGCCGTCGTCGGTGACGGTGACCCGCACCCGGTCGCCGTCCTCCGGGGCGATGGCGACCCGGATGGCGGTGGCGCCGCTGTGGATGAGCGCGTTGCGGAGCAGTTCGCCGGTGGCGCGGTGCAGCAGCACCGCCGCGTCCGGGCCCAGCCGCAGGTCGTCGGCCACGTCCAGGGTCGAGCGGGGCCCGTCGCCGGCCAGTCCGGCGATGAGGCGGGCGAACGCCTGCGGGACGGTCGCCGGCTCGATGGCGGGCGGGGCGAGGTCGGAGAGCAGGGCGCGGAGCTGGCGGGCGCTGTCGTGGATGCGGGCGCGGACGGTGGCGACCAGTTCGCCCGCCCGCGAGGGGGTGGAGGTGGCCGCGGTGTCGAGCAGCAGCCCGGCGCCGGCCAGGTCGGGGATGACGTCGTCGTGCAGCTTGCGGGCGAGGTCGCGGCGGGCGAGCTCGGCGGCGGCGAGGCCGTAGTGCAGCGCGTCCTGACGCTCCCGCCGGTCGCGGTCGATCCGCCGGGCGACGACCACCGCGAGCGGCAGCATCGCGCAGCCGAGCAGCAGCACCCCGGCCAGCGCCAGCGGCAGCAGCACCCCCATGGCGTGCCGGACCGTGCTCGTGACGTCGACCGGGACGTAGATCTCGAACCGGGCCGGCGCGCCCGCGGCGTCGCGGAAGCCGATGTAGACCTCGCGCAGGTCGTCGGCGCGGTCGGACTCGAAGCGGTGCTCGGCGTCGTCGGGCACCGGCAGGACGACCGTCTCGCCCGCGTCGAGCCGGGCGCCCAGCTGCGGGTCGAACGGGCGCAGCTGCGACTCGATGCGCTGCTCGTCGGAGAACACGATGCGCACCCGGTCGCCCTCGACCGACCAGACCTTGATCCGGAAGACCATCCCCGAGTCGACGAAGGGGGCGAGGTCGGTGGCCAGCTCCGCGCGGTCGGCCGGGCCGAAACCGGTGAAGTCGTACTCGGCCAGCCGGACGAGCACCGCGGCGGCGACCTGCGTGGAGACCCGGTGCGCGGTGCGCTCGCCCTCGGCCTCGCCGATCAGCCGGACGCCGAGCGCGACCAGCCCGCACAGCAGCACCGCGGCCAGCACGGTCAGTCCGGCGAGGCGGCGCAGGGTGGTGGGGACCATCGCGGACCGGCGCCGGTCAGATCGCGGCGCCGACGGCGACCAGGCCCAGCCGGTCGGCGGTGACCACGGCGTCGAGCTGGCTGTGCACCCCGAGCTTGGCGAGCAGCACGCGGATGTGGTCGCGCGTGGTGTGCACGGAGATGCCCAGTTCGGCGGCGATCCGGGCGGCGTCCCGGCCGCGCGCGAGCCCGTCGAGCACCTGCTGCTCCCGCGCGGTCAGGTGCACCGCGGTGTCGGACTCCCACGACCGGACGGGCTCCCCGGCGAGGGCGCCGCGTACCGCGGCCAGCATCTCGGGCAGCGACGCGTCCTTGGCCAGGAAGCCGGCCGCGCCGGCGCCCGCGGCCCGGCGCGCGAGGTCCACCCGGGGGTGCGCGGTGAGCACGATCACCGGCCGGTGCGCGGCGAACTCCTCGACCAGGCGCATGCCGCTGTCGTCGGGCAGGTCGAGGTCGACGACCGCCAGGTCGACGGCGGTGCCCGGGGCCATGGCCGCCCGCGCGGCCGCCGCGGTGTAGGCGACCGCGACGCAGGTCAGATCGGGCTGGGCGGTCACCCCGATGGCCAGCGCGTCGGCGAAGACGCGGTGGTCGTCGACCAGGAGGACCGCGGCCGGGCCGGGCCGGGTCTCACCGGTGGTGATCATGCCGACCCCTCAATTCTCGGGACATCGCGCGGGCTGGAGTGAAGGTTAGCCTGCCCTCGGTCGACCGGACAGATCCGGCATTGACGACGAAAGACGTGAGGTCCCGCATGCGATCATCTCGGCACCGTGCGCTGCCGTTCGCCGCCGCGGCCCTGGCCGTCCTGACCCTCGCCGGGTGCGGTGGCGGCGCTGCGGAGCCGGCCGCCGCGGCCGGTCCCGTCGTCGCGGAGGAGCGCACCCTGGTGCTCTACTCCGGTCGCGACGAGGAACTGGTCGGGCCGCTGATCGAGCAGTTCGAGCAGGCGTCCGGCATCACCGTGGAGACCCGGTACGGCTCCACCACCGAGATCGCCGCCCAGCTGCTGGAGGAAGGCGCGGCGACGCCCGCGCAGGTGTTCCTCTCCCAGGACGCCGGCGCGCTCGGCGCGCTGGCCGCGCAGGGCAGGCTGGCGCCGCTGCCCGCGGAGGTCACCGGCACGGTCGAGCCGACGCTCAGCTCCACCGACGGGGTCTGGGTCGGGCTGACCGGCCGCGCCAGGGTCGTGGCCTACGACAGCCAGGAGGTGCCGGCCGACCAGGTGCCCGGCGACCCCCAGGAGCTGCTCGACCCGCGCTGGCGCGGGCAGATCGCCATCGCCCCGACCAACGCGTCGTTCCAGGCCTACGTCACCGCGCTGCGGGTGCTGCAGGGCGAGGACGCCGCCCGGGCGTGGCTGCAGGGGCTGCTCGCCAACGAGCCGCAGATCATGCAGGGCAACGGGGCGATCCTGGAGGCGGTCAACACCGGCGCCGTCGACCTCGGCCTGATCAACCACTACTACTGGGCCAGCTCGGAGACCGATCCCGCCGCGCTGCGCGCGCAGATCGCCTTCGGCGACCCGGGCACCGCGCTGGCCCTGGTCAACGTGACCGGCGCGGGGATCCTCACCGAGGCCGCCGACTCGCCGGAGGCCCTGGAGCTGGTGAAGTTCCTGGTCGGCACCCAGGCGCAGACCTACTTCGCCACCGAGACCGCGGAGTACCCGCTGGTCGACTCCGTGCCGGCGCCGTCGGGCGTGCCGGCGCTCGCCGAGCTGGACGGGCCGGACCTCGACCTGTCCGACCTGGCCTCGCTGGAGCAGACCGTCGCGCTGCTCACCGAAGTGGGGCTGGTCTGAGCCCCGCGCACCGCCGCCCGGCGCCCGCCCTGCTCGTCGCGGCGGGCGCCGCGGCACTGCTCGCCGCGCTCCCGCTGGGCTACCTGCTGGTGCGGGTCGCCGGGGCGGGCGACCGGGTCGCGGCCGTACTCGGCCGGGAGCGCACCTGGCTGCTCGCGACCAACTCGCTGGTCCTGGTGGGGGCGGTCGCGGCCGGGAGCCTGGTGCTCGGCACCGCGACCGGCTGGCTGCTGACCCGCGTCCGGCTGCCCGCCCCGCGGCTGTGGTGGGTCCTCGCGGCGCTGCCCCTGGCCATGCCGTCCTACCTGCTGGCCTTCGCGGTCGTGGCCACCTGGCCGGGGACGCACGGTCTGCTGCCGCTGACGGTGGTGATGGTGCTGGCCTGCACCCCGTACGTGACGTTGCCGGTGGCCGCCGCGTTCCGGATGGTCGACGCCGCCCAGGAGGACGTGGCGCGCACGCTCGGCCGCGGGCCGCTGGCCACGTTCCGCGCGGTGACGCTGCCGCAGGTGCTGCCGGCCGCGCTGGCCGGCGTCCTGCTGGTCGCCCTCTACACCCTCTCCGACTTCGGGGCCGTCGCGCTGCTCCGCCACGACGTGTTCACCTGGGCCATCCGCGCCGCGTACGAGGGCACCTTCGACCGGACCGCCGCCGCGGTGCTCGCGCTGGTGCTGGTGGCGCTCACCCTGGCGCTGGTCGCCGCGGAGCGCCGGGCCCGGCGCCGGTGGGTGCGCGGCCGGGCCGGCGTCGCCGTCCGGGAGGTGGCCCAGGTCGTCCCGGGTCGGGGGGCGACGGTCGCGGCCGTGCTCGCCCTCGCCGGAGTGGCCGCGGCGTCGCTGGCGTTCCCGGTGGTCGTGCTGCTCGGGCGCCTGGTGGAGGGCACCCGCAACGGCGTCGACGTGCCCGACCTGCTGCGCGCCGCGGGGACCACGCTCGCGCTCGGAGTGGGCGCGGCGGTGCTGGCGGTCGCGCTGGCCGTACCGGTGGCGGTGCTGGCCGCGCGGTACCGCGGCCGGCTGGTCGCCGCCGTCGAGTCGACGGCCTACCTGGGGCACGGCCTGCCCGGCATCGTGGTGGGGCTCTCGCTGGTCTTCTTCTCGCTGTCCGCGGTGCCCGCGCTCTACCAGAGCACGGCCGTGCTGGTGCTGGCCTACGCGGTGCTGTTCATGCCCAAGGCCATCGGCGCCACCCGGGCGGCGGTGGAGCGGGTGCCCCCGGTGGTGGAGGAGGTGGCTCGCACCCTGGGCCGCGGGGCCGGCGCGACCTGGCTCGCCGTCACCGCCCGGCAGGCGTGGCCGGGCATCGCCGCCGGCGGGCTGCTGGTGGTGGTGACCGTGATGAAGGAGCTGCCCGCCACCTTGATGCTGCGCCCGACCGGGGTCGACACGCTGGCCACCGAGCTGTGGCGGCAGAGCGCGCTGGGCGCCTACGGCGCGGCGGCCCCCGCCGCGCTGCTCCTGGTGGTGATCGCGTGCGTGCCCGCCGCCCTGCTCGCCCGGACCCCGGCGGCGGCGCGGTGACCGCGCCGGACCCGGTGGCCCTGCAGTTGCGCGGCCTGGTCGCCGGCCACGGCGGCGAGGCGGTCCTGCGCGGGGTCGACCTCGATGTGGCCGACGGCGAGTTCGTCTGCGTCCTGGGCGTCAGCGGCAGCGGGAAGACCACCCTGCTGCGCACCGTCGCCGGCCTGCACCGGCCGACCGCGGGGCGCGTCGTGCTCGGCGGTCGCGACCTCACCGGGCTCCGCCCGGAGCGCCGGCGGGTGGGGCTGGTGCCGCAGGAGGGCGCGCTGTTCGGGCACCTCGACGTGGCCGCCAACGTGGCGTTCGGGCTGGGCCGGACCACCCGCGCCACCCGCCGGGCCCGGGTCGCCGAGCTGCTGGCGCTGGTCGACATGGCCGGGGCGCAGGACCGGATGCCGCACGAGCTGTCCGGCGGGCAGCGCCAGCGGGTCGCGGTGGCCCGCGCGCTCGCCCCGCGACCGCAGGTCGTGCTGCTCGACGAGCCGTTCGCCGGGCTGGACGCCGGGCTGCGCGCCGGCGTGCGGACCCAGGTGGCCGACGTCCTGCGAGCCACCGGCAGCACCGCCGTCCTGATCACCCACGACCAGGACGAGGCGCTCTCGACCGGCGACCGCGTCGCGGTCCTGCACGCCGGCCGGATCGCCCAGGTCGCCGAGCCCCGCGAGCTCTACGCCCGCCCGGCGACCGCGTGGCTCGCCGGCTTCGTCGGGGAGGCCACGCTGCTGCCCGGTCTGCGCGTCGGCGCGATCGTGCGCACCGCGCTCGGCGAACTGGCCTGCGAACCCGGCCCCCGGGCCGCGGTGACGGTCGTGCTCCGGCCGGAGCAGGTCCGACTCGAACCGCCGGCGCCCGCAGCGGTCGCCGGCACCGTGCGCGCCGTGGAGTTCGTCGGACCGGCGCAGCGGGTGCGCGTCGAGCTGCCCGACGGGACCCGGATCACCGCGCGGGTCGCGGCGCGGCCCCGGTGGTGGCGGGGGGAGACCGCGACGCTGCACGTGCCCGACCCCGTGCACGTGATCGACGACCCGGCTCCCGGCGCCGACCAGCCCGGCGACGGGGTCGACGCCGTCTTCGCAGAGTCCCCGTAGTCCTCGCAGGTGCTGTGCACGCTGCGCCGACCACACCGCCCCTGCGAGGACACGGGGCTATGGGGGTCACCGGGCGGTAGTGGCCCTTCGGGCGAGGCTCTGCACCTGGCCCGTGTGGATGTCGCCGACCCATTCCCAGCCGGGCTCGACCGTCGGGCCCAGCCGGGGGTCGCCGTCGGGATCACGGCCGTCACGCAGGGCGTGCACGTACGCGCGGTCCAGGTCGATCCGGGCCCGTGCCTGGCCGGCTCCGCCCACGGACCCGTGGCCGGGGACGACGACGTCGACATCGCCCGCCACGGCCTCGATCTCCCGCAGCCCGACGAGGTAGTCGCCGATCGGGTCCGCGGCGCCCTCCACGTCGAGCATCGGGACGAAGAGGTCGGAGAGCATGTCTCCGGCGACGAGGACGCCGCGCTCCTCGACGAGCAGCGCGGCGTGGCCCGTGGCGTGGGCCGGGTGCTCGACGATCCGCACGCGCGGGCCGTCCCACGGAATCCGCGTGGTCCCGGCGGGCAGCCCGGTGACGAGGCCGAACAGCTCCAGTGGCACGTCGTCGGCGATCTCCGGCGGCAGCCCCTGCGCGACGCTGGCCGCCCAGTCCGCGTCCGACCGCAGGTTCCGCATGAACGCCGCGCAGCGGGCCGTGCCGTACCGGGGCACGTCGCCGAGGTCGCGGTGCCAGAGCACGTGGTCCCAGTCGGGATGGGTGGCGAAGCCCGCCGCGACGGGCCGGCCCAGCTCGCGGAGGTCGTTCGCGAGGCAGACCATCTCGGCGCCGGTCAGACCGGGGTCGACGAGCAACGCGCCGGCCCGGCCCTGCACCACGACCGCGTTGTTCCGCAGTAGCTCGCTCTGGTGGACGTGCACGCCGTCCGCGACCTGCCTCAGCACGGTTGCTCCTCGCATGTGTCGTGTAGCCGTTCGTCGGGTCGTCCTGCCGCCTCCAGCCTGGCGCCGAACCGGTCCGTTGCGGAGGTCCAATCGGCGCACGCCGCCGGGGTCCGATTCGGCCCCCTCGACGCTGGGATCGGCCCATGCGGGTCGGGTTCGTACTCCCGGCCGGTCCGCTCTCGTGCCGCCTGGTCCGGCGGCTACTCCCGGTTCCCGGGGCCGGTCGACGGCGGGGTGAGCAGGTCGCTCAGCCCGCCCCGGGCGTCGTCGATGACCAGGGCCTCGGCGGCCGCGGAGTCGCCCGCCCGCAGGGCCCGGACCAGCGCGCGGTGGCCGGCGTAGCGGTCCAGGCCGAAGGTCTCGTCGCGGGCGATCCGCTCGATCAGCCGGGCCCGCCGCTCGGGCCAGGAGAAGACCCGGGTCTGGTCGAGCAGCCGCACGAGCACCGGGTTGCCGGCGCAGGCGTCGACGACGTCGTTGAAGCGCTGCATCGCGTCGAGCAGCAGGCGGAGGTGGCGGCTGGTGTCCTCGCCCGCGCCGCGCCGCTGTTTGATCACGATCAGCAGGTCGTCGGCCTCGTCGAGCACGGCGTCGAGCTCGTCGAGTTGCTCGGCGGTAGCGTGCCGGGCGGCGAACCGGGCGACCATGCCGCGCAGCGCCACCTCAACCTCGGCGAGGTCCTGGATGGCCGTGTCGCCGGGCGAGGACACCTTGACCGTGCGCGCCCCGGTGCGTTCGAGCAGGCCGTCCTGTTCCAGGCGGCGGATGGCCTCCCGGACCGGGGTGGGGCTCACCGATAGCCGCTCGGCCAGACCGCGCTCGGTGACCTTCTGGCCCGGTCGCAGCTCGCCGGTGGTGATGGCGGCGCGGATGGCGCGGTACGACCGGTCGGCGAGCGTGTCGTTGACCAGGGTCCCCAGCGGATCGCGCGGCATGGTCGTCATGCTAGCCGTTGCGATGGCGCACCGGTAAGCAACACTTGACGGAGTTGCTATAGCAAAAGTAGCGTGACCGGCGCCACCTCAACGACCGAGATGGAGGCCGGCGACATGACCGCCAGCGCGGCCCCCCGCGTCCTGATCACCACGGACTACCTCGCGCCCGGCGACGAGGTCGACCGGTACCTCGTCGGCCACGGCCTGCGGACCGTCCACGCGCCGCTCGTCGGACGCCGCGACCCCGAACAGCTGGTCGAGCTCCTGCGGGACGCCGACGCCGCGTTGGTGGCCAACGAGCCGATGACCGCGGACGTGCTGGCCCGCGCGCCGCGGCTGCGGGTCGTGGTCCGCACCGGCGTCGGCTACGACTCCATCGACGTGGCCGCCGCCGCCCGGCACGGGATCGGCGTCAGCAACCTGCCGGGCGTCAACGCCAACGCGGTCGCCGAGTACACCTTCGGCCTGCTGCTGGCCGCCGCCCGCCGGATCGTGCACAGCGCGGCCGGGGTCGCTGCCGGGGGCTGGCCGCGCGAGGACGGGCAGGAACTGCGCGGCGCCACCCTGGGCCTGGTCGGCTACGGCGCCGCGGCGCGGGCCGTCGTCCCGCTGGCACGGGCCTTCGGGATGACCGTGCTGTGCACGACCGGCGTGCCCGCCGACCAGCGGACCGACCCGGCCGTCCGGTTCGTCGGACTGCCCGAGCTGCTCGCCGCGTCCGACTACGTCTCGCTGCACACCGCGCTCACCGAGCGCACCCGCGGCCTGATCGGCGCCGTCGAGCTGCGCGGCATGCGACCGACGGCGGTGCTGGTGAACACGGCCCGCGGCGCCGTCGTCGACGAGCGGGCGCTGGCCGCCGCGGTGCGCGACGGGGTGATCGCCGGGGCGGCGCTCGACGTCACCGTGGCCGAGCCGCTGCCGGCCGACAGCCCGCTGCGCGGGGTCGACGGGATCATCGTCTGCTCCCACCTCGCCGGCCAGACCGCGCAGGCCCGCGCCGCCGCCGGCCGGGAGGGCGCGACCGAGCTGGTCGCCGCGCTCGCCGGCCACGCGCGGCACTGCGTCAACGCCCACCTGATCGGCCGCAGCGCATGACCGCGGCGTACCGGATCGCGGTCGTCCCCGGCGACGGCATCGGGACGGAGGTGATCCCGCCCGCGCAGCAGGCCCTCGACCTGGTCGCCACGCGGTTCGGCTTCACGCTGGACTACGACCACTTCGACTGGTCGTGCCGGCGCTACCGGGAGACCGGCGCGATGATGCCGGCCGACGGCCTGGACCGGATCGCCGGCCACGACGCGATCCTGCTCGGTGCCGTCGGCTGGCCGGGCGTGCCCGACCACGTGTCGCTGTGGGGCCTGCTGATCCCGATCCGGCGGCGGTTCCGCCAGTACGTCAACCTGCGCCCGATCCGGGTGCTCGACGGGCTGCCCGGCCCGCTGCGCGCGCCGGGCGAGGTCGACTTCGTCGTCGTCCGGGAGAACGTCGAGGGCGAGTACAGCGAGATCGGCGGGCGGCTGGGCCGCGGCTTCCCCGACGAGATGGCCGTCCAGGAGGCGGTGTTCACCCGCCCCGGGGTCACCCGGATCGTCGACCACGCCTTCACCCTCGCGGCCACCCGGCGCGGCCGGCTCACCTCGGCCACCAAGTCCAACGGGATCGTGCACACGATGCCGTTCTGGGACGAGATCGTCGGTGAGCGCGCCGCCCTGCACCCGGGGGTGAGCTGGCGCTCGGAGCACATCGACGCACTCGCCGCGAAACTCGTGCTGGCGCCCTCGTCCTACGACGTGATCGTCGCCTCGAACCTGTTCGGCGACATCCTCAGCGACCTCGCCGCCGCCATCGCCGGCAGCATCGGCGTCGCGCCTGCCGCGAACATCAATCCCGAGCGGGAGTTCCCGTCGATGTTCGAGCCGGTGCACGGCTCGGCGCCGGACATCGCCGGGCGCGGCGTCGCGAACCCGCTCGGCGCGCTCTGGTCGGCGGCGATGATGCTCGACCACCTCGGCGAGTCGGCCGCCGCGCGGGCGCTGATGACCGGCATCGAGCGGGCGCTCGCCGACGGCGCGGTCCGCACCCCCGACCTCGGCGGCACCGCCACCACCCGGGAGCTGACCGAAGCGGTCCTCACCGCGGTCCCGGCCTGAGCCCGATCTCACCACTCGGAGACCACGCAAGAGATGAGACCACCCAAGAGATGAGACCACCCAAGAGATGAGGACCATGAACGACGAACCGGTCGAGCGCGTCCGGATCCCGACCCCCAACGACATGCACGCCGGCCAGCACCTCGTCCCGCCGGCGCTGCTGCGGGTACCGGACGCCGCCGGGAGCGGGTCGTGACCGGGGCCGACGTCGTCGTCGTGGGGGCCGGGCTGGCCGGGCTGGTCGCCGCCGCGGAAGCGGCCGACACGGGCCGGTCGGTGCTGCTGGTGGACCAGGAGGGCGAGCAGTCCCTCGGTGGCCAGGCGTTCTGGTCGCTGGGCGGGCTGTTCCTGGTCGGCTCCCCGGAGCAGCGGCGGATGGGGGTCCGCGACTCCCGCGAGCTGGCCTGGCAGGACTGGCTGGGCAGCGCCCAGTTCGACCGGCCGCAGGACCGGTGGCCGCGGGCCTGGGCCGAGGCGTACGTCGACTTCGCCGCGGGGGAGAAGCGGTCCTGGCTGCGCCGGATGGGCCACCGCATCTTCCCGGTGGTCGGCTGGGCCGAGCGCGGCGACGGCCGCGCCGACGGGCACGGCAACTCGGTACCCCGCTTCCACCTGACCTGGGGCACCGGTCCCGGGGTGGTGGAGCCGTTCGAACGGCGGGTGCGCGCGCACGTCTCGGCGGGTCGGATCACCCTCGCCTTCCGGCACCGGGTCGACGGGCTCGTGGTCGAGGACGGCACGGTGGTGGGTGTGCACGGCACCGTGCTGGAGCCGTCGACCGCGGAGCGCGGCCGCCCGACGTCGCGGGCGGGGGTGGGCGGCTTCGAGCTCCGCGGCCAGGCGGTGGTCGTCGCCTCCGGCGGGATCGGGGGCGACCACGACCTGGTCCGCAAGGCGTGGCCGGCCCGACTGGGCACGCCGCCGCAGCGGATGGTCGCCGGGGTGCCCGCGCACGTGGACGGGCGGATGCTCGGCCTCACCCAGGACGCCGGGGCCAGCGTCATCAACCCCGACCGGATGTGGCACTACGTCGAGGGGGTCCGCAACTGGGACCCGATCTGGGACAACCACGGGATCCGGATCCTGCCCGGCCCGTCGTCGCTGTGGCTGGACGCCACCGGTGCCCGGCTGCCGGCGCCGTTCTTCCCGGGGTTCGACACCCTCGGCACGCTCGGGCACCTGCGCGCGACGGGCTACGACTACTCGTGGTTCGTGCTGACCCAGAAGATCATCGAGAAGGAGTTCGCGCTGTCGGGTTCCGAACAGAACCCGGACTTCACCGGCAAGGACGTGAAGCTGCTGCTGTCGCGGGTGAAGAAGGGCGCGCCCGGCCCCGTCGAGGCGTTCAAGCGGCACGGCGAGGACTTCGTGGTCGCCGACACCCTCGCCGAACTGGTGCGGGGCATGAACGCGATCGCCGACCCGGAGGCACCGGAGCTCACCGAGCCGGCGCTGCGCGGGGTGATCGAGGCCCGCGACCGCGAGATCGACCACGAGTTCAGCAAGGACGCGCAGGTGACCGCGATGCGGGGGGCCCGCCGCTACCGCGGCGACAAGCTCATCCGGGTGGCGACACCGCACCGGATCCTGGACCCGGGGGCCGGGCCGCTGATCGCCGTCCGCCTCAACATCCTGTCCCGCAAGACCCTCGGCGGGTTGGAGACCGACCTGGACGGCCGCTGCCTGCGCGCCGACGGGACCCCGCTGCCCGGCCTGTACGCCGCAGGCGAGGTGAGCGGCTTCGGCGGCGGCGGGATGATGGGCTACAACGCCCTGGAGGGCACCTTCCTCGGCGGCTGCCTGTTCTCCGGCCGGACGGCGGGTCGCGCGGCCGCTCGGGCGGTCGGTTGAGCGGGGCGTCGTGACCCCGTGCTCGACCCACAGGCGGCGCCCAGGCCGCCATCGCCGCCCTGCACGCCGACTCGCCGCGTGCCGAGGAGACCGACCGGGTGCGGGATCGTCGGCTGGTACGACGATCTGCTCCGGCTCCGCCCCGACCTCCCCGAACTCCACCACCTCATTCCGATGACTCACCGTGAGACACTCCGGACGTGGCGATGAGCGCGGGCGGCTCGTTAGTCGTGCGACGGCAGCTCGGTTCGAAGCTGCGCGCACTGCGCCTCAAGTCGGGCAAGAAGGTCGCCGACGTGGTCGAGGCGCAGATCGCCTCCCGGGCGACGGTCAGCCGCATCGAGGCCGGTCAGACGCCGGTGAAGATGGCGACCGTCATGGCGTTGTGCTGGCTCTACGGCGCCGATCGGGACACCACGGACGAGCTCGTGGGATTGGCGCCGGGTACGCAGCAGGAGGACTGGACTGAGCTGTATGCGCAAGCGGTGGTGCCCGACTGGTTCGGGCTCTACGTCGGTCTGGAGCAGAGCGCAGCCTCGCTGCGTTGCTTCGACCCCGAATTGGTGCACGGCCTGCTGCAGACCGAGGACTACGCCCGCGCCGTCATCGAGGCCGACCCTCGCGTGACGCCCGACTCGGTCGAGGAGCGGGTGCGCTTCCGCATGGATCGCCAACGTCGGGCCTTCGCTCGGCAACCAGACCTGAAGATCGTCCTCGGCGCCGGTGCGCTCTCGCTGGTCGTCGACTCGACCGAGGTCATGGCCGCCCAGGTGGCGCACATCCGGGAGGTCGTCGACAGCGGAGCCGCCGAGGTGCGGGTCCTGCCGTGGTCGGTGGGCGCCTACCCGATGCGAGGCAGCTTCGCGATCCTCGGCTTCGAGGACGGCGAAGATCCGACCGTGACGTTCGTCGAGTTCTCGATGGGCGCGCGGTACGTCGAACGTCCAGACCAGGTCCGCGAGTACGAGGACGTGTTCGCTGACCTGCTCGGCAAGGCCATCTCGGTAGAGGAGTCGAGTTCATGACCGGTGACACGGGCTGGATCAAGGCGAGTGCGAGCAACGCGGAGGGCTCCTGCGTGGAGCAGCGGGTCCACGACGGCATGATCGAGGTGCGCGACACCAAGGACGGGGGCGGACCGGTGCTGCGGTTCACCCGCGCCGAGTTCGCGGCGTGGCTGGACGGCGCCCGCGGCGGCGAGTTCGACCACCTGCTCGACCGCGCCTGATCAGCACTCCGCCCGGCGCCCGCGGCGTGCCAGGCCATGGCGGTGCGGCTGGACGGCGGGACGCCGATCAGGGTGCTGGTCCGGGGGTGCTGATGTAGGTGTGCCCGGTCGGGGTGGTCGTCCGGACGGTGTGGGGTTGATGGCCGAGTCCGTCGTGGAGTACCTCGACCTTCCAGCCGGGCATCTCCCGGACGTAGTTGCCGCGGGCGCAGACCCCGCGCCCGTTGGTGTAGCTGGTCGGGCCGCCGGCGCGGTGGGGGCGGATGTGGTCGAGGTGCGCGATCGGGGCGTCGCAGAACGCGTCCCGGCAGCGGCCGTGGTCGCGGACCGTGATCAGGTGGGCGAGGGTGCCGTCGAAGCGTCGCCGACGGGGGTCGCAGCCGATCAACGGGCCGTCGTCGGGTGCGGTGAACAACCGTCGCCACCAGCGTTTCCCGGTCGTGGCGGTGAGCAGGTCGTGGGCGATCCCGGCGGGGACCGGTCCGTGCCCGATGACGTCCGCTGTGCCGCGGTGCTCGGGGTCGAGCAGGGCGTCCACGGGGATCACGATCCCGACCTCGACGTCGACGTCGGCGGCGGCGGCTTGTCCGGTGAGGCGTTCGACCAGGGTGTCGGCCATGATCTGGCCCCGGCTGCGGGCATCGCCGGTGCCGATCACGGTGTCGGTGTGGGCGCGCAGCGCGGCGAGGCAGGCCACGCCCTGCTCGACCGGGAGGAACCCGGTGAGCACGCTCATCGTGTCCGGCGCCGGGCGCAGTCCGACCCGCCGGTCGGCTCGCGCGGTGCGGCCGCGGGCCACGTACGCGGCGGGGTCGGACTCGTAGGCGCGCTTCCTGGCCGACGCGGCGGCCGCGCGTGGGGTCAGCTCGGCCAGCCCACCGTCGACGATGTGCTTGTCCACGAGCCGGCGCTGTTCGGTGTCCAGGTGGCGGGTCTCGGAGACCACGACCTCGGCGAGGTGCTCGCTGATCCTCCCCGCCGCCAGCAGGCGCGCGGTGCAGGGCAGGTCGGTGTCCAGGGCGCGGGCGGTGCCGAGGCGGCGGGAGCCGTGGAACGGGGAGATCCGGCAGGCGAGGGCTATCTGGTCGCTGATCCCGCGCCCGACCGCGGCGGGGTCGAGCCGGTCGGCGTCGACGTGGACCAGGTGGGCATCGGCCTGGGAACGGGCGAAAGCGAGCATCTCGGCGTGCTGGGCGGCCGCAGCGGCGGCCTTGATCTGTTCCAGCACCGCGATCCGGTCGATCCGCACCGCGTCGGCCACGCCGCTGGTCGGGTCGGAGCCGGTCGCGTGGGCGGTGAGGCCGGTGAGGACGGCGGTGAGCCCGGCGAGGGCGGCGTCGACCGCCGTCGCCTCCCGACCTCCCGGACTCGAACCCATGTTCGACAGTCTAGGCCCGGCCACCGACAGAATCGCGACGTCCGATGGTGCCGGATCCACCGATCTACCGGCGGACCTTCCCGGCCACCCACTAGCGGATCCGCCGCCCGGTCTCGGCGCAGGAGTAGCCGCCGAGCTTCTCCACCTCGGCGCGGAACTCGTGGCGCTCCAGCAGCTCCCACAGCGGCGCGAGCACCTGGTCGTCCAGGGCGGTGGTGCGCAGCACGAGGTCGTAGGGCTCGCGGGCGACGGGGACGAAGTCCAGGCCGAAGGCCCGGGCGGCGGCCTGGATGCCCAGGCCGGTGTCGGCGCGACCGGCGGCGACGGCGGCGGCGACGCCGAGGTGGGTGTGCTCCTCGCGGGAGTAGCCGCTGATGGTGGACGGGTCGGCGGCGATGCGGCCCAGCTCGTGGTCGAGCAGCACGCGGGTGCCGGCGCCGCGCTGGCGGTTGACGTAGCGCAAGCCGGGGCGGGTGAGGTCGGCGATGCCGGTCAGGCCCAACGGGTTGCCCGGGGGGACGAGCAGGCCCTGGTCGCGGTGCACGAGCCGGACGACGGCCAGGTCGGCGTCGGGGCCGAAGATGCGGTCGAGGTAGGGCAGCGTGTACTCGCCGGTGGCCGGGTCGAGCAGGTGCGAGCCGGCCAGGTGGCACAGTCCGTCGCGCAGGGCGACGAGCCCGCCGAGCGACCCGACGTTCGACGACGCCAGGGTGATCAGCGGGTCGGCCGCGCGCAGCGCCGAGGCGGCGACGTCGAGGACGAGGTCGTGCGAGCCGATCGCGACGATCGTGCGCCGGATGTCGGCGAGCCCGCGCAGCAGGTCGACCCGGACCTGCTCGCCGGCGTGGTGGCCCTCCACCCCGGCCGGCACCACCAGCAGACCGTCCGCGCGGACCAGCGAGGTCAGCACGCCGGCTCCGCGGGGCAGGGGAGTGGCCACGACGTCGCCGCCGACCCGACCCAACCTGACCCGCACCCAGTCGTCGGAGCCGATGGCCGAGGCGAGCTTGCGGGCCAGCCGCGCGGTGGTCGAGGGGCGCTCGCGCGGGGCGGCGCCTTCGAGCGCGGCCAGCGCGGGCGCGGCGAAGATGTCGAAGGTCAGCGCGGCCGAGACCGGGTAGCCGGGGGCGCCCAGGATCGGCGTGGCCGGGTCGCCGGCGACGGTGCCCAGCACGACCGGGTGCCCGGGGCGCACCGCCACGCCGTGCACGGCCAGCGAGCCCACCGCCGCCACCACGCCCGCCGTGTGGTCGTCCCGCCCGGCGCTGGAGCCGGCGATGAGGATCACCAGGTCGGCGTCGGCGGCGGCGTCCCGGACGGCGGCGGTGATCTGGTCGGGGTCGTCGGCGACGATGTCGGTGGTGCGGGCCTCGCAGCCGATCTCGACGGCCTGGGCGGCCAGCATCAGCGAGTTGGTGTCCGCGATCTCGCCGGGGGCCAGGTCCGCGCCGATGGGCCGGATCTCGTCGCCGGTCGGGATGATGACCACTCGTGGCCGCCTGCGCACCCGCAGCTCGACGGCGCCGGCGGCGGCGCAGGCGGCGACGTCGACCGGGCGCAGCCGGTGGCCCTCGGGCAGCAGCAGCTCGGTGGCGCTGATGTCCTCGCCGATCGAGCGGACGTGCTGGTAGGGCGGGACGGCGGCGCGGATCTCGGCGCGGCCGTCCGCGTGGTGCACGTGCTCGCGCATGATGACGGCGTCGTAGCCGGCCGGCAGCGGGTCGCCGGTGTCGACCACGGCGAAGTCGTCGAGCAGCACCGGGGTGGTCTCCGCGGCGCCGACGGTCTCCGCGGCGCGCACGGCGATGCCGTCCATGGCCGCGGAGTCGAACGCGGGCGAGGAGCGCCGCGCCCACACCGACTCCGCGGTGACCCGCCCGACCGCCTCGGCGACCGGGACCACGACGGCGTCGACCCGGGGCGGGCAGCCGGCGGCGGCGCACGCGTCGCGCCACACCAGCCGAGCCCGCTCGGCGGGGATGTCGGACACGAACGGGCTCGTCATCGGTACAGGATGACCTCCCCCTCGGCGTCCTCGTCATGGCCGGTGTCTACCCGGGGGACGCCACCCGCGCCGACGGTGCAGAGGGGGCGAGCCCAGACTGGTGCCGTGACCGACACCGCGCTCAGCGTCGACGCCGTCATCGCGGATCTGGCCGCCGGACCGGTCCCACCGGGCGAGATCGCCGACCGGGTGCCGCTCGCACCCGGTCTGTACGCGTGGTGGGCGCGGCCCGCGGTCCTGTCCGCCCTCCCCGGGCCGCCGCACCCATCGGAGCCCGAGCGCCTGCTCTACGTCGGCATCGCGTCCCGGCTGCGGTCCCGACTCGGCTCGAACCACCTGAAGCGCAGCGGCAGTTCGACGCTGCGCCGCACCCTGGCCGGCCTCCTGCTCGACATCGAGGGCTACCGCACCCGGTGGACCGACCGCGTCGTGCTCGTCGACGAGGACGAGGCCCGGCTGACGGCGTGGATGACCAGGCACCTGCGGGTGTCGTGGTGCGAGCACCCGTCACCGCGCGACGTCGAGGGCGCGATCATCCGCGCCCTGCGTCCGCCGCTGAACGTCGACCACGCCTCCGGCCCCGCGCTCGACCTGGTCAGAGCGGCGCGGCGCCGCTACTACGCCAGCGCGGGACCACGCCCAGCCGCCGCGGACGGGTGACCGGGTGCGCCCACCTCGCTGCGGCGGAGGACCGCCGTCGATTACGCGCTGATCTGGCCGCCGGGCAGTTCGTCGAAGGCGAGCCTGCGCAGCAGCAGGTACCAGTACTCCGCGGGCGCCGCGTGGATTCGGCATGCGGGCTGACCGACGGCCTGCAGCACCAGTGCACCACCGTCGATCTCCAGCCGTCGCAGATCGTCCAGCCACATCTCGTGCCACTCGCGGCCGCCGCCCTCGAACGCGATGCGCTCCGAGGTCACGTAGACGCGGTAGGAGCCGATCGAGCGCCAGCGCTCCGCCATCTCCCGCCTCGCCGCCGCCTTCCGGGCAGTGTTGCCCACCGCGTTCATGGCGCCTCCGATCGCGAGACCGGCGAGGCCGCCGGCCCACGCGACGTGCTTCGTGGTGTAGCTCCCGTCACCCTCGAGCCACTGCTCGACGTCGGCGTCCACCTCACCGACGCACGTCTCGCCGGGCTGCATCCGGAACGACGCCTGGACCGGTGTCGGCAGGCCGCCGTTCCGCAACGTGTCGGCCAGGTCCTCGACCGACAGATCTGGCCGTGCCCGACCTGCCCTGGCGGCACCGGACGAGCCGGGGGACAGGGCACCCAACACCTTCCTCAACGCCAGGATCACGACGACCAGCACTATCAATCCGAAAATCGACGCGACATCCATGAACTCCCCTATGCGTTTGATCGGTCGGGCGATCTCCACGTCGCGACCCGCGGGATGCCCGTTAACGGGGTCCTGACGGCAATCCCCAAGGTTGATGATCCGGGGTGCTCGTCCCCGGAGGGCTGGACGAACGCCGCTCCGAACGGGATGCGCTCCACGCGGTCAGGACTTCTACGCCTGCACGACGCCGAGGAGCTTGTAGGACGTCCGGCCCGCCCGCCGCCGGGTCATGAAGACCCGGGCCGTGAGCTTCTCGGCGCCCATCGTGTCGGCGACGGCGAAGGCCGCGGTCCGGCTGTCCGCCGTGTCCAGGCGCACGACCGCGCGTGACTTCCCGTCCGGGTCGCGCTCCGTCCGCCGTCCCTGGACCTCGTACGTGGTCGCCACGTCGCCTCCCGCTGTCGTGCACTCCGCTGGACGCAGTCCAGGGTCGGCCACCGACAGAATCGCGGCGTCCGATGGGGGCCGGGGCGGCGGGGCCGAGCCCGCTCGGCGGGGATGTCGGACACGAACGGGCTCGTCATCGGTACAGGATGACCTCCACCTCGGTGCCGCCGTCCAGGCCGGTCGCCGGCTCCGGGACGACGAGGTAGCCGTCGGCCCGGGCCAGGACGGACAGCAGCGCGGACGGCCCGAACAGCGGCTCGGCGGTCGGCGTCGGGGAGGAACCGCGGCGGACGGCGACCTGCACGACGTCGAGCCGGCCGGTGGCCGAGGCCAGGTCGCGACCCAGCCGGGCCCGGACGGTCGGCTCCGGCGGTGGCTGCTCGGCGCCCGCGAGCCGCCACACCAGGGGCACCCCGACCAGCCGGAACACCACCAGCGCCGACAGCGGGTTGCCGGGCAGCCCGACCAGCGGCACCCCGGAGCACTCGGCCAGCAGCGTCGGCTTGCCGGGCTTGACGGCCAGGCCGTGGCACCAGATCTCGCCCAGCGCGGCGACGGCCCCGGCGGTCTCGTCGCGGGCGCCGACCGAGGACCCGGCCGAGACGACCACGAGGTCGGCGTCGGCGAGCGCGGTCCGCAGCGTCGACTCCAGGGCGTCCCGGTCGTCCGGGACGATGCCGGCCAGCACGGGTTCACCGCCGGCGTCACGGACCAGCCCGGCCAGCGCCGACGCGGTCGCGTCGCGCACCTGCCCGGCGGCCAGCGCCCGGGTCTGCGGGGGCACCACTTCGTCGCCGGTGGACACGATGGCGACCCGCGGGCGGGCGTGCACGGCCACCGAGGTCACCCCCGCCGCGGCGAGGAAGCCCAGTTGCGGGGCGCGCAGCGGGCGGCCGGCCCCGACCAGCACGTCGCCGGTCGCGGCGTCCTCGTCGGCCCGGACCAGCCCGGCGCCGGGGGCGACCGGCCGGGTCACCTCGATGGTGCCGGGCATGGTCTCGGCGGTGTGCTCGACCATCACCACGGCGTCGGCGCCGTCGGGCAGCACCGCCCCGGTCGGGATGGCGACGCACTTGCCGTGCGAGACCGCCACGGTCGGTGCGGCGCCCATCCGCACCGACCCGGCCAGGTCGAGGTAGGAGGGCAGGCCCTCGGAGGCGCCGTAGGTGTCGGCGGCGCGCACCGCGTAGCCGTCCACGGTGGACCGGGGGAAGCCGGGCATGGCCGACGTCGCGCGGACGTCGGCGGCCGGGACCCGGTGCAGCGCCGCGGCCAGCGCGACGGTCTCGACGGCGGTGCGCCGCCCTGGCCGGAACCCGGTGAGGGCCTCGCCGACCGTGCGCGCGGTGAAGAACTCGCGGTTCACCTGTCGGGCTGGTCCGCCGCGCCGTCGGGCCGGGGCTGCTCGCGGGCGGCGGCGCCGCCCTTGTTCAGCCCCAGGACGCTCACCACCGGCCCGAGCGCGACCTGCCCGAGCCCGCAGATGGAGGTCTTGCGCATGGCTTCCTCCAACCGCAGGATGTGCGACCGCTGGTCCTCGTCGAGCTCCGAGCCCGCCTCCACGACGTCGCGCAGGATCGAGTGGGCCTTGGTCGAGCCGACCCGGCAGGGCACGCACTTGCCGCAGGACTCGTTGCGGAAGAACCGCAGCACGTTGGTCGACGCGGCGAGCAGGTCGGTGCCCTCGGCCAGCACGACCATCGCCCCCGAGCCGAGCATCGTGCCGTTCTCCACCGCGGTGCCGAAGTCCAGTGGCATGTCCAGCTTGTCCGGGCCGATGAAGTTCGACGACGCCCCGCCGGGCTGCACGGCGCCGACCGCGCGCCCGCCGCTGACGCCGCCGGCCAGCTCGATCAGCTCGCGCACGGTGGTGCCCATCGGCACGCAGTAGACGTCGGGCCGCTCGACGTGCCCGGAGACGGCGAAGAACTTCCAGCCCACCGACTCGCCCGCGCCCTGGTCGGCCCACCACCGCGCGCCGCGCCGCACGATCACCGGCACGTCGGCGAAGGTCTCCACCGAGTTCATCAGCGTCGGGCGCCCGTGCAGGCCGTAGTTGCCGGGGAAGGGCGGCTTGTTGCGCGGCTCGCCGCGGTGGCCCTCCATGCACTCCAGCAGCGCGGTCTCCTCGCCCAGGATGTAGCCGCCGGGGGAGACGAACACCTCCACGTCCAGGCGCCGTCCGCTGCCGCACGCGTCCGGTCCGACCACGCCCGCCGCGCGCAGCGCGTCGATCTCGGCGCGCAGCACGTGCTCCTCGGGGCCGTACTCGTGGCGGATGAACACCCAGCCCTGCTCGGCGCCGACCACCGCCATCCCCAGCAGCAGCCCTTCCAGGACGAGGTGCGGCTGGGTGGCCAGGATCTGGCGGTCCTTGAAGGTGCCGGGCTCGGACTCGTCGGCGTTGCAGATCGCGTACTTGACCTCCCCCGGCTGCGTGCCGCGGACCAGCTCCCACTTCTGCCCGGTCGGGAACCCGGCGCCACCCATGCCGCGCAGGCCGGAGTCCTTCAGCGTCTGCACGATCGTGCCCGCGTCGAGGTCGCCGGCCAGCAGCGCGCGCAGAGTGGCGTACCGCTCGGCCACCCCGGAGCCGGCCGGGTACGGGTCGTTCGGCCACGGCTCGGCCCGCTCGCTCGCCGGGCTGGTGCCGACCTCGCCCGCCCGGGCCCCGGCAACGAGCGCGTCGACGTCCCCGACGGGCGCCGGTCGCTCGTTGACCGCCACCGCAGGGGCGGTGTCGCAGCGGCCGAGGCAGGACACCTCGACCAGCTCCACCTCGGCGTCCTCGCCGTAGCGGGCGCGCAGCTCGGCCAGCCGGGCCTCGCCGTCGCGCAGGAAGCAGGGCAGGTCGTGGCAGACGTGCAGCGCGACCTTGGCCGGCGGTTCGGTGCGGAAGTGCGGGTAGAACGAGACCAGGCCCTCGATCTCGTAGAGCGGGCGGGCGGTCTCTCGGGAGAGCTCTTCGAGCTCCTCGCGGGGCAGCCAGCCCAGCCGGGCCTGGATCGCGTTCAGCGCCGGGATCAGCGACGGCCCGGGGAACTTCCCGGCCCGCGCCTCCACGCCCGGCACCCGCCGCGCGCGGACCTCCGCGGCCCGGTCGGACACCTCCGTCACGCGCGCACTCCCAACGGCTCGACCTGGATGGCGCAGAACTTGAACTCGGGGATCTTCCCGTACGGGTCGATCTCGTCGATGGTCAGCAGGTTGGCCGCGGCCTCCCGGAAGTGGAACGGGATGAAGCAGTTGCCCAGCTGCTCGCGGTGCGAGATGCGCACCTGCAGCTCGATCGCGCCGCGCCGCGAGCGCGCCCGCACCATCTCGCCGTGGGCCAGGCCGCGGTCGGCGGCGTCCTTGGGGTGCATGTAGACCTCGGCCACCGGGGAGATCGCGTCGAGGGCGAACGAGCGCCGGGTCATCGAGCCGGTGTGCCAGTGCTCCAGCAGCCGCCCGGTGTTGAGGACCAGCGGGTACTCCGCGTCGGGCAGCTCCTTGGGCGGCAGCCACTGCGCGGGGACGAGGTGGGCGAGCCCGTCGTCGGTGTTGAACTTCTCGTCGAACATGACGATCGTGCCGTCGGTGTGCTCGGGGTCGTCGTTCGGGTAGAGCTTCCCGGACAGCCCCAGGTTGTCGTGGCGCAGGTTCCGGTAGGACGGCATCAGCGCGACCATCTCGTCGAAGACCTCGCTGGGGGAGCCGTAGTCCCAGTCCAGGCCGACCCGGCGGGCGATGTCCTGGACGATCTCCCAGTCCGGGCGGGCCTGCCCGGGCGGGTCCATCACCTTGCGGCCGAGCTGCACGCGCCGGTCGGTGTTGGTGTAGGTGCCGTCCTTCTCCAGGTACGACGTGGCCGGCAGGATCACGTCGGCGAACTCGGCGGTCTCGGTCAGGAAGATGTCCTGCACGACCAGGAAGTCCAGCGCGGCCAGCGCCTTGCGCACCTTGTTGATGTTCGGGTCGGACAGGAACGGGTTCTCCCCGAGCATGTACATCCCGCGCACCCCGTCGGGCTGCAGCACCGAGCCGATGATCTCGGTGACGGTCAGCCCGCGGTTCGGGTTGAGCGGGGTGCCCCACGCCTGCTCGAAGCGGCGCTGCGTCGCGTCGCGGTCGACGCCCTGGTAGTCGGGGTAGAACATCGGGATCAGCCCGGCGTCCGAGGCGCCCTGCACGTTGTTCTGCCCGCGCAGGGGGTGCAGCCCGGTGCCGGGGCGCCCGACGTTGCCGGTGATCGAGCACAGCGCGATCAGGCAGCGGGCGTTGTCGGTGCCGGTGGTGTGCTGGGAGATCCCCATGCCCCAGTAGACGACCGCCGCCCCGGCCTCGCCCCAGGTGCGGGCGACCTCGCGGATGGTGTCGGCGTCCACCCCGGTGATATGCGCGGCGCGCTCGGGCGGGTAGTCGGCGACCGTGCGGGCCAGCTCGTCGTAGTTGGACGTGCGGTTCGCGATGAAGTCCCGGTCGATCAGGCCGAGCCGGATGATCTCGTGCATGACGGCGTTGTAGAACGCCACGTCGGTGCCCGGCTTGAGCTGCACGAAGATGTCGGCGTGCTCGGCCACCGTGGACGCCCGCGGGTCGACGTAGATCACCTTCGTGCCGCGGCGGCGGGCCTGCTTGAAGAACGAGCTGGCCACCGGGTGGTTCGCGGTCGGGTTGGAACCGGTGATGATCACGCAGTCGGCGTTGGCGACGTCGCCGTAGGTGGTCGACACCGCGCCCGAGCCGACGCCCTCGAACAGCGCGGCCACCGAGGAGGCGTGGCAGAGCCGGGTGCAGTGGTCGACGTTGTTCGTGCCGAACCCGGTGCGGATGAGCTTCTGGAAGAGGTAGGCCTCCTCGTTGGAGCACTTCGCCGAGCCGAACCCGGCGATCGCCTCCGAGCCGCGCAGCGCGTGGATCTCGCGCAGCCTGCTGGCCACCAGGTCGAGCGCCTCCTCCCAGGTGGCCTCCCGGAAGTGCGGCATGACCTCGGCGTAGTCGACCAGGCCGCCGGGCTTGCGCTTGCCGCCGCGCTTGTCACCCGGCTTGCGCCGTCCGCCGCCGCTGCGCTCACCGCCGTCCACCCGGCCGCGGTCGTTGTGGGTGCCGCCGGCCCCGTCGCCGCGGACGTCGGCCGACAGCGCGCCCTTCGGGTACGCCGAGTCGATCCGGATCAGCGGGACGGTGAGCCGCTGCGGGGAGGCGGAGTAGTCCCATCCGTAGCGGCCCTTGACGCACAGCCGGCTCTGCGAGCCGGGCTGGTCGCGGCCCTCGGCGAAGGAGATCGCGTCGCGCTCGCGGTCGACGTAGTAGGTCAGCGCGCAGCCGACCCCGCAGTACGGGCAGACGCTGTCGACGGCGTCGAGCTCCTCGCGCGGGCGGATCGGGATGCCGCGGATGGGCTTGTTGGTCAGCGCGCCGGTCGGGCAGGCCTGCACGCACTCGCCGCAGGTGACGCACGAGCTGGAGCCCATCGGGTCGTTCAGGTCGAACGCGATCCGCGTGGCGTAGCCCTTGCCGGAGCGGCCGATGACGTCGTTGCCCTGGATGTCGTCGCAGGCCCGCACGCAGCGGTCGCAGAGGATGCAGGCGTCGTGGTTGACGTCGATGACCGGGTTGGACGAGTCGGTGCCGCGCCCGGAGCCGCAGGGCAGCTCGGTGGTCTCCCGGGCGACCCCGAAGCCGTCGGCCAGCTCCAGCAGCAGGTTGTCGCGGGTGGTGGTGTCCTTGGGGTCCTCGGCGCGCGGCGGCTGGTCGGACACCAGCAGTTCGGTCAGGGTGGCGCGGCTGCGCTCCAGCTCCGGGGTCGAGGTCGCGACCTCCATGCCGTCCTCGCAGGGCCGCACGCACGCCGCCGCGAAGACCCGCCCGCCGGTGTCGACGACGCACATCCGGCACACGCCGACCGGGTCGTAGCGCTCGTCGTGGCACAGCACGGGGATGTCGACGCCCACCTGCTTGGCCGCGTCGTAGATGGTCGTGCCCTCGGGCACGGTCACCGGGTGCCCGTCGATCCGGGCGGTGACCGTCCGCACGGCGGTGGGCGGCTCCTGCACGGCTGTCATCTCGACTCCCAACCGGTAGTGCATACCGCATACAACCTACGCAACGTCGTCGATCCGCGGCCGGTGCGGCGATTCTCGGTCCTCACCCACCGAGCAGCAACGCCGCTTCCGCCTCCCGAGAGGGTCGACCCTCCTGGTCGAGCCCGCGTTCGGCGTAGTAGCCGGCCACCATCGCACGCAGGCGGTCGGCTGTCAGCGCGGCGACGCGACCGGAACCCAGCTCCAGCGGGGTCTCCAGCATCCGGCGGGGGAGCGTGTCGTCCGCCGCGGTGGCGCCCTCGCGCTGGTTGAACACCCGCTTGGCCAGCACGATCCGCCGGGCCGTCGCGCGCAGCTCGGCGGCGTCGACGTCCCAGCCGGTGACCGGGCGCAGCAGCGCCGCCCACTCGGCGAACGGCTCGTCGAACACCCCGCGCAGGAACTTGCACAGGATCATCGAGTCCATCACCGCGGCCCGGTCCTCGGTACCGACCGCGGCCACGACCTGCGCCGCCCCGCCGTTGAGCCGGTCGTGCTCGCCGGAGAGGTCGGCCTCGTAGGCGCCGGAGCGGTTGTGGTCGGCGCCGCGCGCGTTCACCGCCAGCCCCAGGGCCATCGCCTGCAGCGTGCGCGGCTCGTACCCGGGCAGCTCCAGGCCCTTGACCTGCGGCGCGCAGTCGATCGAGGCACCGCCGACGGTCGCGGCCGCCCGCCGCGACCCCTGGGCCAGCAGCTCGCCGAGCCCCGGCTCGCGCGAGCCGATCATGTCCAGGGCCCGCAGCAGCGCGGCGCCGTCGCCGAAGCGCAGCCACGGCGCGTCGATCAGCCCGCGCTCGGCGCACTCCATCGCCCAGGCGATCGTGCCGCCGGCCGAGATCGTGTCCAGGCCCAGCTCGTCGCAGCGGGCGCTGGCGGCGAAGACGTCGTCGGGGTCGGACACCCCGCACAGCGGCCCGAGCGCGAACACGTTCTCGTACTCCATGCGCTGCTGGCCGCCGCCCTTGCGGGAGTAGATGTGCTCGCAGCCGATCGAGCAGGACGCGCACGAGTTGCGGGCCACCCCGCGCAGCTCGTGCAGCTCCTCGGCGGCCAGCCGGTGCGCGCCGTCGAAGGTGGCGGCGGTGAAGTTGCGGGTCGGGAGCGTGGAGACGGCGTTGAAGGCCAGCAGGTTGGCCAGCGTGCCCAGCTCGCGGTACTTGGCCGTGGCCGGCCCGAAGCTGCGCTCGCGCAGGTCCTTGGCCGCGGCCAGCACCGCCTGCTGGTCGGCGATCGCGACCCGGGTGGACGCGCGGACCAGCACCGCCTTGATGTTCTTCGCGCCCAGGACCGCGCCGAGCCCGCCGCGGCCGGCGTGCCGGCCGTCGTGGCTGATCGTGGCGTAGCGGACCCGCCGCTCGCCGGCCGGCCCGATCGCCGCGGTCTGCCAGCCGCGCCCGAAGCGCTCCCGCACGGCGGCCTCGGCCTCGGCGGCCGACAGCCCGGCCAGCTCCGGCGCCGCTTCCAGCCGCGCCCCGTCGCCGTCGACGAGCAGCACCGACAACTGCGCGGCCCGCCCGCGCACGACGATCGCGTCGTGGCCGGTCAGCTTGCCGGCGATGGCGAACCGGCTCGACGCCAGCGCGTCGGTGAGCAGCCCGGTGAGCGGGGACTTGGCCACCACCGCGAACTTCGCGCTCGTCGTCAGCGGGGTACCGACCAGCGGGGAGAAGACGAACGCCAGCGGCGCCGGCGGGGCCAGCGGGTCGACCCCGGCCGGCGCCAGCCGGTGCAGCAGCCAGGTGCCCAGGCCGACCCCGCCCAGGTAGGCGCGCAGGACGGCGTCGGCGAGGGCCAGCGGCGCGCTCGTCGCCGCGCGGTCCCCGATGTCGACGACCAGGGCCTTCCCGAAGTATCCACCGGCCGGCACGACCCCGAGCCTATGCCCGCTCAGCCGCCGGCGTCGGCCGACAGGAACGCGACCGTGTCGCCCGCGACGAGCGGCAGGTGCGGATCGCGGGTCATCTGGTCGCCGTTGACCGCCGCCACGACGTGCCGGTCGAGCGCGATCCCCACGGCCGCGGCGGCCGCGCCGAGCGACGCCGCGCGGACGGTGCGCGGGCCGCGTTGCCCGCCGCTCGCGAGCGCCCCGAACCGCTCGACCACGACCTCCGGCTCGGGACGGGCCAGCGCGGCTGCGTAGTCGTCGGGCTCGTTGACGTTGACCAGCGAGTCCAGCGCCGGGTCGAGGCGGGCCAGGTCGGGGTCGGCGAGCAGGGTGTCGTCGTCGAGCTGGGTGACCCGGCAGTGCCGGAACAGCATCCCCGGCCGCAGGTCGCCCTCGGCCAGCAGCTTCTCGATCAGCGGGGCGAGCGCGGTGCGGTAGCCGGCGGCGAGGGGTTGGCGGTAGCCGCGGGCCACCGGCAGCACGACGTCGGCGTCCGGGTCGGCGAACCCGCGCAGCACCCGCCGGACCAGCGCCGGGTGCAGGAACGGCAGGTCCGTCGAGCACACGAACGCCGCGGGCGCCCGCCCGTCGAGCGCCGCCAGCCCCGTCGCCAGTCCGCGCATCGGGCCGAGGCCCTCGACCGGATCGGCCACCACCTCGACCGCCGCCGGCAGGGCGGGCAGCTCCTGGCCGGGCGCCGCGACGACCAGGACGGGACCGCCCACGGTGCGGTGCAGCAGGGCGGCCGTGCGGTGCAGCAGCGTCGAGCCGCGCCACTCCAGCGCGCCCTTGGGCCGGCCCATCCGGGAGGACCGGCCGCCGACGAGGACGACGCCGGCCGCGTCAGCGAGATCGACCACGTCCCGATGCTATGCCCGTCCACCCCTCACCCCCGGCGGGCGCGGGGGACGTGGCTCGTTGGACGAGAACCGCTGTCGTGCGGCGGGGTTGGACGAGAGTAACGCCCCGTCGAGAACGATGTTGTCGTGATCGACAGGGCCGGTGGATCACGACAACGTCGTTCTCGACGGGAGGGGGAGGGGAGTACCGGGGAGCGAGCGGTGCTGCTCGACCGCGACGACGACGCGGGCCCCGAGCGTCACCGTGTCCGGCGGATCGCGGTCCAGGCAGACGAGTGGCCCGCTCGGGGTGTCGACGTCGAGCCGGGTGGCGGCGCCGAGGTCGACCGACCGGCGCAGGACGCCCTCGACGGTGACGACGTCGCCGCCGGGGTCGGCGAGGGCGCTCAGCAGGCGGCAGTGCTCGGGGCGGGCGGCGAGGGTGTCCGGCCGGCCGGTCAGGCTCGGCGGGAGCAGGTTGGTGAAGCCGAGGAGGCGGGCGGTGTCGGCGTCGCGGGGCTCCTCCAGCACGAACCGCGTCGGGCCGTGGTGGCGCAGGCGCCCGTCGACGAGCAGGGCGGTGTCCTGGGCGAGGGCCAGCGCCTCGTGCCGGTCGTGGGTGACGAGCACGGTGGCCGCGCCGTGGCGGTCCAGCGCGGCGCGCAGATCGGCCAGCAGGTCGCCGCGGGTGGCGGCGTCCAGGCCGCTGAACGGCTCGTCGAGCAGCAGGACGCGCGAGCCGACGGCCAGCGCGCGGGCGATGCTCAGCCGCTGGGCCTCGCCGCCGGACAGGGTGCGGGCGTCGCGGTCGGCGAGGTGGGCGATGCCCAACGCGTCGAGCCAGGGCAGCGCGCGTTCCCGGGCCGCGCGCCGGTCGACACCGCGGAATCGCAGCCCGCTGGCGGCGTTGGCGGCCACCGTCCCGCGGCGCAGGATCGGGCGCTGCAGCACGGCCGCGACCGCCCGGCGCATCTGCGGCCGGGTGACCGGGCCGCCGTCGAGCAGGACCTCCCCGGTGCTGCGGTGCGGCCCGAGCAGGCCGACGGCGCGCAGCAGCGTGGACTTCCCGGCGCCGTTGGGGCCGAGCACGGCGAGGGTGCGCCCGGCCGGGACGTCCAAGGTGACCGCGTGCACGAGCGCGCGCCCGGCCACGTGCACGCTCAGGTCGCGGCAGGCGAGCCCGCTGGTCACCGGGCGTCGACCCGGCCCTGCTGGACGAGGGTCAGCACCAGGTTCACCGCGAACGCGATCACCAGCAGGACCAGCCCGAACGCGATGGCCAGCGCGAACTGCCCGCGGCTGGTGGCCAGCACCGCGGCCGTGGTCAGCACCCGGGTCTCGCCGGCGAGGTTGCCCCCCACCATCTGCGCCGCCCCGACCTCGCTGACCACGGCGCCGAACGCGGCCATCGCCGCGGCCAGCAGCGGGAGCCGGGCTTCGCCGAGCAGGGCGAGCAGCGAGCGCAGCCGGCTCGCCCCCAGGCCCTGCATCTGGACCCGGAACTCGGGGTCGACCTGCTGCACCGCGACCGCGACCAGCGCGACGACGACCGGCGTCGCGATCCCGGCCTGCGCGACGACCATCGCGGTCGGGGTGTAGAGCAGCCCCAGCCCGCCGAGCGGGCCGCTGCGCCACAGGAGCACGGTGACGAACAGGCCCACGACGACCGGCGGCAGGCCCATCCCGGTGTTCGCCGCGGCCAGCAGGACCCGCCGGCCGGGGAACCGCCCGAGGGCGACCGCGAGCCCGAGCGGGAGCCCGAGCAGCAGGGCGACGGCGGTCGCGGTCAGCGACACGCGCAGGGTCAACGCGGTGATCGCCCAGGTGTCCTGGTCGCCGGTGACCAGCAGCCGCACCGCCTCGCCGAGGCCGTCGAGCAGGACGTCCACGCCTCAGCCGCCCAGGCTCGCCTCGTCCTTGCCGGCGTCGGGGGTGAACAGCGGCTGGCCGAACTCCTCCCGGCCGAACCGACCGATCATCTCCTGGGCCGGGGCCGACACGATCCAGTCGGCGAAGGCGGCGGCGCCGTCGGGCTGGACCCGGTCGCCGGCGCGCGTCGTCATCTCGATCACGTGGTAGACGTTCAGCAGCGCGGGGTCGCCCTCGCTGAGCACCGTCGACGACAGCGAGTCGCGTTGCGCGAGGTAGGTCGCCCGGTCGGTGAGCGTGTAGCCGTCCTTCTCCGCCGCCACCCGCAGCGTGGCGCCCATGCCCTGCCCGGTGGACTGGTACCAGGACCCGGTCGGGGTGAGGCCGGCCGCGCTCCACAGCTGTTCCTCGCGGGCGTTGGTGCCGGACTCGTCGCCCCGGGACACGAACACCGCCTGTGCGGCCGCGATCCGCCGCATCGCCTCCACGCTGTCCAGACCGCGGATCCCGGCCGGGTCGGCCTCCGGCCCGACGAGCACGAAGTCGTTGTGCATCACCAGCCGCCGCGAGCCGGCGGCGCCCTCGGCCACGAACTCCTCCTCGGCGGCGGGCGAGTGCACCAGCAGCACGTCGGCCTCGCCGCGGCGGCCCAGCTCGATGGCCTGCCCGCTGCCCACCGCGAGCGTCTTCACCTGCCAGCCGGTGCCGCGGCTGAACTCGGGCAGCAGCACGTCGAGCAGGCCGGAGTCCTGCGTGCTGGTGGTGGTGGCCAGGATCAGCGACCGCTCCGCCGACGGCCCGGCCGCCGGGGCGCCGCCGCAGGCGGCCAGCAGGAGGGCACTCGTCAGGGCCAGGACGGCCGGAACGGCTCGACGCATCACCGATCCACTCTGTCAGACCACCCGGGTCCGGCCGCGTGGGCGAGTACCTCGGAGCGACGGTCAGCGCGCCTCGGCGGGGGCAGCGACGGCGTGCTCGGCGGCCCGGCTGACCCGCTCCCAGCCCGCCCAGGTGTCCATCCGCCGGCGGGAGATGTCGAACGCCAGGTCGTAGACCATGCTGCCGAGCAGGAGCCGCGGCGGCGGGTCGTCGCTGTCGACCAGGCGCAGCAGCGCCTCGGCGGCGAGCCGGGGTTCGCTGTCGACCGATCCCTGCGCCCACTGCCGCTCCAGCTCGGCGCGCAGCGGTGCGTATTCCCGCATCGGGGCCGTGGTCGTCATGCTGGAGTACAGGTCGGTCCAGTAGCCGCCCGGCTGCACGATGCTGACCCGGACGTCGAAGGTCGCCGCTTCCATCGCCAGTGCTTCGCTCATGCCTTCGAGGGCGAACTTGCTCGCGCTGTACATGCCGGTGCTCGGGAAGCCGCCGAGCGCGGCGATGCTGGAGATCTGCACGATGTGGCCGGACCGCTGGACACGCAGGTGCGGGAGCGCCGCCTGGGCGACCCACAGCGCGCCGAAGAGGTTGACCTCGAACTGGGCCCGCGCCTGGGCCTCGGTGAACTCCTCGACCATGCCCATGGACATCGTGCCGGCGTTGTTGACGACGATGTCGAGCCGTCCGAAGTGCTCGACGGCGGTCGCCACGGCGGCGATGACCGCCGCCCGGTCGGTCACGTCGAGGGGCAGGGCCAGCAGCCGGTCGCCGTGCCGCTCGTCGAGGACCTCCCGGGCGATGGTCCGCGACGCGGCAGCCACCCGGTCGCCCCGCGCGAGCGCGGCCTCGGCGAACGCGCGGCCCAGGCCGCGGCTGGCGCCGGTGATGAACCACGTGCGGGGGGCGGTGTCGGACGAGGTGCGCATGGGGTCTCCGTTCTGCGGTGAGACGAGACGGTTCGTCTCGCGGCCCGAGGCGGAACGGTAGGCGGGGCGAGGGGGACTGTCAAGACGAGACGGCTCGTCTCATGTGGGTGCGCCGGCACGTCGGACCGATTGATGTCTGAACGATTGTTCAGTAGGTTTCGCCTTCGTCCGCAGACGAGGAGAGGCGCGCATGGTGCTGGTCGACCTGAACTGCCCGCAGCACGGGAACGCCCGCGACGGCGGGTCGTGGAACGGGTGGGTGGCACGGTGACCGACCCCGTGACCGACCCGACAACCGCGACCGCGGCCGGCGAGCGCGGTCTGTTCGACCTCACCGGCCACGTCGCGCTGGTCACCGGGGGCAACTCGGGCATCGGCCTGGGCATGGCCCGCGGGCTCGCCAGGTGCGGCGCCGACGTCGCCGTGTGGGGCACCAACGCCGAGCGCAACGAACAGGCGGCCGAGGAACTGGCCGGGTACGGCACCCGGGTGCGGGCGTTCGGCTGCGACGTCGGCGACGAGCAGGCCGTCGGCGACGCCTTCGCCGCGACGCTGGAGCACTTCGGCCGGGTCGACTCCTGCTTCGCCAACGCCGGCCGCAGCGGCACCGGCACGCCCTTCGTCGGGACGAGCCTGGCGGACTTCCGGGCGGTCACCCGGGTCAACCTCGACGGCGCGTTCCTCACCCTGCGCGCCGCCGCGGGGCACATGGTCGAGCGCGGCGGGGGCGGGGTGCTCGTCGGCACGTCCAGCGTGTCCACGGTCCACGGCGCCCCGCGCGGGCAGGCCTACGCGGCCAGCAAGGCCGGCCTGACCGCGATGATCAAGGCGTGCGCGGTGGAGCTGGCCCGCTACCGGATCCACGCCCACTCGATCATCGCCGGCTGGACCGAGACGCCGATGGCGTCCCCCGCGCTGCACAGCGAGGGTTTCGAGCGCAACGTCATGAAGCGCATGCCGCACCGGCGCTGGGGCGAGCCGGACGACTTCGCCCGGCTCGCGGTCTACCTGGCCGCCGGGATCGGCGGGTTCCACACCGGCGACGAGATCGTCGTCGACGGCGGGTATTCCATCTTCTGAGGACCCGGCGCGACCGCGCCGGCACCGGACGGGATGCTTGCTCAGGTCCCGGCCGCGGCCTTGACCAGGGCGACGACGGCCTCCGGCCGGGAGACGTAGACCGCGTGGCTGGCGTCCACCTCGGTGACCGAGGCGCCGGCGCGTTCGGCCATCGAGCGCTGGGCGACCGGCGGGATCATCCGGTCCTGCGCGGCGACGAGGTACCAGCTCGGCCTGGCCCGCCAGGCGGGGTCGGTGATGGCTCCACCGACGGCCTCCAGGCCCCAGGGCAGCTGCGAGTCGGCCAGGAAGCGGGCATCGGCGGCGGGCAGGTCAGCGGCGAACGCGGCAGGGAACCGCTCGCGGTCGAGCAGCAGGAAGCCGTCCACCGGCGGCAGGATCGGCGGCGCGGGCGAGCCCGGCGGCGGGTCGGCGATCAGGGTGTTGACCGACTCTCCCTTGTCCGGGGCGAAGGCCGCCACGAAGACGAGCGCGGCCACCTTCTCGTGCGTTCCGGCCTCGCTGATCACCGCGCCGCCGTAGGAGTGCCCCACCAGGACGGTCGGGCCGTCCTGCTGGTCCAGGACCCGCCGGGTGACCAGCGCGTCGTCGGTGAGCGAGGTGGTGGGGTGCTGGACGATGCTCACCGCGTAGCCCTCGTCGACGAGCCGGTCGTGCACGGCCCGCCATCCCGAGCCGTCCGCCCACGCCCCGTGGACGAGCACGACGTTGCGGATCGGTGCGTCACTCATTGGTTTCCCTCTCGTCGAACGTTCGGCTCGACCGTGCCAACCCCGGGCCGGGATCGGAATGCTCGTCGGTCCGGGGAATCCGCGCTCTCCCGCCCGGCGGGACGGCAGAGGAACGGAACTGTCACGTCACCGGAGCTCCAGTGCCCGCGACGACGATCGGGGCGTGCCGCTGCCCGACACCGCCGCCCGCCCGCACCCCGCGGCCGATCCGCTGTCGGAGACGGTGTCGCTCGTGCGGGCCAGGTGCATCGCTTCCGGGGAGCTGGTCGCGGGGGGCGAGTGGAGCGCGCGACCGCTCGTCGGCGGCCGGCTGGGTGTCGGCGTGGTGGTGCGGGGGCAGTGCTGGCTCGACCCGGGGACCGGGGAGCCGCCGCGGCTGCTGCCGGAGGGTGCAGTCGTCGTGGCCCGCGGTTCGCGCGCGTTGACCGTGTCGGATCGGCCGGATCGACCACCCGTCGCCGCGGTGGGCGATGGCGGGCCCGGCGAAGGCTCGTTCGCGCTGCTCACCGCGGTGTTCGAGGTCGACCGGGCCGAGATGCTGCTGGCCGCCCTCCCGCCGCTGACGGTCGTCGCCGGTGGCCGCGGACGCGCGGCCGTGGTCGGCGCGCTGGTCGTGGCGGTCGAGCGCGAGCTGGCCGAGCGCGCGGTCGGAGCCAGCGGCGCCGTGGCGCACTACGCGCAGCTCCTCTTGCTCGAAGCGCTGCGCGCGTGCCTGTCCCGGCCCGACGCCCTGCCCGTGGGGTGGCTGCGGGTGCTCGCCGACCCCCGGTTGGCGCCCGCCGTCGGTCAGATGCTGGCCGAGCCGGCCCACGGGTGGACGCCCGGAGAGCTGGCCCGCATCGCACTGGTGTCGCGGTCGGTGTTCATGCAGCGCTTCCGGGCGCTCGCCGGGACCACGCCCTCGGCATGCCTCGGTCGCATCCGCATGCTCCGCGCCGAAGCCGCGCTGCGCACCAGCGACGTCCCGGTCGCGCGGCTGGCGCTGGAGACCGGGTACCGCTCCGACAGCGCCTTCAGCGCGGCGTTCAAGCGGACGACCGGTCGGTCACCCCGGGCCTATCGAGCCGCGTCGCGGGCCGAGCCCGCCGAGTACGATCGCGACGAGCCCGTCCAGGGTCGTGCGAGCGGGCACCCCGGACCGGTCCCGCTGCGTCCGATCGATCCGAGGAGTGGTGTCGGGGTGGCTGCGCCAGGCCGTCCCGCCCGCGCCGTGCACCCCCTGCGGCTGCAGGTCCTCGGGCCGCTGCGGATCTGGCGCGACGGCGTCGAGCTGGACCCCGCGCCGCAGCGGCAGGCCCAGGTGCTCGCGCTGCTGCTGGCCCGGGCGGGCCGGCCGATCAGCACCAGCGAGCTGCTCGACCTGATCTGGCCGGACGCCGTTCCGCCCACGGCCCTCAACGTGCTGCACAAGCACGTCGGAGCGCTGCGGCGGCTGCTGGAACCCGCGCTGCCGGCTCGCGGCACCGGCTCCTACCTGCTTCGCCGCGGGCCCGGCTACATGTTCGCGGCCGGGCCCGAGACGCTGGACCTCGTCGACTTCCGGGAGCTCGTCGAGGCGGCCCGCGCCTGCGCCGCGGTCGACGACCAGGACGCGGCGCTCGAAAGCTACGTCGAGGCGTTGGACCTCTGGCGCGGCCCGGCGGCCGACGGATCGGCTCGTGGACCGGCCGCCGCGTCGGTACTGGCCACCCTGGACGACGAGTTCTTCGACGCCTGCCTCACGGCGGCCCACGTCGCGGTGCGGCGCGGCGAGCCCGGACGTGTGTTGCGCCCGCTGCGCCTGGCCGCGTCGATGGCGCCGCTGAACGAGCCCGTGCAGGCCGCCCTGATCACTGCGCTGGGGGCCGCCGGGCAGCAGGCGGAGGCGCTGTCGGTGTTCCGGGCGGTCCGTGCCCGGCTCGTCGAGGAGCTCGGCGTCGACCCGGGCGCGGTGCTGCGGGCAGCGCAGCAGCGGGTGCTGACGCAGTCGTCGGTGCCGCTGGTGACCGGCGCGGCCGACGACGGGTCGGCGGGCGCGCGCGGCGCCCTGGTGGGCAGGAGCGACGAGCTCACCGCGCTGCGGCACGCCGTGGACTCGGCGCTGGGCCCGACCCCGGACCGCGGTGCGGGGCCGGTCGTCGTCGAGGGGGAGCCGGGAGCGGGGAAGACCCGGCTGCTGGAGGAGATCGCGCACGAGGCCGCGCGGCGCGGAGCGCTCGTGGTCTGGGGTCGCTGCCTCGACGGCGACGGGACGCCGTCGATGTGGCCGTGGGTGCAGGCGACCGGCACGATCCTCGACGCCCTCCCGGAAGAAGCGCGGGCGGCTCGGCTCGCCGGTGAACTGCGCCGTCTCGCGGGCCCGGGCAGCGGTGGGCCCGCCCCGTCGGCCCCGCCGCACGAGGGGACCCGGTTCCGGCTGTTCGAGCAGGTCGCGGCGGTGTTGGACGAGGTCGCGGCGGTGCGGCCGGTCGTGCTGCTCGTGGACGACCTGCAGTGGGCCGACGTGGCGTCCCTGCGCCTGTTCTCCCACCTGGCGACCCGGCTGCCGGGCAGAACCGTGCTCGTCGGTGCCGTGCGGGACCGTGCGCCGACCCCCGACGCGGAGCTCACCCGCACCCTCGCCGCGGCGAGCCGGGCGCCCGGCCACCGCCGGATCCGACTCGGCCCGCTGACCCCGGTCGAGGTCGCCGGGCTCGTGCAGCGCACCACCGGCCAGGACCCCGACCCCGCCGCCGTGCGGCACATCCACGCCCGCACCGCGGGCAACCCCTTCTTCGTGCGGGAGCTGTCCCGGTTCCTCGCCGACGGCGGCGCGCTCACCGAGGACGCCGTGGCCCGGGCCGGCGTGCCGGCCAGCGTGCGGGACGTCGTCCGCGACCGCATGGCCGGTCTCGACGACCGGGCCCGCGACCTGCTCGAAGTCGCCGCGATCCTCGGCCGCGACGTCGATCTGCGCCTGCTCGCCGCCGCCGCCGACCTCGACGTCCAGACCTGCCTCGACCGGTTCGAGCCGGTGGAGGCGCTCGGTCTGCTCGCCCTCGACCCCGCCGACCCGTACCGCGTCCGCTTCACGCACGACCTGGTCCGCGAAGCGGTCGTCGACACCACGCCGCCGCGCCGGGCCCCGCGTCTGCACCTGCGGGTCGCCGACGCCCTGGACCGCGCCGCACCGGACGTCGGGTCCGTCGCCGAGCGCCTCGCCCACCACCTGTGGACCGCCGGGCCGCTGGCCGACCCGGCCCGGACCGCGGACGCGCTGATACGCGCGGCCCGCGGCGCGGGGGCCAGGTCCGCGCTGGAGGCCGCCGAGCGGCGGCTGCGGTCGGCGGCGCGGCTGGCCAGGGCGGCCGGTCGCGCGGAGCTGGAGCTGTCCGCGCTGTCCCAGCTGATCGCGGTCGTCGGGATGCGTTCGGGGTATCACGGCGCGGCCCTCGACGTACTCGAACGCGCCGAGGACCTGGCTCGCGGCCTCGGCCGGGAACGGGACGCTACCGAGTTCCTCTTCTCCCGGCGGGCCGCGCACTCCCAGGCCGTGCGACTCGACCGCAGCGGCCCGCTGGCCCGCCGGCTGCTCGAGCAGGGGGAGGCGTCGGCCGATCCGGTCGTGCGCGCCTACGGCCTCTACTCCTGGGGCATCCACCAGTGGGACCTGGGCGACATCGGGGCCGCCCACCGCTACCTCAGCCGCCTGGACCGGGCCGCGCTGGACGACCTCGCCGGGCGGGAGGACCAGCCACTGCGCTACGACCTGCGGCTGATGGCGGCCGGCATGCTCGCCGAGACGACCGCGCTGCACGGCGACGTCGACGCCGCCCGCGCTCTGCTGGACGGGCTGGAGGTCGCGGTCGGCGCCGAACCGTACGCCGTCACCGTCTGGGCCGGGTTCACCGCGCGGATCGCCGCCATGGTGGGTGACCCGGCCTGGGCGCTGCGCGGCGCGGAGCGCGGGATCGCGCAGGACCCCGGGTTCTCGTTCACCTTCTTCGGCGCCTACCTGCGGCTGGCCCGGTACTGGGCGCGCGCCACGACCGGCACCGACCCCGCCGGTGCCGCGGCCGCCGCCGACGCCGTCATCACCGCGACGCTGCTCGACCCGCCCCGCTCGAACGTGCCCACCTGGTACGCACTGCTCAGCGAGATGTGGTCGGCGGCGGGCGAGCTCGACGAGGCCGCCACCGCCCTCGACCGGGCCGAGCGGTTCCTGGACGCCCACGGCCAGCGCCACGGCGAAGGCCTGATCCTCCTGCAGCGGGCTCGGCTGCGGCACGCCCGCGGTGAGCCGGTCGCCGTCGTCCGGGCCGCCGCCGAGCGGGCCCGGGCGTTGTCGGTCGACCGTGGGGCCCACCTGTTCGCCGGTCGTGCGGAGCGGTTCCTCGCCGAGCTCCACGATCCGGCCTGATCGGGCAGTGCGGCGCCGGGTGGTCCGCGCTCAGCAGCGGTCGCGCCACCGGCGCGCGCCGCGGATCATCAGCACCGTGACCACCAGGCAGGCGGTGCCGAGCACGGTGCTGTAGGCGGGGTCCGGGTCGCGCATCAGCGACGCGACGAACAGCGCGGTCAGCAGCACGATCGATCCGATGCCGGCGCCCAGGCCCGAGCGGACGGGGGCGTCGGCGGTCCGCGGGCACGGCGTGCCGGGATCGTGCGGTTTCGTCATGAGGGGGATTACCCGGGATCGACGGGGTGCTCGGCCCGCCCGGCTGACGACTGCCTGACGATCCGGCCCCGCACCGCGACGACGCCGTAATGTCCGGTTCGTGACCGACACCGCGACACCGGCCGGAGACCGCGCGGACACGGCCGCGGTCACCCCGGCCGGGGTGACGGTGCGCCGCCCCGGCGTCTCCGACGGCGCCGCGTGCTGGCGCCTCGCCTGCGCGAGCGGCATCCGCTCGGTCAACTCCCGCTACGCCTACCTGCTGTGGGCGCGGGACTTCGACGACACCTCGGCGGTGGCGTGGCGGCGCAACGCCGTCGTCGGCTTCACCACCGGTTTCCGCCGGCCGGACGAGCCGTCGACGCTGTTCGTCTGGCAGGTCGTCGTGGCCGAGGCGGTGCGTGGCCGCGGTGTCGGCGCCGCGATGCTGGACGTCCTGGTCGACCGGCTCCCGGACGTCGACCACGTGGAGGCGTCCGTCGCCCCGGACGACCCCGTGTCGCAGGCTCTCTTCACCGGCTTCGCGACCCGCTACGGCGCTGCGGTGTCGCGCAGCCTGCTCTTCGGGTCCGACCTGCTCGGTCCCGGGCGCCCGCCCGAGGTGCTGGTGCGCATCGGGCCGCTGCGGCGCTGAACCGGACCGCGCCGGACGGGGCGGTCGCACGAGCCGTCCCGTGCGGGCGGCGGGAAGGGGAGACATGCCGGCACCGGCGCGATCGACAGCGTCGTCCCAGACAGCAGCGTTGTTCCAGCCGGCGACGAGAGACGTCGCCGAGTGCCTGCGCGAGGAGTTCGCCGGCGTACCCCGGGCGGTGCTCGAGGCCGAGATCGGCGACGCCGAGCGGGAGCTCGACGGGCAGGTGCCCGCCGGCTCGATGGCGGAGCTGCTGCACCGGTTGGTCGCCTGCCGCTTGCGGCAGAGGTCGCAGGGAAGCGGGTGATGGGTGTGCAGCGCGTCGAGGATCCGGCCGCGGAGCGCAGGATGGGCCCGGTGGACGCACGGTTGCTGATGGTCGAGGACGACGAGCGGATCAGGCTGGCGCTCGGGCTGGCCCTGGCCGACGAGGGCTGCGAGGTGCTGGAGGCCGAGTCGGGGGAGCGCGCCCTGGAACTGCTCGCGACGGCGTCGGTCGACGTCGTGCTGCTCGACCTGATGCTGCCGGGCATGGACGGCCTCGACGTGTGCCGCACGCTGCGCGCCCGGGGCGACCAGCCGATCATCATCGTGTCCGCGCGCACCGACACCTCCGACGTGATCGCGGGGCTGGAGGCCGGGGCCGACGACTACGTCACCAAGCCCCTCGTGGCCAGCGAGCTGGCCGCCCGGGTGCGGGCCCTGCTGCGCAGGCGCCACCCGGACGGCGGCAGCCCGCGCGCGCTGCGGCTGGGGGACGTGGAGATCCTGCCCGACGAGGAGGTGGTGCGCCGGGGCGGTGCCGAGGTGCACCTGACGCGCACCGAGTTCGGGCTGCTGCTCGAACTCGCCCAGGCGCGGGGGGCGGTGGTCTCCCGGGAGGACCTGCTGCGCCGCGTGTGGGGCTACGACTACTTCGGCGACACCCGGCTGCTGGACGTGCACGTGCGCCGGTTGCGCCGCAAGGTCGAGCGCGACCCCGACCAGCCGGAGCGTGTGCTGACGGTGCGGGGCCGCGGGTACAAAGCGGTCGGTGTCGAGTAGGCAGTCGAGTAGGCAGTCGAGTAGGCAGTCGAGTAGGCAGCGGTCGCGTCGGGCCGACCGACCGGGTAGGACGTGCGCATGGTGCGGTTGTCGCTGCGCTGGCGGGTGGCGCTCGCCCTCGGCCTGGGCACGGTCGTGCTCGCCGGCGTGCTGGCCGTGGTCACCTGGAACCTGGCGTCGGGGTACATGCTGCGCCAGCGCGAGACCAGCGCGATCCGCCAGGCCGAGGTGAACGTCCAGCTGGTCGACGCCTCCCTGCGGACCGGTTCGGAGGGCCTCGGCGACCTGCTCAGCGGCCTCACCAGCAGCTCCGATGCCACGATCCTCATCGAGCGCCCCAGCGGCTGGCTGACCAGCGGCCGCCAGGTCGACGCCGACGTGCTGCCCCCGGCACTGCTGCGGATGGCCACCGACGGCGTCCCCGCCCACCAGCGGCTGAACGCGCAGGGCATCCCCGTGCTCGCCGTCACGCTGCCGGTCGACGGTGGCGAGAGCGCGTACGTCGAGCTGTTCCCGCTCACCCAGCTCGACCAGGCCTTCCGGTTCCTGAGCACGGTGCTCGCGATCGGCGTCGCGGCGAGCGGGCTGCTCGGGCTCGGGCTCGGCCACTGGGCGGGGCGGCGCGCCCTGCGCCCGCTCACCGAGCTGACGCAGGCGGCGGCCCGGGTGGTCGGCGGGGACCTGCGTGCCCGGCTGCCCGATCGGGACGACCCCGACCTCGCCTCGCTGGCCGCGACCTTCAACCGCACCGCGGACGCGCTCGAGAAGCGGGTGCGGCGCGACGCCCGGTTCGCCGGCGACGTGAGCCACGAGCTGCGGTCGCCGCTGACGACGATGGCCAACGCCGGGGCGGTCCTGCGCCGGCGGCGCGACGAGCTGACCGGTACCGCCGGCCGGGCGCTGGACCTGCTGCTCGGCGAGATCGGCCGCTTCCAGCGCATGGTGGTGGACCTGCTGGAGATCTCCCGGGACGACCTGCGCCCCGACGAGGTTCCCGACGAGGTCGTCGACCTGGGCGACGTCGTGCGCCACGTGGTCGCCGTGCGACCCGGGAAGCCGCCGGAGGTCGACCTGGTGGCCCAGCCGCCGCTGGTGCTGGCCGACCGCCGCCGACTGGACCGCACCGTGGCCAACCTGCTCGACAACGCGGACAAGTACGCGGGCGGTGCGGTGCGGGTGGCGGTGCTGCGCCACGGCGGGCGCGCGCGGTTGGAGGTCGACGACAGCGGTCCGGGCGTGCCCGACGACCAGCGCGAGCAGATCTTCGAGCGGTTCGCCCGCGGCCCCTACGCCGGGCGCCGCGGCGTGGATGGCGGCAGCGGCCTCGGGCTGGCGCTGGTGGCGCAGGACGTGCGCTGGCACGGCGGCGCGGTCCGGGTCGAGGACCGGCCCGGTGGCGGCGCCCGGTTCGTCGTCGAACTGCCGGAGGTGCACCGGTGAGGCGCGCGACCGCAGCCGTCGCGGCTGGGCTGCTGGGGCTGGTCGGGCTGCTGGGCGTCGCCGGGTGCGGGGTGCAGGCCCAGCTCTCGCCCGTGCCGCTGACGTCGTCGACGCCCGCGCCGCCGGTCGCACCGACGGCGACGACCGTGCAGCCCGCGCCGGCCCCGCCGCCGGAGTCGACACCGGAGCCGACACCGGAGCCGACACCGGAGCCGACACCGGAGGCGATCGCGGTGACCTCGACGAGCCCGCCGCCGGCGCCCACCGGGTGATCGAGGAGGGACGGCCGGCCGTCGGGCACACACCCACCTGACGATGTGCTGACGAAGCCGCGCGGGACCTCCCGCCTGCGGTCCGCGGCCACTACAACTGCGGGTGGCGCACCGGACGCGGGCCTCGGGGGGCCGGTCGGGCAACTCGGCTGGGGAATCCGAGGCCCGACCGGGAACCGTCCCGGCCGGGGGTGCGCGGGCGTCGAACAGCCTGCGCCCGCGCGCCACCGGTTACCCGTCGCGGGTCGGCGAGACTGCGAGGGCTCGCCGATCCGCGGCAGGATCGTCTCACCAGGGTCATTCCCGGTAGGGGGCGTCGGCCTCGCGGCGGCTGCGCTCGGCGAGCTCGACGATCCGGCGCAGCCCGTCGGCCCGCGCCAGCAGCAGCGTCACGTCCGCGGCGGCGCGCGCCGCCACTTCCGCCGTGTCCGGTACCGCCGTCACCTGCGGTTCGGCATCGGCCGGGGGCACCGGTACGGGTGGGGAGCCCTCCGTCGGATCGTTCACCGCGCAGTTGTACCCAGGAAGGCGGTGGAGCCCGGTCGGGCAGCCTGACGATTGCCTGACGATGGTCCGGATGGGCGCACCGGCGGACGGATGGAGCGAGCTGGGCGGCTCGCCCGACGGAGCGTCGTCGCCCCGTCTGGCGAGCGTCCTGCTCCGGGGGCTCAGCCGCCGACCTGCTGGATCCGGACGAACTCCAGGTGCCGCTCGTACTGGTCGAGGATGTCGTCGGTCAGCTGCCCGTAGGAGTAGCCCATGACGTCGTAGTCCTGGCCGCCTTCGCGCAGGTGCACCTCCAGGCGGCAGTAGGTGTCGCCGCCCTTGGGGAACGCCGGGCTGTAGACCGGGATCGGGACCTCACGCGGCTGGATGCGGTAGCGGAACGGGTGCTCCTCGCCCAGGTCGGCGGTCAGCTCGACGACCTTTCCGCCGGTCTCGTCGTGGTCCTCGCCCGCGCGCGCCTCGATCCCGCGTTCCTGCAGGTGCTCGGCCACCTCCCGGACCGCGGGCAGCGCCACCTCGTCCAGGAACTCCGCCGCGCGCTCCCGGTCGGGGAACGACATGGCCCGGTCGAGCCGCAGCCGCCACCCGGGCGAACCGGGCCGGTGGCCGTCGCCCGCGCTGCGCCCGGAGATCGACGAGCGCAGCCCGTAGCGCTGGCTCTCGGCGTGCAGGGACTCCAGCCGCAGCGCCTTGAACAACCCGTACATGACCAGCACCAGGACGAACGCGAACGGCAGCCCCATGATGATGGTGGCGTTCTGCAGCGCGGGCACCCCGCCGACGATGAGCATCCCGACCGTCAGCAGGCCCGTGGCCACGGCCCAGAAGATGCGCAGCCACGGGGCTCCGTCCGACTGCGGCGTCGGCAGGTGCGAGGACAGGTTGGCCATCACCAGCGCGGCCGAGTCGGCCGAGGTCACGTAGAACAGCAGGCCGGTGAAGGTCGCGACCCCCGCGACGAACGAGACCGCCGGGTACTGGGCGAGCAGCTGGTAGAAGCCCTGTGCCGGGTTGTCGACCGTGGCCTGGCCGAACTCGGTGTTGCCGTCGCGGATCACGTCGATGGCGCTGTTGCCGAAGATCGAGATCCACATGACGATGTAGGTGAACGGGATGATCAGCGTGCCGACCACGAACTGGCGGATGGTGCGCCCGCGCGAGATCCGGGCCAGGAACAGCCCGACGAACGACGCCCAGGCGATCCACCAGGCCCAGAAGAACAGCGTCCAGGCGTTGAGCCAGTCGACGGGCCGGTCGTAGGCGAACGTCTGCAGGGTCAGGCCCGGGAAGGTGCTGAGGAAGTCGCCGACGTTCTGCACGAGCCCGTTGAGCAGGAACACGGTGTCGCCCGCGACCAGCAGGTAGAGGGCCAGCCCGATCGCCAGCAGCACGTTGAGCTGGGACAGCAGCTTGATGCCGCGGTCGACGCCGCTCACCGCGGACACGGTGGCCATGATGACCGCGATGGCCACCAGCCCGATCTGGGCCGCGGTGCCCTCGGGGATGCCGAAGAGGAAGTCGAGCCCGTAGTTCAGCAGCACCACGCCGATGCCGAGGGAGGCGGCGACGCCGAAGATCGTGCCGAGGACGGCGGCGAGGTCGACCGCGGTGCCGAGCCCGCCGTGGATGCGCTTGCCGAAGATCGGGTACAGCGCCGACCGGATGGCCAGCGGCAGGTTCCGGCGGTAGGCGAAGTAGGCCAGGGCCATGCCCATCAGCGCGTACATGCCCCAGCCGCTGATCCCGTAGTGGAACAGCGTCCAGACCGTGGCCTCCTCGGCCGCCTGCAGCGTGCCGCCCTCGCCGCGCGGCGGGGTGAGGTACTGGGTGACCGGCTCGACGACCGCGAAGAACATCAGGTCGGTGCCGATACCGGCGGCGAACAGCATCGACGCCCAGGCGAACGTGCTGAACTCGGGTCGGGAGTGCTCGGGCCCGAGCCTGGTCCGTCCCATCCGGGAGGCGCCCACCAGGATGACGAAGACGAGGATGACCGTGGACAGCAGGATGTAGAACCAGCCGAACCACTCCGACGTCCAGCCCACCAGCGCGCCGATCGCGTCGGAGGCGGCGGTCGGGGTGGCGATGGCCCAGATCGCGACGGCGAGGGTGATCGCGGCGGACCCGTAGAAGACCACCGGTTTGATCCGGGTGCCGGCCCGTTCCTGCGGAGTCGGATCGGTGCTGACCTCGCTCATCGCTCTCCCTCCGTCGCGTGCCCGGACGAGTGATCCGGCGATGCGCATCATCGTCCACTTCGCCCCTCGGTGGCAGGCACGACCCGAACCGTTATCGACGCGCGCTCCGGTCCCGCCGGCGCAGTCGTGCGCCACCCGATCGCGGACGGGGTGGGATGCGCGCGAGCGGGTCAGTCGCCGCGGATGTCCCGGCGGCGGTAGCCGACCAACCCGATGAGCCCGATGCAGACGGCGATCGCGGTCATGGCCAGTGCCGCGGGGACGTCGGGCGGGGTGCTCGGTACGAGGGCGAGGTGGTCGAAGGGGGACAGGGCGGCCACCCAGTCGGGGGCATCGACGCTGTCGGCCACCACGGTCAGCAGGAAACCGCCGGCGGTGGGCAGCATGCCGACCGCGACGACGGCGCCGGGTGCCCAGCCCAGGGCGAGCACAGCGGCCCCGAGGCCGAGCGCGGCTACCGGGAGGACGTTGGCCGCGCCGGCGAGCGCGTCGCCGAGCCCGAGGGGCGCCCCCGTGGCGGTGCTGCCCGCCCAGACGGCGAGCGCGGCGGTGGCGGCGAGCGCCAGCGACCCGGCGGCGGTCGCGGTGGTCGTGGCGGCGAGCAACCGGACGCGGGTGAGCGGGGCGGCGAGCAGGAGGTCGAGCCGGCGGGCCCGCTCGGCGCGGACGAGCGCGGCGGTGCGGCTGGCGGCGAACCCGCCGAGCGGGACGGCGAGCAGGGTGAACAGGGTCGCGGCGTAGCCCTGCACGGCGTCGAGTTCGAACCCGGCCTGCCGGGCCAGGTCGGCGAAGGCGGGGTTGTCGCGCAGGAACCTGGTCATGGACTCCGCGATGAGCCCGACGAGCAGGAAGAACGCGGCGATGCCCAGGGTCCAGGCGGTCAGCGGGCGCAGCGTCGAGCGCAGCGCGAACGTGGGCACCGACCCGAGCAGTGCGCTGTGCGAGCGGCGGCGGCGAGCACCGCCGAGCAGGCCGCCGCGCACGTCGCGGTGGCGGGCCGCCGTCGTCGCGACGAGGAGCAGCGCGATCGAGGCGGCGGCCAGTACGGCCAGGGGGAGCACCCGGTCGGCGTCGTAGGGGCGGGCGAGGGCGGCGAGCCCGAACGGCGACAGCCAGCGCAGCCAGGCCAGTGCCTCGACCCCGTCGCCCACCATGCGCGCGAGCAGCCCGGCGACCAGGACGGCGACGGTGGCGCCTGCGGCGGTGCCCCGGTCCGGCCACAGCTGCGCGGCGAGCGCGCCGACCCCGATGCCGAAGGCCCCGATGAGGGCCAGCGACGCGCCGTGGACGACAGCGCCGGTCGCCGGGGTGCCGCTGACCAGCAGCGCCAGTGCCACCCCGGCCCCGACGGCCAGCGCTGCGCCGGCGAGCACGGCGAGGTGGCGGGCGACCGCGGAGGGGGCCGGGACGCGGCCGGCGAGCAGGAGTTCCCAGCGGCCGGTGTCCTCCTCGCCGCGCAGCACCCGCACGGTGGCCAGGCCGGCCCAGATGCCCACGAGCACGGCGAGCACCGTGCCGACCCGCCACACGGTGAACCCGCCGGCCTGGTCGAGCGCCACCGGCTCGCCGAACAGCGTGCGGATGGCGGGGTTCGAGGCCAACGCGGCCAGGGCCGCCGCGCCGCCGGGCGCTCCGGCGATCACGCCGTCGTAGGTGGCGGCGACGACCGCGGACATCCCCGCGGAGAGCGCCGCGACGACCACGGCGCCCCGGCGGACCTGGCGCACCGCGAGCCGGGTCACGACCCGCCCCGGCGCGGTCGGCAGGATCGGGCGGGTGGGCGCCGGTGCGGTGGTGGTCATCGCCCGACCTGCGCGTCCGCACCGGCGGGGGCCGCGGTGGCGCGCACGTCGCGGTGCTCGCCGTAGTAGTCGAGGAAGATCTCCTCCAGGCCGGGTTCGCGCATCCGCAGCGCGACCACGTCCGCCGGGGCCAGTGCGCGCAGGACCGCGGTGGGTGTGCCGGTCAGCGCGAAGCGCAGTCGGGTGCGTCCGCCGGGCTCCTCGTCGGTCCGCAGCGCGGTGATGCCGGGAACCGCGGACAGGTCGGGGACGGGGCCGTCGAGGGTGGCGCTGACCTCGGTGCGGTGCAGCGCGCGCAGATCGGCGACGTCGGCGACCTCGACGAGGCGCCCGGCGCGCAGGATCGCGACCCGATCGCACACGGCCTCGACCTCGGCGAGCTGGTGCGAGCTGAGGAAGATCGTCTGGCCCCGGTCGCGCGCCTCCCGCACGGCCGCCCGGAACTCCTGCTCCATCAGCGGGTCCAGGCCGCTGGTGGGTTCGTCGAGCACGAGCAGCGGGGCCCGGGTGGCGAACGCGGCGATCAGGGCGACCTTCTGCCGGTTGCCCGTGGAGTAGGCGCGGGTGGGCAGCGACGGGTCGAGGGCGAAGCGTTCGACGAGTTCGGCACGGTAGGCGAGATCGGTGCCCGGCCCGATGCCGGCGAGCAGGTCCAGCACCTCGGCGCCGGTCAGCCGCGGCCACAGCGCGACGTCGGCCGGCACGTGGGCCAGCCGGGTGTGCGCGGCGACGACGTCCTCGGCCGGGCCGTCGAAGATCCAGGCGCGCCCGGCCGTCGGACGGGCCAGGCCGAGCAGCAGCCGGATCGTGGTGGACTTGCCGGCCCCGTTCGGGCCGAGGAAGCCGAACACCTGCCCGGCCGGCACGGACAGGTCGAGCGAGTCCAGCGCCAGCAGACGCCCGTAGCGCTTGGTCAGGCCCTCGGTGCGCAAAGCGGGAACGGCGGGATCGGGAGCGGGCACGACGGCCTCCGGAGGTCGGCTGAGTACGACGTGCCGACCAGGCTTCCCGGCTCACCTGGGGCGGAGCGTACGCCCGGTCACGCCGTGGCGGAAGTGGCCTGCGCAGGGACCGGTCGGGAGGTGCCACGCGGTGCCTCCCCCGCGGGGACTTCGAGGTGGAACCGCGCTCCGGTCAGCAGCGCGGCGACGACGCTGGCGTCCTCCTCGCTCAGCCGCACCACCGAGAGCGCGTCGTCCGCGGACGGGTCGACGATGGCGAGGTGGCGGGGTCCGCCGTCCTCGACCGCGATCGTCACGTGACGATCGGCGTCGATCGGGACGGAGTACCGCCAGCCGATCCCGGGGAGGCGCTGCGCCCCGACCCTGATGTGCTCCATCACCACTCCTGTTCGCTGCTGGTCGTGCCGTTCGGTTGCATGGTCACGTTCGGGCGCCGGCACGGCTGCTCTCACGCCGGGGCGCCCGGCCGGGGCGAGTCGTCCGAGCGTTCGACCTTCTCGACCGCGCGCACGACGAGGCGGGGCAGCCAGGCGACCGCCGCGATCGAGAGCACCACCAGTGCGGCGGTGGACCAGGCGGGGGGCATCAGGACCAGCGCCACCACGACCGACGCCCCGGCGACCAGGACGCGGCGCCTGGTCGGCGACGGTGCGCCGGTGCCCGGCGCGCCGCTCCCGCGTGGATCGTCCTCGTTCGCGGTGGCCCGCGACCGGCGTTGCGTCGAGCGAGCCGTGATGACGAGCCACGGGACGACCGCGGCGCCGCTGAGGACCGCCAGGCCGACGACGCCGAGCTGGTCGGCGAAGAAGGTGCTCAGGGCCGCCAGCCCGGAGAGCGCTCCGATCAGCAGCAGGACACCACCGATCGGAATCCGCGGCGGGAATACCGGGAGGGGTGAAGACGGCGCCTGTGCGAAGGCCTCGGCGAGCACCGGGTCCCCGTCGCGGAGATCCTTCTCGAGTTCGGCGAGGACCTTCATCTCGTGCGGTGAGAGCGACATCTTCCTCCTCCTCGTGGTGCGGGTCGGCGAATGGGATCAGCTCGATTCCGTTTTCGTCGAGGTGCAGCGGCGCTCCGACAGCGCGCAGGTCATCGCCTCTCGAAGCTGTCTCCAGTGTGGGCCGCGGCCGGGGGAGGTCGCATCGGCAGAGTGCGGATGTGTTGCCCCGTACAGATTGCCGAACTTCAGCAGTCCGAGCGGGTGAGTGCCGGGGTCAGGCGGAGGTGTCGGCAGGTCGGGTGACCAGGACCGGGCACGGGGCGTACTGCACCAGCACCTGGCTGGTGGAGCCCAGCAGCATGCCGCTGAACCCGCCGTGCCCGCGGTGGCCGACGACCAGCAGCCGCGCGGATTCGGCTTCCCCGAGCAGGGCGCGGACCGGCTGGTCGGGCAGGACCCGGGACTCGACCGCCACCCCGGGGTGCGCCGGCCGGTGCACGGCCAGGCGCTGGGCCAGCAGGTCCTCCGCCCGGGCGGCGAGCGTGCTCCAGTCCTCGGTCAACCGGACGACCGAACCGCTCGGCCCGGGCACCACGTCGCTCCACGTGTGCACCGCGACCAGCCGGGCGCCCCAGCCGGCCGCGATGGCGAACGCCTCGGCGAGCGCGGCGTCACTGGTCGGCGACCCGTCCACGCCGACGACGACCGGTCCCTGCTGGGGTGGCGCGGCGTCGGGGGAGCCGCCCCGGACGACCGCGACCGGGCAGGCGGCGTGGGTGACCAGCGCGAGGGCGACCGAGCCGGCGAGCATGCCCGGGTAGGCGTCCGCGCCCCAGCCGCCGACCACGACGAGCCGGGCCTGCCGGGCGGAGTCGAGCAGCAGCGTGGCCGGCGTACCGGGCTGCACGCGAACCTCGATCTCGGCGGCCCCGCGCCGCCGGACGTCGTCCGGCAGCCGGTCGAACCACGGGGGAGGCCCGGCCGGGTCGGTCCCCGCGGGCACCGCGTGCACGACGGTCAGGCGCGTCCCTCGGCGGGTCGCCTCCCGCGCCGCCCACTGCGCCGCGTGCCACGCGGACGTCGACCCGTCGACCCCCACGACCACTGATCCGCCTTCGGCACCGGACACTGCCCCTCCTCGCGGACTGTGGCTGCGGGGGACACTAGCGCGCCTGGTCCGCCGTCCGCAGTGCCCGGGACGGTCGGGACGCCCCTGCGCCGGGTCCTCGGTCGCGTCCTGGGTGGACGTTCAGCCGGCGGCGTCGTCGGGCGCACCCTCCGGCGCGTCGCTCCACGCGGGCAGCGTGAGCACGGGCTGGAGGCGGTGCAGCTCCGCGCGGTGCAGGGCGCTCAGCCGGGCGAGGACGCGCTCGCCGTGGTCGGTCAGCAGCACCCGCACCAGGCGGCGGTCGTCCGGGTCGGGGGCACGCGCGACCAGCCCCTCGGCCTGCGCCCGGTTGACCAGTTCGACCACGCTGTGGTGGCGCAGCTGGAGGCGGTCGGCGACTTCGCGAACCGTCGCCCAGTCGCGGCCGGGAAAGCCCTTGAGCGCGAGCATCAGCTGGTACTGCTGCGGGGTGAGCCCGTCGCGGCGCACGGTCTCCTCGCTGAAGCGCAGGTAGCGGCGGATCCCGAAGCGGAAGCGGGCGAGCGCCTCGAAGTCGTGCTTGGACAGCGGTGCCGATCCCGCGTCGTCGGCCGCCGTCATCCTCCGCGCCACCTCGTTCCCCGCAATGTTGACCGCAATGTTCCCGGCAATGCGTCCGCGCCGTGATCGTATCGTACTACGATGTATCGTGTTACGATAGGAATCGGTAGCTGGTCGGCCCTGGCCGTCGCCGTGACGGCGGGCGCTGGTTTGGACGGCGTGGCGGGTTCGACCGCACCGGGTGGGACTGGAGGACGACATGCTCATCACGCTGATCGTGCTGGCCATCGCCGCAGCCGTGCTGCTGGTCGCGAGCGGTGCCCGGATCGTCAAGCAGTACGAGCGGGGCGTGGTGTTCCGCTTGGGTCGGGTCCTTCCCGAGACGCGCGGCCCGGGGCTCGCGCTGCTCGTCCCGTTCGTCGATCGGCTGCGCAAGGTCAGCATGCAGATCGTCACCCAGCCCGTCCCCGCCCAGGACGGCATCACCCGCGACAACGTGACGGTCCGCGTGGACGCGGTCCTCTACTACCGCGTCGTCGACCCGGTGCGGGTGGCGGTCGACGTGCAGGACTACAGCTCGGCGGTGCTGCAGGTCGCGCAGGCCTCGCTGCGCTCGATCATCGGCAAGAGCGAGCTGGACGACCTGCTGTCCAACCGGGAGCGGCTCAACCAGGGCCTGGAACTGATGATCGACAGTCCGGCGGTCGGGTGGGGCGTGCACATCGACCGCGTGGAGATCAAGGACGTGGCGCTGCCCGAGTCGATGAAGCGGTCGATGTCGCGGCAGGCCGAGGCCGAGCGCGAGCGGCGGTCCCGGGTGATCACGGCCGACGGCGAGCTGCAGGCCTCGCGGACGATGGCGCAGGCCGCCGAGGTGATGTCCGAGCACCCCGCCGCGCTGCAGTTGCGGCTCCTGCAGACCGTCGTCGAGGTCGCCGCGGAGAAGAACTCCACGCTGGTGCTGCCCTTCCCGGTGGAGCTGCTGCGCTTCCTGGAACGCACCACACCCGCCGGCGACGCGGCCCGGCCCACCGAGAAGCCCGCGGAGCCCGAGAAGCCCGCGGTCGCAGCGCGCCGACCGGACCCCGAGCACGGCAACGGCGTCGTCGCCGCACCGCCCGCCGGGACCGTCCCGCGATGAGCGGCGGTCCGGCCCTGGTCGTCGTGGCCGTGGACGACGCGGGCACCAGCGACGAGGCGGTGGAGTGGGCGGCGGCCGAGGCTGCGGTCCAGCGGTGCCCGCTGCACCTCGTGCACCGGGCCGGCCCCGCGGCGGTCGGCGATCCCTGCGGCCTCACCCTGCCGGTCACCGCGCCGCAGCCGGACACGGACGCCGACCTGGTGCTGGCCGACGCGCTCGACCTTGCCCGCCGGATCGCCCCGGACGTCCCGATGTCCGCCCGGCCGATCACCGGCCCGCTCGCCCCGGCGCTGCTCGCCGAGACCCGCCGCGCGCGGCTGCTCGTGCTCGGCGGGCGCCCGCACTGCCGCCTGCGCCAGCTGCTGGTCGGCTCGGTGCCCGTGGCGGTGGCCGCCGCGGCGGCCTGCCCGGTGGTCATCGTGCGGGCCCGCGCGAAGGCCGATGGCGGGCAGCCGGGCCCACCACGGGTCGTGGTGGGGATCGACGGCGGCGCGGTGGACGCGGCCGCCATCGGCTTCGCCTTCCGGGCGGCCCGCCAGCGCTGCATCCCGCTGACCGCCGTGCACGCCTGGTCGCCGGACCTGCCGGCCGACCTCGACGCCCCGGCCGTCCGCGCAGCGGACGCCGAGCGGCTCGCGCGTCGCGTCCTCGACCGCGCCCTCGCGCCATGGCTGCCGCTGTACCCGGACGTGGTGGTGCGCGCCGAGCTCGTCCCGGCGCGGCCCGGCAGCGCCCTGGTCGCCGGGTCGCACGGAGCTGCCCTGCTGGTCGTCGGCAGTCGGGGGCGGGGCCCGGTGGTGGGCGCGCTGCTCGGCTCGGTCGGCCAGATCGCGCTGCGCCGCGGCCGCACGCCGCTGGCCATCGTTCGCGCTGGTAGCGCTCCCGTCGCGCACGCGTCCTGACGGCGTCGCCCGCGGGGCGAGGACGGCTGACCGACGGTGAGGGCCCGAAGGGCGCGACATTGCCGGCACCCGGCAACACGACGGGTTCGGCTCTGCGATGCTCGACCGTGGTGGCGCGACCGGATCGACGAGAACATGGAATCGATCCGAGAAAGTCCAGTGCACCGCCCGAGAGAGGGAAGAACAATGCCGCACCCCGCCTCCGTCGCGATTCCCCGAGCGACCAACGGAAATCCGTCCCATTCGGCTGTTCGGACGTCGGTCGCGCGCCTGTCGGTGCGGCCCGTCGGGACCGCGGAACCGAGCGGCCACCTGATCGACATCGTCGAGGAGTGGGGCCAGCAGTCGTTTCCCGCGAGCGATCCGCCGGCCAACTGGTGAGAGGGCTGGTGAGAGGACCGCTGAGGAAGGAGGTACCGCAGATGGGTACGGCGACTGTGGACGAAGCCCGGTTTGCCTCGGTGCGGGAGCGGGAGCAGGTCGTGCTCGCACTGGTCGCGCACCAGGTCGCCGACCTGGCACGCACCATCCCCTACCTGGTCGCCGACGTCCGTCGGCGGTTGGGGGAGGTGGCCGGGCCAGGGGAGGCCGACGTCGTGATCGACCTCTCGGCGGTGCCGCCGGCCCCGGCGTGCGCGCCCCTGCTGCTGCTCTTCCGGCTCGTGCGCCGGCTCGTGGGCCCGGCCGCGCGGGTGCTGGTCACCGGCGTCGCGCCGGCTCTGTCGGCGTGCCTGGTGTCCGGGCTCCCGGACGGGGTGGTGCTGGTCGACCGGAGCGGGCGGCACTGGTCGGGCTCGTAGATCGGGACGGGCGGGGTCAGGACGGGCCCGGCACCTCGTCCGGCCAGCCCAGCAGCCGGGCGCCGAGGGTGGCGGCCTGGATGGTGAACCGCTGGGTGGGGTCGGTGGGGTCGTGGCCGGTCAGGTGGTGGATGCGGTCGAGGCGGTAGGTGACCGCGCGGGGGGATAGGTGCAGCCTGCGGGCCGTCTCGGTGGTGACGCCGCCGGTGGCGAAGTAGGCCTCCAGGGTGGTGAGCAGGGGGTCGGCGCCGCCGCGGGCGTCGACCAGCGGGCCCAGGACGCTGTGCACCAGGTCGGTGATGGCGGGTTGGTCGCGCAGCAGGACGCGGTAGATCAGCAGTTGGTCGGCGTGGATCACCGGGGCGGTCAGTTTCAGCCGCACGGCCGTGTCGAGGCCGTCGCGGGCCTCCTCGTAGGAGCGGGGGATGCCGTAGGAGCCCGGGTGCGCCCGGCCGACCGCCACCCGCCACGGCCCGCCGCGGGGGGCCCGACTCAGCTCGGCGTGCAGGAAGTCGCCCAGGCGGCGGGTGGGGTCGGGTGGGTCGGTGGGGGCGATCACCACGATCCAGCCGTCCTTCGTGGCCACCAGGACCTCGCGGTCGCCGACCCGGTTGACCACGGCGCGTTCCAGGTCGCTGATGACGGGGTCGGCGCCGTCGAGGGGGTGGGTGGGCGCGGCGAGGGCGACCTGGTGCGGGCGGGCCATGTCGAGGCCGAAGGGCTCGGCCCGCTCGACGAGGCGGGCGACGTCGGCGTCGCCGCGCAACAGGTCCTCGATGAACTCGCGGCGCTGGTTCTCCTCCCAGCGCACCTGCTGGCGGCGGGCGTCGGTGTAGCCCTGGGCGAGGCGCGCGACGGCGGCGTCGACGACGAACAGGACCGCGTCGGTGGCGGTGCGCACGACCTCGCTGTCGGAGGAGCGCACGACGATCGGCAGCCGGGTCCACATCAGCCGCGCGGCGGACAGGTACAGCTGCACGACGCTGCCCGCCGAGACGCCCGTCTGCGCGGCCCGCCTGCCCTGCTCGGCGACGGCGTCGAGCTCGGTGCCGTGCGGGCGCCTGCCGCTCACCGCGGCGTCGGCGAGCAGGGCGAGGTAGTCGCCGAGCAGCTCGGCGGGAACCCCGACGTCGCGGGCCGCTCGCTGGGCCACCTCGGCCAGCCACGTGCTGTCGGACCGGGCCGGGAGCGCGCCGGTGTGCTGCTGCTGGTCCACCATGGCCGTCCTCCCGCCGTCTCCCGCCGAGATGGTGCTCGTCACCGCGACCATCGCACGCCGAGGGCGCGAGGCGCCCAGGGCATGCCCGGCGCGGCGCAGATCGACTCAGCGCGCGTCGTCGACCGCGGTGGCCTGGCAGGCCGGGCAGAGCCGGGTCCGGGGGATCGCCTGCAGCAGCACCCAGGGGATCGGCCCCGCGCACCCCCGGCAGCGCGTGTAGCGCCCCTGCCGCATCGCGGCCAACGCGTCGTCGATGTCGGTCAGGGCGCGGCGCGCACCGTCCAGCACGGCGGCCCGCACCTCGGCCAGCGCGGTGCCGTCCGGGTCGACGGCCGCGGACGGCGGGACGGCCAGCTGCTCGACGCGGAAGCGGCGCTCGGCCTGCAGCGCGGCCCGCAGCCCGGCGAGCTGCGGCGGATCGGGCTCGCGCCGGCCGGGACGCCGGCCGGGACGGCGGCCGGGTCTCTGCGGCGGCGGGCGGTGCGTGGTGACGGGCACGGCGACCTCCTCGGGTCGACGGGTGGTCCGGAGCGGAGCAGGGGATCAGGGGTGGTGGGCGCCGTAGGGCACCGCGCGCAGCAGCGTGACCCGCATGTCGCGGCCGTCGGGCAGCGCGTAGCGGCGCCGCTCGCCCTCGCGCGCCCCGACCAGCGCCCGCCCCAGCGGGGAGTCGGGCGAGCAGGTCTCGACGCCGGGGTTCGCGCTGTCGTCGCGGTGGGCGAGCAGGAACGTCTCGGGATCGGGGTCGTCGTCGAACCGGACGGTGAGCACCATCCCGGGCTCGGCGACGCCGTCGTCGGGGGGCGTGCTCACCTGCGCGTCGCGCAGGATCTCCTGCAGCCGCCGGATCCGGGCCCGCTGCTCGCGGCGGTCGTCGAGCGACTTCTGCTCGGACAACGGGTCGCCGGTGTCGCGCACGTCCGCGCGCGCTGGCGGCGCCTGGGTGTGTCGCCGTACAAGCTCGGTCAGCTCGGCCTGCAGCCGCTCGTGGGCGTCCCGGGTCAGCCAGACCTGTGCTCTGCTCATCGATCCTCCTCTGGTGGGCGCCGGGCCGAGGGCGTACGGGTGCGCGGGCGGACGTGCCGCGGCGCGACCCGGCCCGTCGGCGACGGCCACCGTGCGGGCCAGGCACAGCCAGAGCTACCACGCTTCGGCAACCTGCGGCCACACGCTGGAGAAAGGCTGCCGGTCGTCGGCAGCGAAGACGGCGGAGTGTTGCGGAGCGCGCACCCTGCCGGCCACGTCGGACCACCGCACAGTGGTGGAAAGGGCGTGCAGCCGCGTGCCCAGGTCGATCGCGCACGCCGAGCGACCGGGCTGGAGACGAGGAGCAAGGGGATGTCGAGCGAACAGGTGCGACCGCGCCGGGGTGGCGCGGGGGTGGCTGTGGTGGGGGCCGGGATGGTGGGCCTGTCCACCGCGTGGTTCCTGCAGGAGCGCGGGATCGACGTGGAGGTGCTCGAACGGCGCACTCCGGGTGCCGGCGCCTCGTGGGGCAACGCCGGCTGGCTGGCCCCGGCGCTGACCACCCCGCTGCCTTCACCCGACGTGCTCGGCTACGGGATGCGGGCGGTTCTCGACCCGGCCTCGCCGGTGTACGTGCCGATCAGCGCCCGCCCGGCGCTGTGGCGGTTCCTGACGGGGTTCGCCCGCCACTGCACCCCCGCCCGCTGGACGCGGGCGATGACGGCGCTGCGACCGCTCAACGAACGGGCGCTGGACGCCTTCGACGAGCTCGCCGCCGGTGGCGTCGACGCCGACACCCCCGTCGCCGACCCGTTCCTGGCCTGCTTCCACGGGTCCGACGGGCAGCAGGCGATGCTCGCCGAGCTCGCCGAGCTGGCCGAGCTCGGGCAGAAGGCCGGGTTCGAGGCCCTCGACGGGGCCGAGGCCCGCCGCCGCAACCCCGCCCTCACCGAGCACGTCACCGCCGCGGTGCAGTTGCACGACCAGCGCTTCATCGATCCGCCCGCCTTCGTGGCCGCGCTGGCCCACGCGGTTGCCCGGCGCGGCGGGCGGTTGCGCCTCGGCTGCGAGGTGCGCAGCGTGTACGACCAGGTCGACGGCGTCCGCGTCGAGACCACGTCGGGCCGGCGCCGCTACGACGCGGTGGTCCTGGCCCCCGGCGCGTGGATGCCCGACCTCGTCGGGCGCCTCGGCGTGCGGGTCCCGGTGCAGGCCGGGCGCGGCTACAGCTTCAGCGTCGCCGCCGACACCCCGCTGCCGGGCCCGGTCTACCTGCCCGACCAGCGGGTCGCCTGCACGCCCCTGGGCGGGCGGCTGCGGATCGCCGGGATGATGGAGTTCCGCGGCCCCGACGACCCGCTCGACCCGCGCCGGGTGCGGGCCGTGGTCGAGGCGGCCCGCCCGTTCTTCACCGGGCTGCGGCTCGACGACCGCCGCGACGAGTGGGTCGGGTCGCGGCCCTGCACCCCCGACGGGCTCCCGCTGGTCGGGCGCACCCTCGTACCGCGGGTGTACGCCGCGGGCGGGCACGGCATGTGGGGCATCGTGCTCGGCCCGCGCACGGGTCAGCTGCTCGCCGAGGCCGTCGCGACCGGTCGCGTGCCCGACGACCTGCGCCCGCTCGACCCGCTGCGCTGATCCGGCGCGCCGCCGGGGTTTCCGCGGGGCGGATGCGTGGTAGGCAAGCACGTCCGCGTTCCGCCGGACGAGTGCCGAGGAGGTCGCCGCGATGGGTGGTGCACGACCGGCGAGGCCGCGGGTGGTCGTGGTCGGGGGCGGTTTCGCGGGGTTGGCCGCCGCGCGCGAGCTCAGCGGCGCCGACGTCGACGTCCTGCTGCTCGACCGCGACCCGTACAACACCTTCCAGCCGCTGCTGTACCAGGTCGCGACCGGGACGCTCAACCCCGGCGACGTCACCTACGCCCTGCGCGCCTTCGCCGGCCGCTTCGACAACGTGCGGTTCCAGCGCGCCCGCGTCGTCGACGTCGACCCGGCCGCCCGACGGGTGCACCTCGAGAGCGGGGGCGAGGTCGGCTACGACTACCTCGTCCTCGCCTGCGGGGTCACCGCGAACTACTTCGGGATCCCCGGCGCCGCCGAGCACGCCCGCACCATCTACCGCCGGAGTGGCGCGATCGGGGTCCGGGACCGGCTGCTGAGCAACCTGGAGGCGTTCGCCCAGGACCACGCGGACGCCGCGGAGCCGGTGGTCGTCATCGTGGGTGGCGGACCGACGGGCGTGGAGATGGCCGGAGCGCTCGCCGAGCTCCGCAACACCGCCCTGCCACTGGCCTACCCGGAGGTGGACCCGCGGCGGGTGCGCGTGGTGCTGGTCGAGATGGCCGACGACGTGCTGGGGCCGTTCGACCCGTCCCTGCGCTCCTACGCCGCTCGCGCGCTGCGCGAACGCGGGGTGGAGCTGCGGCTGGGGGTCGCGGTCAAGGAGGTCCACCGCGATTGCGTCCTGCTCGGCGACGGGGAGCGGGTGCCGGCGGCGGCCACGATCTGGGCCACCGGGGTCAAGGTCGACGACGACGTCTCCCGGTGGGGCCTGCCCCAGGGGCGGGGTGGGCGCATCCAGGTCGGTCCCGATCTGCGCGTGGAGGGCCATCCCGAGGTCTTCGCCGTCGGCGACGTCGCCGCCGGTCGCGACGAGGCGCTGCCGCAGCTGGCGCGCCCGGCCATCGACGGCGGCCGGCACGCCGCCGCCCAGGTCCGCCGCATCCTGGCGGGACTGCCGACCGAACCGTTCGTCTACCGCGACCGCGGCGTCTCGGCGACGATCGGCCGCAAGGACGCGGTGATCGAGCTGCCCTTCGGGGTGAAGGTGCGCGGCCTGCCCGCCTGGCTCGGGTGGGTCGGGATCCACGTCATCATGCTGATGGGCGGGCGCAACCGGGTGGCCACCATGGTCAACCTGACGGCGCGCTACCTCACCTGGCGGCGCAGCGCCAACGTCATCGTCGGCGATCCGCCGGCCCCGCAGCGGGGCTGACCCGGCCCGTAGCGCGTGGGGACGCGTCCTGGCGTACGGCGATCGGGCGTGTTCCGCCCGGTGGGTGACCACACGGGCTACGGTCGCCACAGCTCGGCTGAGGACCCGCCCGGACGGACCGGGGCCTCGCGCGGCGGGGAAGGCGGGAGCGGCCCATGGGCGTGGACAGCGGCGTTGCGGCGGGGCTGATGCCGGCGGCGTTCTTCGGCCACGGCAACCCGATGAACGCGCTGGAGGTCAACCGGTACACCGCGGCGTGGCGGGCCTTCGGCGAGTCCGTGCCGCGGCCGCGGGCGATCCTGGTGGTCAGCGCGCACTGGTACATCAACGCCACCGCGGTCACCGCGATGCCGCGGCCGCGCACGATCCACGACTTCTACGGCTTCCCGCGGGAGCTGTTCGAGGTGCAGTACCCGGCGCCGGGGTTGCCGGAGCTGGCCGAGGAGGTCAGCGACGTCGTGCACCCGACCTGGGTCGGGGCCGACGTCGACAGCTGGGGGATCGACCACGGGACCTGGTCGGTGCTCGTGCACGCGTTCCCGGACGCCTCCATCCCGGTCGTGCAGCTGAGCATCAACGCCGACAAGAGCGCGCAGTACCACCTCGAGCTCGGGGCGAAGCTCGCGCCGCTGCGCGAGCGCGGCGTGCTGGTCGTGGCCAGCGGCAACGTCGTGCACAACCTGCGCGGCATGGACTGGTCGCTGACCGACGAGGGCTACGACTGGGCGCAGCGCTTCGACGAGGACGCCAAGCAGTGCATGCTCACCGATCCGACCGGGTTCGCGGCGCTGGACGCGCACGCCGACTACCGCACGGCCGTGCCGACGCCGGACCACTTCATCCCGGCGCTGTACCTCGCCGGGCTGGCCGGCGCCGCCGGCGAGCGGTCGGCGTCCGTGCTGGTGGACGGGTACGCCTACGGCTCGCTGTCGATGACGGCGTACACGCTGGGCCTGGACTGCGCCCGGACCGCCGAGTCGGCCGGCGCGCCGCAGGCCCCGGCGGGGGTGCCGCCGGACGGCTCCAACATCTGAGCGGGAAGCCGTCCGGCGGCGACGAGCCTCGCGTCAGTGCTTGCCGCAGGGTCAGTGCTTGCCGCGACCGAGCGCGGAGGGCCACCAGATCCGCCGGCCGATGTCGCTGGACAGTGCCGGCACCAGCAGCGACCGCACGACCAGGGTGTCGAGCAGCACGCCGAAGGCGACCAGGACCGCGATCTGCAGCAGGAACAGGATCGGGATGACCGCGAGGGCGGCGAACGTCGCGGCCAGCACCACGCCGGCCGAGGTGATGACGCCACCGGTGACCGCGAGCCCGCGGCGCACGCCCTCGCGGGTGCCGTGCCGCCGCGCTTCCTCGCGCACCCGGCTCATCAGGAAGATGTTGTAGTCCACGCCCAGCGCGACCAGGAAGACGAACGCGAACAGCGGCACGCTGGGGTCGGCGCCGGGCAGCTCCAGCAGGTCGTTGAACACGATCGCGCCGACGCCGAGGGTCGCGGCGAACGACAGCACCACGGTGGCGATCAGCAGCAGCGGCGCCACCAGGGCCCGCAGCAGCAGCGCGAGCACGATGAACACCACCAGCAGCACCGCCGGGATGACGACCAGCAGGTCGCGTTCGGCGGCCTCCTGGGTGTCGAGCTGGGTGGCGGTGATGCCGCCGACGAGCGGGTCGGCGCCGGGGACCGCGCGGACCGCCTCCCGCAGCTGCGCGACGGTGGCCACGGCCTCCTCGCTGTCCGGGGCGGCGTCGAGCACCGCGGCCAGCTCGACCCGCCCGTCCACGACCCGGTCGGCGGCGCGGCGGACCTCGGAGACGCCCTCGACCCCCGCGGCCGCGTCGACCACCCGGTCCTCGACGTCGGCGCTCGCGATGATCACGGCCGGGGCGCCGGTGCCCCCGGGGAAGTGCTGCCCGAGGACCTCCTGGCCGCGCACCGACTCGACCGCGGACTTGTCGACGAAGAAGTCCGACTGGGCGACGCCGGAGGCGCGCAGCTGCGGGACGAGCGCGGCGCCGGCCAGTAGCACCAGCGCGGTGCCCACCCAAATCGCCCGCGGGCGGCGGGCCACGGTGTCGGCGACCCGGTTCCACAGCCCGCTGCGCTCGTCGGCCTCGCTGCCGACGTGCGGGCGGAACGGCCAGAACGCCGCGCGCCCGGTGAGCAGCAGGGCCGCGGGCAGGAACGTGAGCGCGGCCAGCACGGCGGCGGCGATGCCGATGGCCGCGACCGGGCCCAGGCCGCGGTTGGAGTTGAGCCCGGACAGCAGCAGGCAGAGCAGGCCCAGGGCGACGGTGCCGGCGGAGGCCACGATGGGCTCGATGGAGGCCCGGTAGGCGGTGCGCATCGCGACCCAGGTGGAGGCGTGGCGGCGCAGTTCCTCGCGGTAGCGGGCGACGAGCAGCAGCGCGTAGTCGGTGGCCGCGCCCACCACGAGGATGAACAGGATGCCCTGGGTCTGGCCGCTGAGGGCGATGACGTCGGCCGCGGCGAGCTGGTAGACGACGAGCACCGCGAGGCACAGCGCGAGCAGCGCGCAGGACAGCACCAGCAGCGGCAGCAGCGGACTGCGGTAGACCAGCACCAGGATCAGCGCGACGACGCCGCCGGCGACCAGCAGCAGCAGCCCGTCGATGCCGCCGAACGCGGTGACCAGGTCGCCGAGCAGCCCGGCCGGGCCGGCGACGTAGACCGTGAGGCCGTCGGGCAGGCCGGTGCCCAGCGTGCTGCGCAGCTCGGTGACCACCTCGGTCAGCTGGTCGCGCAGCTCCTCGGGCACCGCGACGACGACCTGCGCGGCCTCGCCGTCGGTGGCGGGGATGGCGGGGGAGACGCGGTCGGCCAGCCCGGGCAGCGCGCCCACATCGGCGACGCGCTCGCCGATGAGGTCCAGGTCGTCGGGGGTGAGCCCGCCGGCGCGCTCGAAGACGGCGATGGCGGACACCGAGCGCTCGTCGGCGAACGCGAGCTGCGCGTCGGCGGCCCGGGTGGCCTCGGCGTCGGCGGGCAGGAAGGCGGCGTTGTCGTTGGACTGCACGTCGGCGAGCTGGCCCTGGACGGGGCCGCCGATCCCGCCGACGGCCAGCCAGACGACCACCAGCAGGGCCGGCAGGACCAGCCGCAGCCAGCGGCTCGGAGACCGCTCGGGGCTGCCGGTGTCGGGGTCGGGATCGGTGCCGGAGGTCGAACCGGCCCCGGTGAGCACGCTCATGGGAAAGCTCCATCGTGGGGGGACGGAGCAAGTATCTAGATTATCTAGCTATCTCGCTCGTCGGGGCGACGTGATCCTGTTCGCAGTCGCCGCGCCGACGTCCGCGGCCGCCGCCGGTCACGCGAAGCCGGCGGCGCGCGCCGCCTCGGCCTCGTGGCCCGCCTCGACCTGCACGGCGTACCGGTCGGCGGCGAGGCTGCGGATGCTGGGGAAGTCGCGGCGTGCAGCGGTCGCCCGGTGGACGACGAACCCGGCCACGGTGCCCCAGAACGCGCCGATCCCCAGACCGCCCAGGATCGTGGCCGGAGCACCCGCCCCGGCGATCCCGAGGGTGGCGACGGTGAAGATCAGGCCGATCATCAGGCCGACCCACGCCCCGACGACCGCTCCGACGGCCAGCGCGCGCCCCACGGCGACCCGGCCCCTCACCTGCTCGACGAGGTGCAGCCCCGTGCCCACGATGCGAACTCCGTCGACGGGGAAACCGGTGTCGGCGAGCCGGTCGACGAAGGACTGCGCCTGCGCGTAGGTGTCGAACTCGCGCAGGGTCCTGGAAGTCGGGCCGGAGGTCGGGCTGGGGCTGGGGGTGGGGGTGGGGGTGGGGGTGGGGGTGGGGGTCATCGGTTTCCTCCTCGTCGTCGGGGTGGTCCTGCTGTCGACATCCAATACAGTTGGGCCCTCCCATCCAACTGAATGCGAGCTGCGGGGATCGAGGACGCATGGTGGAGCACGGGGACACCGGCCGTCGGGTGCAGGAGGCGGTCGTCCGGGTCGTGCGCTGGGCGAACCGCCCCGACGTGCGCGCGGCGCTGCTGGGCGAGGCGGGCCGCGAGCTGTCGGTCAACGACGTGCACCTGCTGCGTGCCGTGGTGGCGAACGGGCCGGTGCGCGTCTCCGACCTGGCCGACTGGCAGGGTGTGGACAAGTCGACCATCAGCACGCAGGTCCGGCGGTTGGAGGAGCGGGAGCTCGTCGCCCGCCGTCCCGACCCGGTCGACCGGCGCGCGGTCCTGCTGAGCGCCACCGCCCGCGGGCGCCGGCTGCGCCGGCGCATGGACGACGCCGCGGCCGCGCTGATCGACGAGCACCTGAGCGGGTGGCCCGCCGACGACCGCGCGGCCTTCGCGGAGCTGTTCGGCAGGTTCGCCCGCGAACTCTCCGGCGGCCGCGACGGGTGAGCGACCCGCGACCGCGCGGCGCGGGGCGCCATCGCGGTCGGGCACGAAGGTGGACAGCGCCACCGCGGCCACCGCCGCACCCACGAGATAGGCGTTCCAGGCGGCGCCGGTCCGGTCGAGGAAGCCCAGGACCGCCGGGCTCACGGCCAGCGCCGCCCCGAGGGCGACCAGGACGCGGCGAGCGCCCGCGCGTTCGGGGCGCGACAACGCCCGGATCGCCGTGCCGATGACGGCGAGGCCGCCGACCTCGGCGACCAGCACGGTCAGCGCCGCGTCGCCTGCGTTGCTGAACAGCGGAACGAGCAGGAGGTAGGAGCCCAGCGCGAGGCTCGTCCATTCCCGCCATCGTGCGGGGGCAGTCATCGGGTACCTCCTGGTCCTCGGGGTCCACCTCGTCCAACGGGCGCTAACGTTGGTTTGTTCCATCCAACTATATGGCCGCCGTCACGAGTGCAGGGTGGACCGGGGACCGGTGGCCGAGCGGTCGGTCAGGACGGCACCGCGGGCTCGTCGCGGTGTCGGGACCGGCGCCCGGTCGTGGCCGCCCTCGTCGACGACGACGCGGACGGTGTCCGCGGGGTCGGGCTTCAGGCCCGCGGCGGGTTGCTGGTCGACGACGACGCCGGCGATCGGCAGCGGGCGGGTCGGGTCGGCGGAGGCGAGCACCAGCCGCGCCCTGAGGGCCGGCGCGTGCGCGTCGATGAGCGTGAGCCCGACCAGCGCCGGGACCAGCACGGTCTCCTCGTGGTGCAGCGGTACCCCACCTCGGTCGACGAGCGCGGCTCTCGTCCAATGTGGTGGGACGAGCGCCGCTTTCGTCCGGGCCAGGACGTGGTGGTGCCGTCAGCTGACGGTGGTGATCGCGGTGGTGGTGTCGTTGAGCCAGTGGTGGGCGTCGGCGGCGCTGACCGGGGTGGAGAAGAGGTAGCCCTGGGCGAGCTGGCAGCCGACGAGCAGCAGGGCGTCGCGCTGGGCGGGTGTCTCGACGCCCTCGGCCACGACCGGGAGGTCGAGTGCGTGGGCGAGGTGGACGATGGTGCGCACGAGCGCCGTCTGGCGGGGGGAGCTCTCCATGCCGTCGACGAAGGAGCGGTCGATCTTCAGGCTGTCCACGGAGTGCAGGCGGAGGTAGTCCAGCGAGGCGAAGCCGGTGCCGAAGTCGTCGAGCGCGATGCGGATGCCGTGGTGGCGCAGGGCGGCGAGGTTGGTCGCGACCTGCGGGTCGTCGGCGAGCAGCGCGGTCTCGGTGATCTCCAGGACGAGGTGGTCGGCGCTGGTGCGGTGGCGCGCGAGCGCGCCGAGGACGCGCGCGACGAAGTCCGGGGCGCGCACCTGGTGGGCGGAGACGTTGACGTTGACCCGCACCGGGCGCCGCCGCGGCTGCCGGTGCCACGCCGTGAGGTCGCGGAGTGCGCGGTCGAGCGCCCACTCGCCCAGCGGCATGATCAGCCCGGTCTGCTCGGCGATGGGGATGAACTGGGTGGGCGGCACGGTCCGGCCGCGGGGGTCGGTCCAGCGCAGGAGCGCCTCGAAGCCGATCGTCTGACCGCCGCCGAGGTCGACGATGGGTTGGTAGTTCAGGTGGAACTCGCCGGCGTCCAGCGCGTGGCGCAGCTCGGTCCGGACCGTGATGCGGTCGACCGCGGCCAGGCTCATGTCCGGCTCGTAGCGGTGCCAGCGGTTCTTGCCGGCCTCCTTGGCGGCGCGCAGGGCCAGGTCGGCGCGGCGGAGCAGCTCGCTGGGCCCCACGACCGCGCCGGTGGTGGTGCTGTCGACGCTGGCCAGCCCGACGCTCGCGGAGATGGTCAGGCCGCCGGCCACGGCGAACGGGGCCTCCAGCGCTCCGACGACGTGCGCGGCCAGCTGGTCCAGGTCGTCCTGCCGGTCGCTGTCGTCCTGGCCGACGTCGTCGACGAGGACGGCGAACTCGTCACCGCTGAGCCGGGCCACGGTGTGCGGCGGCTCCAGCATGTCGCAGAGCCGGCCGGCGACGGCGAGCAGGAGCTCGTCGCCGACGGCGTGGCCCATGGCGTCGTTGATCAAGGTGAAGTCGTCGAGGTCGAGCAGCAGCACGCCGACCCGCACGCGGTTGCGCTCGGCGTCGAGGCGGGTGAGCGCGCGTTCGACGCGCTCCTGGAACAGCACCCGGTTGGCCAGGCCGGTGAGCGCGTCGTGGAAGGCGCGATCGGTCAGCTCGCGCTGCAGGCGGCGCTGCTCGCTGATGTCGCGCAGGGTGAGCACGATGGCGCGCACCGCGGGATCGTCGCGCAGGTCGCGGTAGGAGACCTCGACCTCGATGCGGTCACCGTCGGTGCGCACGACCCGGTAGTTGCGGGTGCTGTACTCCGACACCCCGGAGCTGGCCGCCAGCGCCAGGGCGTGCTCCGCGGCCTCCCGGTCGCGCGGGTCGACCAGGTCCAGCACGCGGGTGCCGACCACCGAACCCGGTCCGAGCACGGCCGAGGTCGACGGGCTGGCGTCCTGGACCCGGCCGTCGTCGCCGACGATGAGGATCACGTCGTTGGCGTGGTGGACCAGCGTGCGGAAGTACGCCTCGGTGTCGCGCCGGTTCATCTCCCCGACCAGCCGCACCCGTTCGACGGCGAGGGCGGCCAGCGAGGCGAGCACCTCCAGCGCGCCCCGCAGGGCGAGCAGGGCCGGCTCGTCGGCCGCGACCACGAGCCGGCCGACCGGCACCCCCGGTTCGGGGTCGTCGCGCGGCACCAGCGGGCAGACCAGCGCCGCGGGTAAGCCGCGCGCGACGTCCGCGGCCGGGGCGTCCAGGGCGTCGATCCCGCGCAGCGCGCTCGACCCCGACGGCGCCCGGGTCGGTGCGGAGGACGCGGCGGGGGTCGCCTCGGCGGGGGAGTCGGCCGGCACCAGCAGCGCCGTGCGGTGGACCTCCCCGTTCGGGAGGAGCTGGGAGACGGCGTCGCGCGTCGCGGCGGCGACGGCGTCGAGGTCGGTCGCCGCGACCAGCGCGGCCCCGACCGACCGCAGCGTCCGCTCGCGCGCCATGGCCCGTTGGTGCCGGACGACCATCTCCGAGAGCCGCAGCAGCAGGAGCAGCAACAGCGCGGCCGAGCACACCGCGATCATCGGCCCGTGCCGGACGTCGCCGGTGAGCGCGTCGACCAGCAGCGCGGTCGGCACCACGAGCGAGGCCACCGCCAGCAGCGCCAACCGGCGCAGGTCCAGCTCGGCCGGTGAGCGGCGGCTGCGGACGGTCAGCTCGACCATCGACGGGTGCAGCGCCGCGCAGCCCCACGCCGCGTGGAAGACGACCCAGCCGACGTCATACGCGCGGGTCAGCGGCCACGATCCGGCCAGCTGGCCCAGGCCGTGGAGCACGTCGGACACCAGCATCGCTACCGCGCCGAGCGCCAGCAGCAGCGCGGCGGGGGAGCGGTGGTCGACGATCAGCAGCCGGGCCAGGACGACCAGCAGCAGGACGTCACCGAGCGGGTAGCCGATCGAGACGACCTGGCCCAGCCACGAGGGGCCGGAGTCCGTCACGGCGGGGACGATCAGCGAGATCCACAGCACCGGCGCCAGGGCGACGGTGAAGCTCAGCGCGTCGAGCAGGCTCGCCCAGTCCCGGCCGTTGGTGCGGTGCCGCACCAGCAGCAGCAGCCCGCCCGCCGCGAGCGGGTACATGAGGAGGTGGTACGCGTCGGCGGCCGACGGGTAGGTGTAGCTCGCCCCGAGCGACGTCCGCAGCGCCGCGTAGGTGGCGTTGCCGATGCCGAACACCGCGATCGCGGAGGCGAGCAGCCACCACGCCGCCGGGTGCGCGGGGCGGTGCGCGACCGTGCCGGCCACCACCGCCACCACGCCGCCGACGGCGAAGACGCTCCACAGCGCGATGTGCGCCGTCGGCAGGGCGCAGACGGCGACCGTGCCGGCCAGGACCCAGGCACCGAAAGCGGCGAACGCCGTGCTCGATCGCATTTCGGCTCATCCTTCCGACCGGCACCCGCGCCCGTCCGTCGTCCCGGACGACGAGCGTGCCACGTGGGTCCGCACCGCGGTGGCACATGACACGATCGAGAGCAGGTGGTTGGGACAGGACGGGGAGCGGCCGTACGGGAGCGGGGCGAAACCGGTGGGCACCTTACGCCGCGCCCGCGGGCCGGTGCTCAGGCGGTGTGCCCGGCGGGGGTCGTCGACCGGCGCCGGCGCAGCCGCCGCACCAGGGCGACCGCGGCCACGACGACCGCGCCCACCAGCAGCCCGAGCACCGCGGAGGCCAGCGTGTTGGTGATCCAGGCCAGCAGCCCGCCCAGCGCGCCGGTCGCCGCGTGGACGGCCTCCTCGGCGTGGTGGACGACGTCGTAGGGCCACGACCAGCCCAGCTCGTCGAGCCCGACCAGGATGATGTGGCCGCCCACCCACAGCATGGCGACGATGCCGAGCGTGGACAGGAAGGCCAGCACCTTGGGCATCGCCCGGACGAGCATCGTGCCGGAGCGCTTGCTGAACGCGGAGGGGCGCTCGGCGAGGCGCAGGCCGATGTCGTCCATCTTCACGATCAGCGCGACCGCGCCGTAGACGATGGCGGTGATGAGGAACGCGACGAGCACGAGGATCAGCGCCCGGCTCCAGAACGCCTCCTCGGCCACCTCGTTGAGCGAGATGACCATGATCTCGGCGGAGAGGATGAGGTCGGTCCGGATGGCGCCCCGGACCATCGTGTTCTCCTGGTCGGGGCCGGACATGGCCGCCGGGGTGTCGTGGTGGCCGTGGCCGGACACCTTCTCCCAGACCTTCTCGGCGCCCTCGAAGCACAGGTACGCGCCGCCGACCATCAGGATCGGGGTGAGCAGCCAGGGCAGGAACTGGCTCATCAGCAGGATGATCGGCAGGATGATGAGCAGCTTGTTGCGGATCGAGCCGACGGCGATCCTGCGGACGACCGGCAGTTCCCGCTCGGCGGCGAAGCCCTGCAGGTAGCGCGGGGTCACGGCGGCGTCGTCGACGATCACCCCCGCCGCCTTGGCGCTGGCCCGGCCGGCGGCCGCGCCGACGTCGTCGATCGAGGCCGCCGCCAGCCTGGCCAGCGCGGCGATGTCGTCCAGCAGAGCTGCCAAGCCGCCCGGCACAGCGGACCTCCAGTCCCAGCACCCGCGTGCTGCCAGCGCACTTTAACGACTCTTTAGGCGCGCTGCCGCCCGGGTGCCGATGGCCGGGAGGTGACGGCCCGTCCGGTCAGGACCGGGCCGAGGGCAGCGCGGGTCGCGCTTCGCCGCGGTCGCGCTGGTCAGGACGACCCGCGCTGATGTAGTCGTAGATCCGCTCGCTCACGCGCGGGTCGCGGCCGGTGGCGGGGCGCCGCGCGCACTCGGCGGATCCGTTGCCGGCGTGTGTGGCGCCGGAGTGCTTCGTCATGGCGGTGCCTTCCCAGGAGCGCGCGGCATCAGCATTGCTCGATCCGATGCTCGACGAGGATGCCTGCCCGCGGCCCGCCTGCACATGCAGATGAGTGTGCATCTGCACAAGAGGGTGGACGGTCGCTCCGTACGTCGAGCGGCCGAGGCGCCGCGCTACGGTGCCCGTCGACCGCGACGGGGTCGACAGTAGAGCGGACCGGAGGGTGATGACAGGCGGCGGGGACGGGGAAGTGAGCGCTCCGACGGGGCCGACGGCGCGCCGGCACCTGGTCGAGCGGCCGGTCCGCCCGTTCCCCGGGCTGCGCGGGTTCGCCCGCGACATCGGTCCGCTCTACGCCGCGAACGGCCTGATCGGGTTGGTCTTCGCGGGCACGGGGCCGGTCGCGGTGATCCTCGCCGTCGGTGCGCAGGGCGGGCTGTCCCAGACCCAGCTGGCGTCGTGGATCTTCGGGGCGTTCTTCCTCAACGGGGTCCTCACCGTCGCGGCCTGCTGGATCTACCGCCAGCCGCTGGCGTTCTTCTGGACGATCCCCGGCGCGGTCCTGCTCGGGCCGGCGCTGGGGCACCTCGCCTGGCCGGAGGTGGTGACCGCGTTCGTGGTCACCGGCCTGCTGATCGTCGTGCTGGGCCTGACCGGGTTGGTCCGCCGCGCGATGGCGATCGTGCCGATGCCGATCGTGATGGCGATGGTGGCCGGGGTGTTCCTGCGGTTCGGGGTCGACCTGGTGCGGTCGCTGCGCGACGACGCGGCGATCGCGGCCCCGATGGTCGTGGTGTTCCTGCTGCTCAGCGCCCTGCCCGTGATCGGGCGACGGGTGCCGCCGATCATCGCGGCGCTGGTCGCCGGCGTGCTCGCGGTCGCCGTCTCCGGGCGCTTCGCGCCGGGGGCCGGCGCCGAGTGGCTGGCCGCTCCGGTGCTGCAGGCGCCGCAGTGGTCCTGGCAGGCGGTGCTGGAGCTCGTCGTCCCGCTGGCGATCACGGTGCTGGTCGTGCAGAACGGCCAGGGGGTGGCGGTGCTGCGCGCGGCAGGGCACGAGCCGCCGGTCACCGCGATCACGCTCGCCTGCGGCGGCTGGTCGCTGCTGGGCGCGGCGGTCGGGGCGGTGTCGACCTGCTTGACCGGTCCGACGAACGCCCTGCTCGTGGCCTCGGGGAAGCGGGAGCGCCAGTACACCGCCGGCGTGGTCTGCGGGCTGCTGGCGATGGTGTTCGGGCTGTTCGCGCCGCTGTTCACCCGGCTGATGCTGGCGATGCCGGGCGCGTTCATCGCGGCCCTCGGCGGGCTGGCCATGCTGCGGGTCCTGCAGACGTCGTTCGTCACGGCGTTCGGCGGCCGGTTCGGCTTCGCCGCCCTGATCACGTTCGTGGTGACCGTGTCCGGGGTCGAGGTCCTCAGCATCGGGTCGCCGTTCTGGGGGCTGGTCGCCGGGTTGGCCGTCGGGTGGCTGCTGGAGCGCCCCGACTTCGCCGAGCCCGGGACCTCGCCCTGAGCGGGACCCTCAGAGGTCCGCGACGCGGATCAGGACCTTCCCCACGGTGCCGGCCTCGACGGCGTCGTGGGCCGCCGCCGTCTCCTCCAGCGGGAACCAGGTGAGCGGGAGGCCCGCCTCCGCCCCGACGGGCAGGGCGCCGTCCGCGAGCGCCGCGGTGACGTCGGCCGTGGCGGCCTCGAGCGCCTCCGTGCCCACGGTGTAGAGCAGCACGCCCTGGAAGCGCAGGTTCTTGGCGAAGCCGGCGCGGGTGGGGAGGCGGAACGCGTCGCCGCCGTCGTCGGCGTAGAACGCGATCGAGGCGTGGTTGGCGGCGACGGCGACGTCGATCTCCGCGTTGGCCGCGACGGAGACCTCCACGATGTGGTCGACGCCGTCGGGCGCGACGCCCAGGACGCGCTCGACCACGTCCTCGGTCCGGTAGTCGACCACGTGGTGCGCGCCGGCCGCGCGGGCGAGAGCCCCCTTCTCCGCGGAGCTCACGGTCGCGATCACGGTGGCGCCCGCCCAGCGCGCGAGCTGGATCGCGGCGTGCCCGACCGCCCCGGCCCCGCCGGCGACCAGGACGGTCCGCCCGGCCAGCGTCCCCGGCGAGAGCCGGGTCGGGCCGTCCCCGTGCACCGTGAGCGCGCGGTGCGCGGTGAGGGCCGGCACCCCGAGGCTCGCGCCGACCGCGAAGTCGACGCCGTCGGGCAGCGGCACCGCTCGCGCCGCCGGCAGCACCACCTGCTCCTGCGCCGTGCCACCGGCCTGCTCGTGCTGGGTGAGGTAGAGCCAGACGCGGTCGCCGACGGCGAGGTGGGTGACGTCCCGGCCGACCTCGTCGACGACGCCGGCGCCGTCCTGGTTCGGCACGACCTCGGCGAAGGCGCCCCGGCGGCCGCCGCCGCTGCGGGCCTTCCAGTCGGTGGGGTTCACGCCGGAGACGGCGACGCGCACGCGGACCTCGTCGGGACCCGGTGCGGCGGCTTCCCTGTCGACGAGGGAGAGCACGGCGGACGACCCGGACGCCGAGTACACGACTGCCTTCATGTCGCTGGGAACCCCGCGGGCGGTCGGGGCATTCCGCCCGGCACTGCATGAGCCGTCACGGTCAGGCGTTGCCGTAGACGGGCAGCAGGGCACCGCTGATCGGGGCGGCCGCCGGCCCGGCCAGGAACGCGATCACTTCGGCGATCGCGCGCGGCGCCACCGCACGGGCCGCGAGGTCCGGCGGCATCCACGTCCGGTTGGCCGGGGTGTCGATCACCGAGGGGAGTACGGCGTTGACCCGGATGCCGTGCGGGCGCAGTTCCTCGGCCAGCAGTTCGGTGATCCGCACGACGGCGGCCTTGCTGGTGGCGTGCGCGACCGGGGCCGGGCCGCCGACCGCGGTCTTCGACCCCACCGTGACGATCGCGCCCCCGCCGGCCGGCGTCATCCGGGCGGCGGCGGCCTGGCAGCACCACAGCACCGAGGCGACGTTCGAGGAGATCATCTGCTGCCACAGCTCCTCGGTGAGCTCGGCCAGCGAGCTGGGCCGGAAGCCGCCGGCCAGGGCCACCAGGGTGGTCGGGGTGCCGATCGCGTCGACGGCCTCGAACACCGCGCGCACCTGTTCACGCGACGAGAGCTCGCCCGCGACCGGGTGCACGCCCGGCTGCCGGGCCACCTCGTCGAGGCTGTCGCCCGGCCGGTCGACGGCCACGACCTCATGGCCGGCCTCGCGGAACCGGGCCACGACCGCGCGCCCGAGCGCGCCGGCCGCTCCGGTGACGACGACCAGGCCGTCGGGGCTGTTGTCCATCCGAACCTCCTGCAGCAGTGGGTGCCCGCCACTGTGCTGGACGGACCCGCGGAGGTCGACGCGGCGTCCCGCCACCGTTGACGCAACTCGATGATTGCTATACGTTGTGTCGCAACCAACCGGTTGCAATCAACGCTTGGAGGGATCGTGAACGACCAGACACCCGGCACGGGCCTGCCGCCCGTGGTGGACAGGACGACCTGGCAGCAGGCGCGGGACGCGTTGTTCGCCCGCGAGAAGGCGCACACCCGTGAAGGCGACGCGATCGCCGCGGCCCGACGACGGCTGCCGATGGTGGAGGTCGACGCCACCACCGAGGTCATCGGCCCGGACGGGCCGATCACGCTCCTTGAGGTGTTCGAGGGCCGTCGCCAGCTCATCGCCTACTTCCACGCCTGGTGGCCCGACCAGCCCGCCGCCGAGCAGTGCGAGGGCTGCACGTTCTTCAACAGCCAGGTCCGCGAGCTGTCCTACATCCACTCCCGCGACGCCACCTACGCCGTGCTCTGCAAGGGCCCCTACCCCGAGAGCGTGCGCTACCGGGACTTCCTGGGCCTGGAAATGCCCTGGTACTCGGTGGAGAAGACCGCGGCGCAGCTACTGGAGGGCCGGGACTGGCAGCGCCACCACCTGGTCTGCTACGTCCGCGACGGCGAGCGGGTGTTCGAGACCTACTACACCGGCGGTCGCGGCGTCGAGGTCATGGCCCCCACCCACGGGCTGCTGGACATGACCGTCCACGGACGCCAGGAGACCTGGGAGGACTCGCCCGAGGGCTGGCCCCAGCCCTGGGGCAGCGCCGGGAACCCCCAGGTCTGGCGCACGAACGGACGCCCCATCGTCCAGTGGGCCCGGGTCGAGGCCGGCCACTCCGACGCGCTGACCTGAGCCGGGCACCGCCTCGCCCGCTACTCGACCGTGATCCGCCCGGCCCGGCGCACGACCCGCCCGATCCGCAGCCGCAGGTGCTTGGCGTAGGCCTTGACCAGCGCGCTGTAGCCGGGGGTGGGGCCGCGGTAGAAGAAGAAGCCCCGCGGCCCGTCGACCATCTCGCCGGTGCGCACGTCGTACCGGCTGGCGTGCCAGGGGCAGACCAGGCACCCGTCGGCGTCCACGTGGCCCTTGCTGAGGTCGGCCAGCTGGTGGCGGCAGCGCGGCGAGACCGCGAAGTCCTCGCCGCGGCTCGTGCCGACGGCCCACCGGCCCACGCGGCGCACCTCGCCGGCGGTGGTTCCGGTCCTGGACGGGGACTGCTCGGACATCGTCATCTCCTGTGGTGGTGGGGGTCAGGTGTGCTTGCGGTGCGCCGCGGGGCCCCGGCGCACGAGCGCGGCGAGCTCGGCCGCGACCGACCGGCGCCGCAGCGCGGGGCTGCTGGTGGCGGCGGTGTCGGCCATCCCGGCGACCACTTCGGCCAGCGCCGAGACGGCGTCGACCGAGGGCGACCAGTCGAGCTCGCGGCGGGCGCGGGTGGTGTCGACCAGCGGCGCGGCGAAGGCGAGGTCGATCCAGCCCGGGTCGAGCGGCTGCAGGCGGGCGTGCCAGCTCGCCCAGGTCGCGGCGCGCAGCACCGGCCGCGGCAGGTGCACGGCCCGCGCCCCGAGCACTTCCGCGATGGTGTCGCGGGTGACCGGTGGCGGGGCCATCAGGTTGAACGGGCCGGTCGCGCGCCGCAGCAGCACGCGCTCGACGGCGTCGGCGACGTCGTCGGTGTGCACCAGCGGCACGACCAGCGACCGGTCCACCGGGAGCAGCGGAACGTGGCGCAGCAGCGAGGCCGGGACGAAGGGCGGCACGCCGTAGCGCAGCAGCGCGCTGCCGGAGTCGCGCTGCACGATCAGCCCGGGGCGCAGGCGGGCGACGGCCGGGCCGTCGGGGTGGCGGCGCTCGTGCTCGTCGAGCAGCCGCTCGGCGGCGACCTTCTCCCGGCTGTAGGCCAGCGAGTCGATGCCCCCGGTGGGCCAGCGCTCGTCGACGGCGCGGCCGTCGGCGGGACCGGGGGAGTAGGCACCAACCGAGGACATGTGCACCAGGTGCGGGACCCCCTCGGCGCGGGCGGCGTCGAGCACGGCGCGGGTGCCGCCGATCCCGGCGCGGTCCAGGTAGGCGGTGTCGTGGGAGGGCTGGAACATCCAGGCCAGGTGCACCACCGCGTCGGCGCCGCGGAACACCGGCCCGAGTGCCGTCGCGGCGTCGGGAGCGGCCAGGTCCAGTGCCGTCCAGGCGACGTCCCGGTAGGGCTGTCCGTCCCGGGGAGGGCGACGGGCGACGCCGGCGAGGTCGTGCTCGGTGGGGTCGCGCTGGAGCCGGCGCAGCAGCGCCGTACCCACGTTGCCGCTGGCTCCGGTGATCACGATGCGCACGATCCGGCGTGCCCGGTCAGGCGCGGCGCAAACCGCGGGCGCCGATCAGGGTGGGACGGCGCACCCGGCGGATCCCCCCGCGGGCGCTCATCCGTGGCCGCCGACGGGTCGGGCCAGCGCGTCGACCGTGCCGCGGAACAGCGGGGCCAGCAGGCGCGACGCGGGGACGAGCGCGCGGCGGGCGAGCTTCGGTCGGGTCCCCACGACCAGTGCCGCGGTCAGGAGGCGGTAGCGGCGGGTCAGCGCCGTCCAGTCGGGCTCGTAGCGCCGCGGGTCGCCGTCGACGACGGCCCGCACCGCGGCCTCGGCCTGGGCGAAGGCCAGGGCCAGGCCCTCACCGGTCAGGGCGTCGACGTACCCGGCGGCGTCCCCGACCAGGAGCACCCGACCGGCCACGCGCCGCCGCGAGCCCTGGCGCAGCGGGCCGGCGCCGCGCACCCCGCCGGCCGGTTCGCCGTCGTCGAGCAGCGCCGCCAGGTCCGGGAGGGTGCGCAGCTTCGCGTCGAACGAGCCCTTCGTCGAGCCGAGCACGGCGACGCCGACCAGGTCGGGCGCCACGGGTGTCACGTACGCCTCCACGTCGCGGCCCCAGTGCACCTCGACGTAGGGCGACCACGGGGCGACGCGGAAGTGGCGGCGCAGCCCGAAGCGGGGGTGGCGGGAACCGGGCACGTCGAGGCCCAGCGCGCGCCGCACGGGGGAGTGCAGGCCGTCCGCGGCGACGAGGTGGCGGGCGCGGACGCCGGCGGCGGTGACGCCGCGGTCGTCCTGGCGCACGTCGGTCACCGGGCGCGCCACGATCCGGGCCCCCGCCGCGACGGCCGCGTCGCGCAGGGCCCGGTGCAGCGTGGTCCGGCGGATGCCGCGGCCGGGGCCGGCGCGGAACCGGGCGTCGGCGCTCCGCCCGGCCCCGACGTACCGGATGCCGTGGAAGGGGTGCCCGGGCGGGTCGACGCCGAGCCGCAGCAGCGCGGCGAGCGCCCCGGGCATCAGGCCCTCCCCGCAGGCCTTGTCGATGCCGCCGTCGATGCCGCCGTCGATGCCGCCGTCGATGCCGCCGTCGATGCCGCCGTCGATGCCGCCGTCGGTCGCTCCCGCACGTGGCTCCCACACCTCGGTCTTCAGGCCGGCCCGGGCCGCGTGCAACGCGGTGACCAGCCCGGCCGGACCGCCCCCGGCGACGAGCAGGTCGAGGACGCCGCCGGTCACGCCGGCACCTCCCGCGCCGCCCACCGCAGGGCCCGCCGCTCGGCGCGGAGCCGGACGGTCAGCAGGGCGGCGTTCGCCACGGTGAACACCGCCGCGGTGAGCCAGGCGCCGTGCACCAGCGGGAGGGCAGCGCCCTCCACGACGACGACCGCGTAGTTGGGGTGCGACAGGTACCGGTAGGGACCCGAGGTGACCAGCGGCAGCCCCGGCACGACGATCACGCGGGTGTTCCACCGCGGCCCGAGCGCGGCGATGCACCACCAGCGCACCCCCTGGCAGGCGAGGACGAGCGCCGCCATCGTCCAGCCCGGCGCCGGCGTGAACTGCCGCGGCGCCAGCCACACCTCGGCGACGCAGCCGGCGAGCAGCGCGGTGTGCAGCACGACCATGACCGGGTAGTGGCCCCGACCGGTCTCGACCCCGCCGCGGGCCATGGCCCAGCGGGCGTGCCGCGTCGACACCACCATCTCGGCCAGCCGCTCGACGCCCACGGCCAGCACGAACAGGGTGTAGACCAGCGCGCTCACGCCGGCGCCCGCAGCAGCACCAGCTCGGAGCAGAACCCCGGCCCCATGGCCAGCATCAGCCCGTACGAGCCGGGCCGCGGCGGCCGGGTCCGCAGGGTGTCGGCGAGCACGTGCAGCACCGAGGCCGAGGAGAGGTTCCCGATCCGGCGCAGCGAGTCCCAGGTGAGCCCCAGCGCGTCGCGGTCGACGCCGAGGGCGTCCTGGAGGGCGTCGAGGACCTTGGGGCCGCCGGGGTGCGCCACGTACCAGCCGATGTCGTCGGGGGAGAGCCCGTGGTCGGCGAGGAAGCGGCGGACGTCGCCGCCCAGGTGGGTGCGCACCACGTCGGGCACGCCGCTGTCGAGCACGATCCGGAACCCGCTCGCGCCGATGTCCCAGCCCATCGTCCGCTCGGAGTCGGGGTAGAGCCGGCTGCGGGACGCCAGCACCTCGGGCTGCACCCGCTCGCTGTCGAGCAGTTGCGCCGCCCGTCGGGAGCCCGCGGCCACGACCGCGGCGGCGCCGTCGCCGAACAGCCCGCTCGCGACCAGGTTGGGCACCGAGGCGTCGCCGCGCTGCAGGGTCAGCGAGCACAGCTCGACGCTCAACAGCACCGCGACGGCGTCCGGGTGGCCGACGAGGTGGTCGTGCAGCCTGGCCACACCGGCCGCCCCGGCGACGCAGCCCAGCCCGACGATCGGGACGCGCACCACGTCCTCGCGCAGGCCGATGCGGGCGGCGACCAGGGCGTCCAGGGACGGTACTGCCAGGCCGGTGACGGTGGTGGACATGATGAGGTCGACGTCGGTAGGGGCGAGGTCGACGGCCTTGAGCGCTTCGACGACCGCGCGCGACCCCAGGTCGACGGCGGCGGCGATGAAGGCGTCGTTGGACTCCCCGAAGTCCCGCAGCCGCGCGTAGCGCTCCAGCGGGAGCGCGGTGTGGCGGGTGTCGACGCAGGCGTTGCGGTGCAGGCGGTCGACCAGGGCCCGGTTGACGCCGCTGCCGGTCAGCGCGCCGGCGAACGCGTCGGTGATCTCCCGCTGCGGGTAGCGGTGGTCGGGAAGGACGCCGTGGACGTCGAGTAGGCGCATGCGTCAGCTCTCCTGCGGGGGTGGCGGTCGGGTGCCGGGGTCGTGGCGCAGCAGGGCGGCGCCCAGGCCGCGCAGGACCCGGGCGGTGAGCCGGCCCCGGGCCAGCGCGAGCTCGACGAGGTCGTCGAACACCCGCTGGTCGCGGGCGGCGGCGCGCAGGCCCGCCTCCAGCATCGGCCCGGAGCGCGTCAGGCGCGCGGCGAGGGCGGTGTGGCGCAGGTGCGGGAACAGGTGCGCGCGGGCGGCCAGGCCGTAGCCGAGCCCGGCGTCGGCGGGCCGACCGGCCGCGACCGCCCGCGCTGCCGCGCGTCCCGCGGTGATGCCCGTGCTCACGGCGTAGTAGATGCCCTCGCCGGAGATGGGGTTCACCAGGCCGGCGGCGTCGCCGACGAGCAGGACCCGGCCCGTCGGGGGGCGCCAGCGCGCACCGGAGAGCGGCAGGTGGTGGCCCCGCCAGTCGGTGCCGTCCCGGGTGGCCCCGGGCAGCAGGTCCTCCAGGCGGGCCAGGAGGTCGGCCCGAGTCGGCCCGCCCGGGCCGCGGAGCAGCTCGCCGTAGCCGATGTTCGCGAGCCCGTCGCCCCGGTCGAACGACCAGGCGTAGGCGGGCTGCGCGCCGGGGCCGAAGGCGATGACCTGGGTACCGCGCCGCGACGCGGGCACGGGGGCGTAGCCGCGCAGGGCGAGGGCCGTCGCCCCCGGCGGCAGCCCCAGCTGGCGGCGCACGACCGAGTGCGCGCCGTCGGCGCCGACGACCACCTGCGCCTCGGTGCCGCCCTCGGTGCCGCCCTCGGTGCTGCCCTCAACGCCGCCCTGGATACCGCCGTCGATGCGGACACCGTCGTCGTCGACGGTCAGGTCGCGGACGCGATGGCGCAGCAGCGTCGCGCCGGCGTCGCGCGCGGCCTCGACGAGGCGCGCGTCGAAGACCCGGCGCGGCACCACGTACGACGCCCGGACCATGGCGCGGTCGACGTCGCGCCCGCCGCGGGTCAGCCGCAGCCGCGCCACCGGGACGCGGTCGTCGAGCAGACCGGTGACGCCGACCCCGGCCAGCCGGTCGAGGACCTGCGGCGCGATCCCGTCGCCGCAGGCCTTGTCCCGGGGGAAGCCGGCCCGGTCGAGCAGCGCCACCCGCAGCCCCGGGCGCTCGTGCAGCGCGCCGAGCGCGGCGGCCGCGCCCGCCGGCCCGGCCCCGACGACGACGAGGTCCCACGCGGCCATCAGCCGGCCCCGACCAGCAGCACGACGTCGAGCAGCGCGATCCCGAGCGCGGCGCGGAACGGCCAGCGGCCCCGCCCGGCCAGGCTGACCGCGGCCAGCGCGGCGACCAGCAGCAACGCCCCCCACACCCACAGCGGGCGGCGGCCGGCGGGCCCGAGGGCGGCCAGCAGTGACGCGGCGACCAGGAGTCCCGCGGCCACGACGCGCCCGGCGCGTTCGCCCAGCCGGTGCGGGAACCCGCGCACGCCCGTGCGCAGGTCGTCGGCGAGGTCGGGCAGGGCGTTGAGCACGTGCGCGCCGACGCCGAGGCACGCCCCGGCCGCGATGACCCACCACGGCGGCCAGGCCGGCGCCGGCCCGGCGAGCGTCGCGACCGCGGGCAGGGTGCCGAACGCGACGGCGTACGGGACCCAGGACAGCGCCGTGGCCTTCAGCCCGAGGTTGTAGGCCTGCCCGGAGCCGACCACCAGCAGCAGGTGCACCAGCCCGCTGCGCCACCCGACCGCCAGGGACAGCGCCACGCACGCGCACCCGGCCAGCGCGACCGCGGGTGCGATCCGGCCCACCGGAACACGGCCGGCCGCCAGCGGCTTGTCCGCGCGGCCGGTCGCGCGGTCGCGGGGCAGATCCACCAGGTCGTTGACCCAGCCGATGGTGAGTTGGCCGGCCGCGACGGCCCCGACGACGCCCGCGGTGGTCGCCACCGGCAGCCCGGCGGCGACCGCCAGCAGGCCCGCGACGACGGTGACGACGGCCGCGGGGCCGGGGTGCGCGGCCGAGACCATCCCGACCGCGCCGGCGAGGCGGCCGGAGCGCGGCGTCGCCGCGCTCACCGGCCGACGTCGCCCGTCGGGGCGGAGCTCAGGGTCACGGGATCGGACGTACCCCCGGAACCGGTGGTCCACGCCTGCCGGCGGCCCCGGCAGGTCCCATCAGGCGATGCCGCCGTTGGGGGCGAGGACCTGGCCGTTGACCCAGCGCCCGTCCGGACCGGTCAGGAAGGACACGGCGGCGGCGATGTCGGTGGGCGTGCCGAGGCGCTCCAGCGGGGGCAGCGCGGCCATCCGGGCGACGGTCTCCTCGTCCTTGCCTTCGAGGAACAACGGGGTGGCCGTGGGGCCAGGGGCGACGGCGTTGACGGTGACGTCGCGCCCGCGCAACTCCTTGGCCAGGACCAGGGTCATCGCGTCGACGGCGCCCTTGCTGGCCGCGTAGCCGGCGTAGGTCGGCAGCGCCAGCCGCACGACCGTCGAGGAGAAGGTGACGATCGCGCCGCCGCGGCGGACCCGCCGGGCCGCCTGCTGGGCGACGGCCAATGTGCCCCGCACGTTGGTGCGCAGCATCCGGTCCAGGTCGTCGAACCGGGCTTCGGCCAGCGGGGCGAGCAGCATGATCCCGGCGGTGTGCACCACCGCGTCCACGCCGCCGAAGCGGCGCTCCGCCTCGTCGAACAGGGCGCCGACGTCGTGCTCGTCGGCCACGTCGCCGGGCACGGCGACGGCGGTGCCGCCGGAACCGGTGATGGCCTCGACCGTCTCCTTCGCGCGCTGCTCGTTGCCCGCGTAGTGCGCGACGACGGCGAACCCGTCGGCGGCGAGGCGCTCGGCGACCGCGCGGCCGATGCCGCCGGACGCCCCGGTGACGATGGCGACGCGGTCGGGCGTGGGGGTGCTCATCGGTGCCTCCTGGTCGAACTGTGTGTACGATGCGTTCATATAATCACGATATGAACGGAGCGTCCATATGGGCACCGGTGACGCCGCTCACACCGCCGAGCCGGCCGTGCGCCGTGGTCGGGGCCGGCGACCCGCGGCCCAGGTGCGCGCCGAAGTGCTCGACGCCGCCGGTCAGCTCCTGCTCGAGGAGGGCATGGCCGCGTTCACCATGGAGCGGGTGGCGGCCCGGTCCGGGGCCAGCAAGGTGACCCTCTACAAGTGGTGGCCCTCGAAGGGGGCGCTGGCGCTCGACGGCTACACCCACGCCGTGCGGCGCCGGCTGGAGTTCCCCGACTCCGGCGACATCGAGGCCGACCTGATCACCCAGATGCGCTCGTTCGTCGAGGTCCTGCGGGGCCCGGCCGGGCGCGCCATCGCCGAGCTGATCGGCCAGGCGCAGACCGACGCCGAGCTGGCGGCGGCCTACCGGGAGCGGTACTCCGGGCCGCGCCGCGCGCTGGCCGTGGACGTGCTGCGGCGCGCCCAGGAGCGCGGGCAGATCCGGACCGACGTCGATCCGGAGGTCGTGATCGACCAGCTGTGGGGGGCGGCGTACCACCGCCTGCTCATCCCCGACCAGCCGCTGACCGCGGAGTTCACCGACGCGCTGGTGCGCACGATCATGGCCGGGCTCCGGCCCGCGGCGGGATGACCGCTACCGCGCAGGGCGAACGCCCCGCCGCCGGCCGCGACGGTCCGCCGATCACCGCGAGCGCAGGATCACCCGCCGGACCAGGCGCGTTCGTCTACGGTCGCAGGAGCAGCCCGACCCGGCCCCCGCACCGCGGACCGGCCCGGGAGGCGTCCGTGCCACCGAGGCGAGGAGCACCGTGAGCGAGTTCCCCCTGCCCAACACCTCGCACGACCTGACCGGGCAGGTCGCCCTGGTCACCGGGGCCTCCTCCGGGTTGGGCCGGCGGTTCGCCGCCACGCTGGCGGCCGCCGGTGCGTCCGTGGTCGTCGCGGCGCGGCGCAAGGACCGCATCGACGAACTGGTCGCCGAGATCGCGGGGCGGGGCGGGCGGAGCGCCGCGCTGGAGCTGGACATGACCCGCGCCGACACCTTCGCCGGGGCGGTCGATCAGGCCGAGACCCACTTCGGCCCGATCACCATCCTGGTCAACAACGCCGGCGTGCCGGACGCCCAGCGCGCGCACCGGATGCCGCTGGAGCTGATCGACACGGTCTTCGACACCAACCTGCGCGGCCCGTACGTGCTCACCTGCGAGGTCGCCCGGCGGCTGATCGCCGCCGGCACCCCGGGCCGGATCGTGAACATCTCCTCGATGGGCGCATTCGACTACCGCGGGAACGGCGCCGCCCTCTACTCGATCACCAAGGCCGGCATCGCGCGGATGACGGAGGCGCTGGCGGTGGAATGGGCCCGGTTCGGGATCAACGTCACCGCCATCGCGCCGGGCGCGTTCTCCTCGGAGATGATGGACGGGATGATCGAGCGGATCGGCGACGTCGCCCAGCACTTCCCGCGCCGGCGCCTCGGGGATCCCGCGCAGCTCGACTCGACGCTGCTCTACCTGTGCTCGCCGGCCTCCGAGATGGTCACCGGCACGATCATCAAGGTCGACGACGGCCAGCACGGGCGGTAGCGGTCGGCCGCCTACTTGGCGGCGTCGACGCGGCCGCGGTCCTGTCCCCGGGCGGGCGTCGCGAGCGTGCGGATGCCCCTGACCAGGACCAGCAGGACCAGGCCGGCCACCAGGGCGGCGCAGGCGACCGTCACCGACCCGGTCGTCAGGACCGCGCCGAATGCGCCGAGCGACACCAGGGAGCCGAACGCGCCCACCGAGAGGACCGAGCCGAAGGACCCGACCGAGAGCACCGACAGGACGGAGCCCAGGGAGGCGACGGACAGGACCGACCCGACGGAGCCGATCGACAGGACGGAGTCCTTCGAGCCGACGCTCAGGATCGAACCGCTCGACCGGTAGGACAGGATGTTCGTGCTTCGCGCCGGGCGCCCGGTCTCGGCACCGTTGTTCTCGGCACCGTTGTTCTCGTCGAAGTTCATGAACCGAAAACTAGGTCCGGGAACCGGTCCGGCGAAGTACGGCTTGCCACGGTTGTTCCCCCCGATCCCGCACGGGTCGGGCCGTGACACCTGTCATGCCCGCGACCTCACCTCGGCCACGGCGTCGGCGAGCAGGTCGACGCCGGTGGTGATGGCCCGCTCGCCGATCGAGGAGTAGCCGAAGACGAGCCCGCCGGGCCCGGTCCGGGCCATCCGGTACGGGGTCACGCCGTGCACGGCGACGCCGTGCCGGGCGGCCGCGGCGACCACCGCGGCCTCGTCGAGGTCCGGGGGGAGCCAGGCCACCAGGTGCAGGCCCGCGGCGATGCCGGCCGGTTCCAGGTCGGGCAGCCGGGCGGCCAGCGCGGCGAGCAGCGCGTCGCGCCGCCTGCGGTACACCGGGCGCATCCGTCGCAGGTGGCGGTCGAACTCGCCGCGGGCCAGGAAGTCGGCGAAGCTCAGCTGCTCCAGCGCCGGCGATCCGCGGTCGGCCAGCACCTTGGCCGCCGCCACGTCGGCGACCAGGTGGCGGGGCAGGACCAGCCAGCCCAGCCGCAGCCCGGGAGCCAGCGTCTTGCTGGCGCTGCCGGCGTAGACGACCCGTTCCGGGGCCAGCCCCTGCATGGCCCCGACCGGCTGCCGGTCGTAGCGGTACTCGGCGTCGTAGTCGTCCTCCACGACCAGCGCGCCGCGCCGGTCGGCCCAGTGCAGCACGGCCGCCCGCGCCTGCGCGCTGAGCACGCCGCCGGTGGGCCACTGGTGCGACGGGGTGAGGATCACCAGGTCGGCGTCGGAGCGTTCGAGCGCGGCCACGTCGACGCCGTCGGGGCCGACCGGGATCCCGACGACCTCCATGCCCGCCGCCGCGGCGATCGGCCGGGCGTCGTCGTCCGACGAGGGGTCCTCGACGGCCAGCCGCCGGGCCCCGCGCCGGGCCAGCACCGCGATGAGCAGCGTGACGGCCTGGGCGTAGCCGTTGCAGATCAGCACGGTGTCCGGGTGGGCCGCGGTGCCGCGGACCCGGTTGAGGTAGTCCGCCAGCGCCGTGCGCACCTCGACGACGCCCTGCCCGGTGGAGTAGAGGAACCGGTCGCCGGGCGTCTCGACCATGACCCGGCGGATCGAGCGCAGCCAGGTCTGGCGGGGGAAGCTGGCGACGTCCGCGCGCCCGTAGCCGAAGTCGACGCGCAGGTCCGGTCCGGGCGTGGCGGGCGCCGCGGGCTCGGCCGCCACGTGCCGCGGCCACTCGGCCACGGTGGTGTAGCCGCCGGTGCGCCCGGTGAGGTAGCCCTCGGCGATGAGCTGCTGGTAGGCCTCCACCACGACCCCTCGCGAGACCCCGAGCTCGGCCGCCATGGTGCGGGTGGGCGGCAGCCGGGTGCCCACGGCGAGGCGCCCGGAGCGGATGCCCGCGCGGATGGCCGCCCCCACCTGCCGGTGCAGCGCCTCGGGACCCGAGCGGTCCAGGATGAGGGGCAGATCGCCGTAGCGACCCGAATTGGTACCCGAAACGGCCATCGGATCGGACCATATCGTCCGGACCGATCGCTGTCAGGGTTCTCCCATGACGAACCGATCCACGGACCTGGCCCACCACTTCGACGGTCAGCTGCTGCGCGCGGGCGACCCCGGCTACGACGAGGCGCGCACGGTGTGGAACGCGATGGTCGACCACCGGCCCCGGATGATCGTCCGGTGCGCCGGCGTCGGCGACGTGGTCGCCGCCGTCCGGACCGCGCGCGATCTGGACCTGGAGATCGGCGTGCGGTGCGGGGGTCACAGCGTGGTCGGCCACGCCGTCCCGCAGGACGGCCTGATGATCGACCTCACCCCGATGGGCGGGGTGCGGGTGGATCCCGTCCGGCGGCGGGCGTGGGTGCAGGGCGGGGCGATGCTGGGTGCGCTCGACGCGCAGGCCCAGCGGCACGGCCTGGCCACCACGGCCGGCAACGTCTCGCACACCGGCGTCGGCGGGCTCACCCTCGGCGGCGGGATGGGGTGGCTGGCCCGTCAGCACGGCCTGACCTGCGACAACGTGGAGTCGTTCGAGCTGGTGACGGCGGCCGGCGAGGTCGTGAGGGTGACCCGCGATGAGCACCCCGACCTGTTCTGGGGGCTCTGCGGCGGGGGCGGGAACTTCGGCGTCGTCACCGAGTTCGAGTTCCGCCTGCACGAGGTCGGCACCCGTGCGCTGACCGCGGAGTACTCGTTCGGGCTCGACCAGGGCGCCGCGGTGCTGCGCGGCTGGCGCGACCTGAACGCCGAGGCGCCCCGGGAGGCCACCTTCACCGCCGGGATCGGCGCCGACGGGCTGCTCACCGTCGGGTTCGTCTGGGTCGGCGACCCCGAGCGGGGCCGGCGGCTGGCCCCGCGGATCGGCGCGCTCGGGCGGCCGGTCGCCGAGCACGTCGTCGAGCGGACCTACCTGCAGCTGCAGCGCCGCGACGACGCCACCGACGGGCACGCGCTGCGCCGGTACTGGAAGGGCCACTTCCTGCGGGGGTTCGACGACGCGGCGATCGAGGCGTTCCTGCGCCGGGGGACCGCCGACGGCACCGGCGAGAACCTGCCCAGCGTCGGCCTGCAGGCCTACGGTGGCGCGATCGACGACGTGGCCGACGCCGACACCGCGTTCAGCCACCGCGGCACGCTCTTCGAGTACGTCGCGGCCAGCCCGTGGACCGACCCGGCCGAGGACTCGGCCCGCTTCGCCGTGGCCCGCCGGTGCGCGGCCGCGATGGAGCCCTTCGCCAGCGGCGTGTACGTCAACACCCTGTCCGACGAGGGCGACGCCGGCGTGCGCCGGGCGTACTCCGCGGACAAGCTCGCCCGGTTGACCGCGCTCAAGTCGCGCTACGACCCGGACAACGCCTTCCACCTCAACCACAACATCCGCCCGGCCGCCTGACCGCGGGCCGGTGCGGCGCACACCTCGCAGAGGTGGTGGCGTCCGCGCAGCGGCAGGGGTGTTGTCGCAGCCCGCCGGCCCGCTGCGACAACACAGCCGGGGCTGCGAGGAAACAGCCCGGGGCTGCGAGGTGCCCGGGGCCGCTCCTGGCCCGTGGGTGGCGCGCACACCGCCTGGTCGGCGCACATCTCGTGATCGCCGCGCACATGTCGTGACGTGTGCGCCGGGACCAGCTGGTGTGCGTGGCGGCGGGTGTGCGGGGCGGCGACGGCCGCGACGGGGACGGTTGGAGCGCGGCGTTGCGGGAAGCCGGGACGCATGGACGCGGAGACCACCCCGACCCCCGACACGGCCCGAGGTCCGGGGGTATGAGCGAACTGGACGACCTGCGCGCGGAGGTCGCGCTGCTGCGCGAGCGGCTCGACGTCCTGGCCGGGGCCAGCCCGCGGTTCGCCGCGGTCTACCCCGCGTTCGAGGACCGCTTCCGCGGCGCCGAGGCCGAGGTCCGCGAGCGGCTGGCGGTGCACCTGCCCCGGGTGCGGGCGGTGGTCACGCCGGGCGCCGAGGGCCCCCGGGTGCTCGACGCGGGTCCGGGGCGGGGGGAGTGGTTGGCCCTGCTGGCCGAGGCGGGGGTGCCGGCGGCCGGCGCGGACGACAACGCCGCCATGGTGCGACGGCTGCGCGAGCGCGGCCTGGACGTGGCGCACGCCGACGCGACGACGCACCTCGAAGGGCTGCCGGCCGGGTCGCTGGACGCGGTCACGGCCTTCCACGTCGTCGAGCACCTCGACCTGGAGGCGCTGCTGGGGCTGCTCGCCGCGGCCCGGCGGGCGCTGCGCCCGGGCGGGTTGTTCCTCGCCGAGACGCCGGACCCGACGAACCTGGTGATGGGCGCCTGCAACTTCCACATCGACCCGACCCACCGCAACCCGGTGCCGCCTGCCCAGCTGGAGTTCCTGGTCGGCGCCGTCGGGTTCACCGACGTCGAGATCGTGCGCCTGCACCCCAAGGAGGACCTCGACCTGTCCGGGCTGCGGCTCGACGGGATCAGCGCGCGGGCGTCGGCGGCCGTGGCACTGGCGCTGCAGAAGGGGCTGTTCGGCACCCAGGACTACGCGGTGCTGGCCGCGGTGCCCGGATGACGGCGATCGACGTCCTGATCCCGACGAGCGGGCGCCCGGTCGAGCTCGCGACGACGCTGGCCGGCCTGGCCGCGCAGAGCGGGGTGGACTTCCGGGTCGTCGTCTCCGACCAGTCCGACGGCCCGCCCGCGTATGACACGCCGTCGGCGACCACCCTGGTGCGGGCGCTGCGGCGGCGGGGCACCCCGGTCGAGCTGCTGCGCCACCTGCCCCGGCGGGGCATCGCCGAGCAGCGGGCGTTCCTGCTCTCGCGGGCCCGTGCGGACGCGGTGCTCTACCTCGACGACGACGTGTGGCTCGAACCCGGGGTGCTCGACCGGCTGCACCGGGCGCTGCACACGCTCGGCTGCGGGTTCGTCGCCGCCGCGATGCAGGGCCTGTCGCACCTGGACGACGTGCGCCCCGACGAGTGCGCCCCGTTCGAGATGTGGGACGGCCCGGTGCGCCCGGAGACCGTCGTCAAGGACGGCCCGGCCTGGTCGCGCTGGACCCTGCACAACGCCGCGAACGGCGTGCACCTGGCCGAGCGGCTGGGCCTGGACACCGGGGCGCTGCCCCCGCCGCAGCGCTGGGTGGCCTACAAGGTGGCGTGGGCCGCCGGGTGCGTCCTGTTCGACCGGACGGCGCTGCTGGAGGCGGGCGGGTTCGACTTCTGGCGCGACGTGCCGGCCGACACGCACGGCGAGGACGTGCTGAGCCAGCAGCGGGTCATGGCCCGGCGGGGAGGGGCCGGAATCCTGCCGAGCGGCGCCTACCACCAGCAGTCGCCGACGACCCTCGGTGGCCGTTCGGCGTCGGCGGTCGACCTGCTGGCCCTCGTCCCGCCCGCGCGGCGGTGAGCTCCAGGGCGGCGTCGGCGACGGTGGCGGGGGCGATGTCGAGGCACTCGTGCCCGAACGGGCAGCTGAACTGGCGGCACGGGCTGCACGGCGTCGGCACGGTCAGCACCGCGGCCGGCACCGAGCGCGGGCGGTACTGCCCGGGTTCCTCGGTGCCCGCGAAGAGGGCCACCACGGGCGTGCCGACGGCGTCGGCGAGGTGCATGCCCCCGCTGTTGTTCGTGACCGCGACCGCGGCTCCGGCGAGCAGCGCCGCCAGACCGGGCACGTCCAGCGCCCCGACCAGGGCCTCGACCCCCGCACCGGCGGCGGCCACCTCCGTGACCAGGTCGCGCTCGCCCTCCGGGCCGCACACCGCGACCGGGAGCCCGGCCCCCGCCAGCCGCCGGGCGACCTCGGCGAAGCGGGCCGCGGGGTAGCGGCGGGACGCGCAGGACGCGCCGGGCAGCAGCACGGCGTGCGGGGCGTCGGGGTCGAGCCCGGCGGCGGCCAGCGCGTGCCGCGCCGCGGCCCGGTCGGCCTCGCCGACCCGGGCGTGCAGGTCGGTCCCGCAGGCCGGGACGCCGAGCCGCCCGAGCAGGTAGTTGGCCCGGTCGACCTGGTGCAGCGCGTCGTCGGGCGCGGGCACCCAGTGGGTGAGGGCGGCGCCGCCGAACTCCTTGGACAGCCCGGCCCGCACCGGGATGCCGGCCTGCTGGCAGGCGTACGCGCCGGGCCACGGCGACTGGGAGAACGAGGTGAGCAGGACGGCGGCGTCGTAGCCGCGGCGGGCGAACTCGGCGACGAGGTCGGCGTCGGGCGCGCCCGCTCCCGCCGCCCCCGCGTCGGAGCCGAACCGCTGCCACGACACCCGCGCGACGACCGTCGCGTCCACCTCGGGCAGCAGCGCCGCTCCGGCCGCGCCCGCGGGCGACACGAGCAGGTCGATGCGGGCGGCCGGCGCGGCGGCGCGCAGGGCGGTCAGCGCGGGGCCGGCCAGCAGCACGTCGCCCAGGTTGTCGGGGCGCACGACGAGCAGGCGCCGCACGGCCCGCCAGTCGATGGGCGGGGCGGCCAGCGCGCCGGGGTGCTCGAACCGATCGACCGTCACGACAGGCACGTTCCCGGCGGGGGCGCGGCGAACCCCGTTTCGCCGACCGCGCACGGGGAACCGAGGTGCGGACGGGACGGGCGACGGTGGGGGTGGCGGTGCGGATCGCGCTGGTCGGGGGTCGGGTGGATGCCGAGCGCGACGGCGTCGCCGACTACGCGGCGAACCTGTCGGCGGCGCTGCGCGCGGCCGGCACGGACGTCGTGCCGGTCCAGGTCGACGGCTCGCCGCGCGATGTGGTGGCGGCGGCCCGGCGGCTGCGCGCGGATCGCCCCGACGTCGTGCACGTGCAGTTCGCGCCCTCGGCGTTCGGGTTCCGGCCGTGGCCGGGTCTGCTGCCCGACCTGGTGGCGGCGCCGGTCGTGACCACCGTGCACGAGTACGGCTGGTGGGCCGCGCCGGCGTGGGTGCCGCCCGCGGTGTGGCGCGCGGTCGAGCGGGGCGGTCGGTTCGACCGCGAGACGTGGCGGCTGGTCACGGCGGCCGCGGGCACCGTCACGACGAACGCCGGGCACGCCGCGGAGCTCCGCCGCCGGCTCGGGGTCGTCCCGCAGCTGGTGCCGCTGGCTCCGAACGTGCCCGACCTCGGCGGCACGCCAGGACGGGCGGCCGTGCGCCGCGGGCTCGGGGTGCCCGGCGACGCCGAGGTGGTGGTGTTCTTCGGCTTCGTGCACCCGGTGAAGGGGTTGCGCTACCTGATCGAGGCCGTCGCGGCGCTGCGCGCTGGCGGCCGCGACCGGCTGCACCTGCTGGTGCTGGGCGGGTTCACCTCGGCGGCCCTCCCGGAAGGGGAGGCGCGCGCGTTCCGGGCCGAACTGGAGGCCGTGTGCCGGGAGCACGGCGTGACCGAGCACGTGACGATGACCGGGCACCTTGCCGCCGAGCGGGTCTCGGCCGCGCTGCACGCGAGCGACGTCGCCGCGTTCCCGTTCACCGCGGGGGCGACGACGAAGAGCGGGGCCCTGCTCTCGGCGTTCGCCCACGGCCTGCCCACCGTCGTGACCGCGGCGGACCCGCCCGACCCGGACCTGGTCGACGGCGTCACGGTCGCCGTCGCGCCCCGGGTCCGCGACGCCGGGGTGCTGGTCGAGGCCCTGGGCGGGCTGCTCGACGACCCGGCCCGCCGGGCGCGGGTCGCCGCGGGCGGCGCCGGCCTGGCCGCCGGGCGGGACTGGGCCCACATCGCGGCGGCCCACCGCGAGCTCTACGCGCGGGTGCTGGGCCGCAGCGTCCCGGGTCACGGCGTCGTGGCGGGCCGCAGCCGTGCCTGACCGGTTCCGCGACGTCCTCGTGGTCGACCTGCTCGGCGGCCTCGGCGACCTCTGCATGGTGCTGCCGTCGGTGCACGCGCTGGCCCGCCGCAACCCGGGTGCCGCGCTGCGGGTGCTCACCCACGCCCCCGGCGACGCGCTGCTGCGCACCGACCCGGCCGTCTCGGAGGTTGTGCGCGCGGCGAAGGGCCACGAGCGCGCCGCCGTCGTCGCCGAGCTCGACCGCCGCCGCCCGGATCTGGTGGTCTGCACGACCCGCTACGACGGGATCGCCGAGGAGATCGAGTCGCGCGGGATGCGCAGCGTCACCGACCTGTGGCGGCGCCCGCCGGCCGACGAGCCGGTCGCCCGGCGCTACTGGCGGATCCTGGCCGCCGAGGGCCTCGTCGACGGCGCGTACCGCCCGCCGGCGCTGCACCTGACGGCGGCCGAGCGCCGGGCGGGAGCGGCGGCTCTGCACCGGCTGGCGCCCACCGGCGCGCCGGTGGTCCTCGTGCCGGAAGCGGGCATGGCGGTCAAGCGGTGGCCGCACTGGAGGGCCCTCGCCGAGGAGCTCGCCCGCGCCGGCGCGCCCGCGCTGGTGGTGGGGGAGCGGGACCCGGCGCCGGAGTGGGCGGCCGGGCTCGCGCGGCCGGTGCCACCGACCGACCTGCGCTCCCTCGCGGCCCTGTTCGCCGCCGTCGATGGCCGCGGCGGTGCGGTGGTGGGGCCCGACACCGGGCCGGTCCGGGTGGCCGCGGCCGTCGGCGCGCGGACCGTCGGGCTGTTCGGGCCGACCCTCGCGGCCCGCTACGGGCTCGACGCGCCGGCGGTGGACCTGCAGGGCCTGCCCGGCTGCCCGCACCGGCGCCCCACCGCGATCACCGAGCAGGTGTGCTGGTGGGAGGCGCGCTGCCCGCTCTCCCCGGAGGGCCCCGCCTGCATGGCCGACATCGGTCCGGACGCGGTGGGCGCGGCGCTCTCCGCCGCGATCGGGGTCACCACCTCGCCCGCCGACGCATGAACGGGCCGTCACGAGGTACGTGTGGGCGTGACCGTCACCGAGAGCCGTGAGCTGACCATCCTCGACCCCCGCACCGGCGACGTCGTCGGGCGCGTCGCGAGCGCCACTGGCGACCGGTGCGCCGCGGCGGTGGCCGCGGCCCGGGCCGCCGCCGGCGGCTGGG
>NZ_JAHDTH010000412.1 GCF_018531445.1 Pseudonocardia lacus
TCGACGACGAGCGCCTCGCGGCCGTGCAGGACCGCGCCGAGGCCGTGCTGGACGCCGGCGACGGCGCCGGGCTCGTCGGCGAGCTGACCGACCTCGCCGCCGCCCACCCCACCGACGAGCGGCTGCACGGCCTGCTGATGCGCGCGTTGCACCGCGCCGGCCGCCAGGACGCCGCCCTGGACGCGTACGCCGCGCTGCGGGCGCGCCTGGTCGAGCGGGCCGGGCTGGAACCCGGCCCGGAGCTGGGCCGGTTGCAGCGGCAGATCCTGGCCCAGGACCCCGCGCTCGACGCCCCCGCTCCCCCGCCGCGCCGCGCGCCGCTGCCGGCGCCACTGTCCGGGCTGGTCGGTCGGACCGAGGACGTCCGCGCGGTGCGGGCGGCGCTGGCCACGGGCCGGCTGGTCACGCTGACCGGCCCCGGCGGCGTCGGCAAGACGCGCCTGGCCGTCGCGGTGGCCGACGACCTGCCCGGCGAGGTCGTGCTCGTCGAGCTGGCCGGGCTCGACCGGGCGGGCTCCCCCGAGGCCGTCGGGGTCGCCGAGGCCGTCGCCGCGGCCCTCGGCATGCACGACGGCCCGGCCGACCTCGGGGAGCGGCTGGGCGCCGCGCTGCGCACCCGCGATGTGGTGCTGGTGCTGGACAACTGCGAGCAGGTCGTGGAGCCGGTCGCCGCGCTGGTGTCCCGGCTGCTGGGCGCGGCCCCGGCGCTGCGCGTGCTGACCACCAGCCGCGAGCCGCTCGGGGTCGTCGGCGAGGTGCTGCACGAGGTGCGCCCGCTGGCCGTGCCCCCGCCGGGTGCCCCGCGCCCGGAGGCGTTCGCCGCGGTGGCCCTGTTCGCCGAGCGGGCCGCCGCGGCCGCCCCCGGATTCGTCCTCGACGCCACCGGCACGACCGCCGTCGCGGCGATCTGCCGCCGTCTCGACGGCCTCCCGCTGGCCCTGGAGCTGGCCGCGGGGCGGGTGCGCGCGCTCGGCGTGCAGGGCGTCCTGGAGCGCCTGGACGACCGGTTCCGGCTGCTCGCCGGCGGGCGGCGCGGCGGCCCGCAGCGGCAGCGCACGCTGCGCGCGGTGGTCGACTGGAGCTGGCGGCTGCTCGCCGACGACGAGCGCGCGGTGCTGCGCAGGTTGGCGGTGCACCCCGAGGGCTGCGACCTGGCCGCCGCCGAGGCCGTCTGCGCGGGCCCCGACGTCGACGACGTGCTCGACGTCCTCGCCCGGCTGGTCGACCGCTCGCTGGTGGTCAGCCGCCCGAACGGGGCCGGGCCGCGGTTCGGGCTGCTGGAGACGGTCGCCGCGTACGGCCTCGACCGGCTGCGCGAGGCCGGTGAGGACGGCGGCGCGCACGACCGGCACGCCGCGCACTTCCTGGCGCTGGCCGAGCGCACCGCGCCCGAGCTGCACGGCGGAGGGCAGGGCGCGGCGCTGGCGCTGCTCGACCGGGAGACCCCGAACCTGCGCGCGGCCGCCGAGCACCTGGGCCGCCCCGGCGGCGACACCGCGGGGGCGCTGCGCCTGGCCGGCGCGCTGACCTGGTACCGGTTCCTGCGCGGGCGCCTGGGCGAGGCCGAGCGCGAGCTGCGCAGGGCACTGGGCCTGCCCGGCCCGGAGCAGGGCGCGCGGGCCAGGGCCCGCGCCTGGCTGGCCGCGCTCCGCGTCCTGGACGGCGACGCGCCGTCACCGCTCGCCCTCGACCCTCCCCTGACCGGCGACGACCCGCGCGCGGACGCCCGCACCCGCTGGTTCCTCGGCTACGTGCTGACCACCGTCGGCGACATGCCCGCCGCCACCCGCCACACCGACGCCGCGTTGCGCGCCTTCGAGTCCATGGGCGACCGCTGGGGCGTGGGCGCCGCACTGGCCGACCGGTCGACCCAGGTGCTGGCCCGCGGCGACCCCGAGGGGGCCCGCGAGGCGGCGCTGCGGGCGGCCGCGCTGTTCGACGAGGTCGGCGAGGGCTGGGGCCAGGTGCAGACGACGTTCGCGCTGGGCTCGCTGGCCGAGATCGCCGGCGACTACGAGGGCGCCATCGCCCAGCACCGCGCCGGGCTGCGGACCGCCGAACGGCTGGGCATGTGGGCCGAGGTGAGCTACCAGCTGTCCTGGATGGGGCGCGCGGCGCTGCTGCGCGGCGACCTCGACGGCGCCCGCGAGCTGCACGAGCGCGCCGAGCGGGCCGCCGTCGAGCACGGGTTCGGCGCCGGCCGCGTCTTCGCCCTGATCGGCCTCGCGCTGGGCGCGCGCCGGGCGGGCGACCTGGACGCCGCCGAGCGCCACCTGACCGAGGTGCTGCGCTGGCAGCGCGGGCTGGCCGACGAGCCCGGCAACTACCTGATCCTGGTCGAGCTGGGCTTCGTCGCGGAGCTGCGCGGCGACGCCGCCTCCGCCCTGCGCCACCAGCGCGAGGCGCTCGCCGTCGCCCGCCGCCTCACCGACCCGCGCGCCCACGCGCTGGCCTGGGAGGGCATGGCCGGCGCGCTGGTGCTGGCCGGCGACGCGGCCGCCGCG
>NZ_JAHDTH010000413.1 GCF_018531445.1 Pseudonocardia lacus
CACAACACCCACGCAGTAATCACCAGAGAGCCGGATGCGAGGAAACCCGCACGTCCGGTTCGGGCCGGGGGCCGCCGGAAAAGGACCCGCCACAGCGGCGGGCACCTCGCCGGCGGCCTACCGGGGCACCGGCTAGAGCACCTTCCGGGCGCCCGGCAGGCTGCGCACCACGTACGCCACCGCCCAGCACAGCGGCACCGCGAGCGCCGTGAGCAGCGCGAACTTCACCACCGCCGGCGCCGCCACCCCACCGAGGGCGTAACCCACAGCGACGAGCACGACCGGGTGGACCACGTAGACGGCGTAGGCGTGGGTCGACAGGAACCGGCTGGTGGGCCCCTGCCCGCTCCAACGTGCGCGGAACTGCACCAGCAGACCGATGACCATGCCGACGGCCAGCGCCGACTCGCAGATCGCGGCGACGAGCGAGGGGAGGGTGCCGTTGCCGAGGAACTCCTCACCGCCGGAGGTGAAGATGACGAGGAGCAGCCCGACCGCGGCAGCGCCCGCCACGGCGAAACCGACCCGACCGGCCGTCCGCGACAGGCCCTCCAACCAGCCTCGCCGTGCCGCGACCAGGCCGACGACGAACAGCGCCGCGTACTGCGGCAGGTACGCCGGGGTGGGCAGCCCCAGGACCTCCTGGCCCATCGGCACCGCGATGCGCCACAAGTAGGTGGCCAGCGCCAGCGCGGCGGTGAACCCGACGACGGCGACCGCGCCGGGCGCCCGCCCCGTCGGCGCCGCCGCGGGTGAGCGGCCCATCAGGCGCCAGAGGACGTAGAGCGCGCTGAACAGCAGCAGCACCTCGACGAACCACATCGGGCCGGGGTCCGGGGAGAGCAGGTACTGCCAGTAGGACAGATCGGCCGCTCGGTCCGTGTCCCGGGCGTAGATGTCGAAGCTGATCAACGGACGCAGCACCAGCAGCCAGGCCAGCAGCGGCACCCCCAGGCGCAGCAGCCGCTGCCCCAGGAACGGGCCGGGCCCCTTGCGGTCGTAGGAGCCCGGCACGAACAGCGCCGAGATGAGGAAGAAGGCGCCCATGAAGAACGACTGGTTGAGCACGAGCAGGATGTCCAGCAGCGTTCCCGACGGGTCCGTCGCCCCCTCGACGTAGTACCAGAGCGGGATGTTGCTGTAGCCGATCGCGGCGTGGTGGACGACCACGAGCACCGTCAGGACGGTGCGCAGGTTGTCGACGTGCAGGAGGCGCGTGGGCGCGGTGGGCGGCGCCGGCGGCCGGCCAGTGGGTCGTGTCATCGGATCCCCCGTATCGTTCGGACACCGGGACTATACGCATATGTGTACGTAGGTTGCTACGACTCTCGGTGCGCCGGGCGCGCCTGCAGGTGCAGAGCTCCGCGCGACGGGGAGGCTGGGACCGGTTGTGGTGTGGCGCACAACGCCCGGAGGGCGGACCTGCACGGCGATCCGCCGGGCAGGCGCCTGCCCGTACCGCGTAACGATCAGTACCGGTTCGCGAGTCCGAAGTGGAGCGGCTCCCTCAACGGGATGATGCGACATCGTCGGTCAGCGACCAGTACCGGTGGCTGCCGCCCCGATCGGCGCGTCTGCGCGCTCGTCCGAGGAGAAGGGGTCTTCACTCGTTGACGACGACGAGGGGGTCCACGAAGATCGTCTCTTCACGTCGATAGGCTCCACCCGCAGCTCGCAGGTGGTAGACGAAGGATCGAGGAAGTCAGCATGAGCGGCGGTTCGGAGACAGGCGGGAATTGACCCGTTTCGACGAAGGCCCCGCCGTCGGCTGGGTCTTCGTCATTCCCCGCTGGCGTAGTCGGCCTTGAATCCCATCCTCGAGTTCAGGGGTGGGTTGTCGCCCCAGAAGCTGACCCGGATGTCCTGCCCCTTCCGCTCCCGCTTCATGTTCGGTGCGTCGACCTCCATGATGCGGAGGCGGTCGGTCGTGGCGGCCCTGCGGAACGTCACGGTGTATTCGAAGTGCCGGATCGTCTTGACGAACAGCACGTCGAACGTCTCGGGTGACTTGCCGGACATGAGGTCGACCGAGTAGCCCGGCCAGCGCCACTCGCTCACGACGGTGTGGCCGGCGCGGACCAGGCGGCCGAGGTGGATGTAGACCTCGAGGCGGGGGAATCCGTTGGCGCTGCGGCCCCACCTCGATGTTGCATCGGCGCGAACCCCGCCCTCGCCGTCTGGCTCTGTGCCGTGGCGGACTCGCACCTTGACGAGCCGGCGAGCCCGGTCGGTGAGAGGGGTGTCGCTGTAGTACGCCAGGTTCATGGTGACGTGGTGCGGCGTCTTCGCATCGGCCAGTGAGGTGATCTCAGCAAGATCTGCGTAGCTCGATCTGCTCGAAATGGGTGAGCACTCGTGCGGCAGCGACGATGTCACCGATTCTCGACGGGCTTGCGGTGGTGTGGCGTAGAGCGCGCCAGCGGCC
>NZ_JAHDTH010000414.1 GCF_018531445.1 Pseudonocardia lacus
CGCCGACGCCGCGCGCGAGGCCGAGACCGCGGCGCGGGCGGCCGCGCGGGAGGCCGGTGCCGCGGCCTCGCGCACCCAGCGCGCCCAGGCGGCGCTCGACGAGGTGGACGGGGGTTGAGCGGCGCCACCCCGAGCGACGGGGAAGGTGCCCGCGGTCACCGAGAAACACCTCACACCCGCCGCGCGCGTACCGATCATCGTCCCGGCTAACCCTGGGGTATGGCACTCACCATCTCCCCCGAGACCGTCGCCACCGACACGATCATCGCCCAGCTGAGGGCCATCGAGCAGCTCACCCGGACCGAGGCGCAGACGGCGCGCATCCGCGTCGCGCAGGCGACCACCGACGAGGTGCGCCGCGAGCTCCGGGAGAACGCCGCCGACGCCGACCGGCGCATCGAGCGGATCACCGCCCGGCTGCGCGAGCTCGACGCCGCCCCGGACGTGGTCACCCCGGCGATCAGCCGGGTCGTCACGCTGGTCAAGAGCACGCTGGAGCAGGCCCAGCCCGTCGAGGAGGCCCTGCTGACCGACCTGACGATGGAGCACCAGCTGCGCGATCGCGCCCGCTACGTCAAGGTGCTGGCCCAGCGGGCGAAGCTGCCCGCCGTGGAGAAGCTGGCCGACGACCTCGTGGCCAAGCACTCGCGCACCATCGACTGGATCACCACGACCCTCGCCGAGGAGGCCCTGGGCGGCCCGGCGAAGCTCGCCCCGACCCCGCTGCAGCGGGTGGCCGGTGGCGTCGCCCAGGCCGTGACCCTGCCCACCCGGTTCGCCGTGCAGGGCGTCAACCGCGCCGTTGACGGCCTGACCCGGGTCGGCGACCAGGCCCGCGACACCGTCACCCACACCGTCACCTCGGTCGTCGGCACGGTGACCAGGGTCGGCTCCGACAGCCGCGAGGTCGTCACCGCCGGCCGCGACGCCGCGCTGCGCAAGGCCGAGCAGGTCGCCGACCGCGAGGGCGCCGAGCCGGTGGCCGACGCCGTCCGCGCGACCCGGGCCGACCTGGGCAGCCTCAAGGCCAGCGAGCTGCCGATCAAGGGCTTCGAGGAGCTCAGCGCGCAGGGCGCCGCGGCCGCGGTGCGCGAGCTGACCGACCCCGACCAGGTCAGCACGATGCTGGCGTTCGAGGAGCGCAACCGCAACCGTGCCGGCGTGGTGTCCGCGGCGCGCAGCCGGTTCGCCGCGCTGGCCAAGGACGCCGCCAAGTCCTGATCTCCACGCCCTGATCTCCACGTGCGCGCGGCGGGCGGGACCCACGGGTCCCGCCCGCCGCGGCGTCCGCACCGCCGCGCACCGGCCTACTGCTCGGACCCGCCGGGCCACTCGTGGTGCAGGACGGCGTAGAGCTCGTCGTTGGTCCACTCCCCCTTGCTCCAGGTGCTCTGCAGCTGCAGCCCCTCGCGGCGCATGCCGACCCGGCGCAGCAGCGCGGCGGAGCGCACGTTGCGGTCGTCGCAGCTGGCCACGACGCGGTGCTTGCCGCGGTCGAGGAACAGGTAGTCGAGCACCCGGCGCACGGCCTCGGTCGCGTAGCCGCGACCCTGGTGCTCGGCGGCGAAGGTGAACCCCAGCTCGGCCTGGCAGGGCCGGTCCAGCGGGACGAACACGCCGCAGTCGCCGAGCAGCTCGTCGGTGCCGGCCAGCGCCACCGCGAACTGGAACCAGCGCCCGGGGGTGTCGGGGTGCTCGTGGTCCAGCTCGGCGAGCATGCGCTCGGCCCGCTCGCGCGGGTACGGCGCCTCCCAGCCCTGGTAGCGGGCGACGGCGGGGTCGCTGCGGTAGGCCGCGAACGCCGCCAGGTCGGCCGCGGCGAAGCGGCGCACGACCAGCCGTCCGGTGCGCAGCCCGGTGAACCCCGTGTCCGGCCCGAGCTGGTCGTGGGGGAAAATCACGGCCATAGCCACCACCCTGCCCGATGACCTGCCCGACCTCCCGGTCCGGTCCGCCCTTGGCGAGGTGACCGGCGCTCTGGCGGCGCACGGCGCGGCGGTGCTGGTCGCCCCGCCGGGCACCGGCAAGACCACGCTCGTGCCGCTGGCCCTGGCCGCCGCGAGCGACCAGCGGGTCGTCGTCGCCGAGCCGCGCCGGCTGGCCACCCGGGCCGCGGCGGCGCGGATGGCGGCCCTGCTCGGGGAGCCGGTGGGGCGGCGGGTCGGCTACGCGGTGCGCGGCGAGTCACGCACGTCCGCCGAGACCCGGATCGAGGTCGTGACCTCCGGGCTGCTGCTGCGCCGGCTGATCGCCGACCCCGAGCTGACCGGCGTGGGCACCGTCGTCCTCGACGAGTGCCACGAGCGCCACCTCGACGCCGACCTGCTGCTGGCGCTGCTGCTCGACGCCCGCGCCGGCCTGCGCCCCGAGCTGGCGCTGCTGGCCACCTCGGCGAC
>NZ_JAHDTH010000415.1 GCF_018531445.1 Pseudonocardia lacus
GCCCCGGTAGGCCGCCGGCGAGGTGCCCGCCGCTGTGGCGGGTCCTTTTCCGGCGGCCCCCGGCCCGAACCGGACGTGCGGGTTTCCTCGCATCCGGCTCTCTGGTGATTACTGCGTGGGTGTTGTGGTTGGGTTCCGCGCGTGGATGGTGTCGTGGCAGGGGGTGCAGACGATGAGTGTCTTGCGCCGTTTCTCTGCCATGAGTTGTGCCCACGCCGGCTGTGGTCGTCCTGTCCGGACGAGGTCTGCGAGTGTGGGAACCTGGTGGATTTCCACGGTGGTTCTTTGGTCGCAGATCTCGCATCGTGCCGCCTGGAGCCGGGTGATCAGTTCCTTGCGGCGCGGTGCGGGCAGGGCGGGGTTGCGGTCGGTGAGTACCGCTTTCCTCTGCCGCCGTAGTGGGATGCCACCGAACCGTGTGACCAGTGGGTTCCTGTCTGCTCTGTCGACTCTGGCTTCGAAGCATCGGCGTGGCCCGACGGGGGTGGCGACGGTGGTCTTGTATTTGTTGGCCATCGTCGTCACGGTCGAGCGATGCTTGGCTGCCAGGGTTTTGAGCATGGAGGTCTTCATGACCCATTCCAGCCGGTCTAGTCGGAAGACATCGCCGGCGAGCAGGTAGTACTGGACGAGGCCCCGGTACCGCGATCCGTAGATGCCGACGATCGTGTGGTCGTCATAATTGGTCAGCTCGGGTCTGTGCGCGGGTTTGCCGCGCGTGAGGTAGGGGGCGCTTTTGGCTCGAATCACCGCTTTGGGCACGCGGAGCGCGACTGTACCGTTGGCCGTGCGACGGCCTCTGGTCATTTTGCGGTCGTTGTGGAGGATGGTGATTTCGTAACCGAGGAAGGACGCCGCTTGGGTACGGGCGTGTGTGATCAAGGTCTTCTCTTGCGAGAGTTCCAGCTTGAGATCTTCATGCAGGAACGTCGCGAGTCGGTTCTTGATCTCCTCGGCTTCGGCCTTGGGTCCGGTGAACCCGAGCAGGGTGTCGTCGGCGTAGCGTGCGTATCGTAGCCGTCGGTAGCCGGGATCTTGGGGATCCATGCTGGGCATACCGTGCAGCCGCTTGCGCAGGTCCCGCGTTGCGGTGTGATCGCCGCGTTGTCGGGCACGTCGCAGGGCCGATTCGGTCCTTTGGTAGGCGGGGTTTTTGGCCCTTACTACGCCTCGGGTGTATTCCGGGATGAGAACCGTCTCGACGAACCTGTCCAGCCGATCCAGGTAGATGTTCGAGAGGACGGGCGAGGTCACCCCACCCTGCGGTGCGCCGGAGAGTGTGGCGTTCCGGACCCAGTCCTCCAGGTATCCGGCTTGGAGCATGTTGCGCAACAGCCGCAGAAACCGGTTGTCGTGGATGTTCGCAGCCAAGGTCGACAGCATCACGTCGTGATCCAGCGAGCCGAAGCAGTCGGCGATGTCACCCTCGATGAACCAGGTCGTGCCCGTCCAGGTATCCGCTACTTTGCCGAGGGCGGTGTGGCAGCCGCGGCGTGGACGGAACCCGTGAGAGTGGTCGGAGAATCGCGGCTCGTAGTACGCCTCAAGGAGGAGGCGAACGACTTCCCCGACGATCTTGTCCGACCAGGACGGAAGACCTAACGGCCTCTTCTTCCCGTTCTTCTTCGGGATGTAGACCCGTCGTGCCGGCCGGAATCGGTAGCGCTCGTGGCGCATCGCATCGGTGATGCGGTCGACCGTGGCCAGTGACGTGCCGTCTGCGGTTTCCCCGTCGACCCCGGGCGTCATGGCTCCGTGGTTGGAGTACAGGCGCCCGATCGCCAACAGATACAGCTGGGGGTTGAACAGTTGTCGATACAGCTCTTCGAGCGGCAGGCCACGCCTACCACGATCACGCAGGACACTCAGTACCGTTTCGGCGTTCTGCATTGCGCATACCTCTCGGGCCATGAGCGTCCGATCACCTGGCCCCCTTCGCCCTGTGAACGGCTTTCCCGTTCCCCTTGGTGGGGCGTTGCTCCCACGACTACTACGGGGCCTCCGTCACCTTAGGGCTCGCGCCCCTTAGGCGATCCCACGTTCGTCTTCGTCATACGTGATAGCGCGACTTAGGTGCCCCACTCATCTCCTTGAATGTCCTCGTTGGACATCGCTCCGCACCTCGGGGTTGTGGCGGCGGCCATAATACGTCGCCACAAGACACGGCACCGGTTCCAGGCGTCTTTCCGGTGGATGGCGCATTTCATCGACTGGAGATTAGGGTTCAGGCAATCCAGCTTTCACCATACCGCGCGGGTCCCGCGGCACGTCACCTCATACGCCTGAGCATGACTACCGCTTTCCTGGCATGCTACTGTCCCCTTCACCTTTCGGATCCAGGTGAGCCATCAGACCCAAGGACCTCCTCCCGAGTCCTTCCCGTCTAT
>NZ_JAHDTH010000416.1 GCF_018531445.1 Pseudonocardia lacus
CAACCCGATCGAGGCGCAGTTCGGGCCGTTGCGCAGCTTCGTGATGGGCGCCTCGAACCACCCCAACCACCCGGCGCTGGCGCGCCGGCTGCAGGCGTATCTGCGCTGGCGCAACGCCAACGCCCGCCACCCGGACGTCCTCGCCGCCCAACGCCGCGAACGAGCACGAGTCCGCAGCGAACGCCAACGCCGCTGGGGACGACCTGCAGCAGCATGACCCGGTGAACCTAAGTGGTCACCGCACTAGTCGTCGCCCGAGTCGTCGGACTTCTTCTCCGACTTCTTCTCGTCCTTCGACTCGGACTTCTCGCCCTTGTCCTTGGACCTGTCGTCCTTGTCGTCGGACTTGTCGTCCTTGTCCTTGGACGTGTCGCTCTTGTCGTCGGACTTGTCGTCCTTGTCCTTGGACGTGTCGCTCTTGTCGTCGGACCTGTCGTCCTTGTCCTTGGACCTGTCGTCCTTGTCCCCCGACTTGTCGTCCTTGTCGTCGTGCTTGTCGTCGTGCTTGTCGTCGTGCTTGTCGCCGGGGCGGTCGTCGTCCTTGGACCCGTGGTCCTTGTCGCGGTCCTTGTCGCCGTGGCCGTGCTTGTCGTCGTGCTTGTCGCCCTTGTCGTCCTTGGACTCGTCGGACTTGTCGCGGTCCTTGTCGCCGTGGCGGCCCTTGTCCTCGGGCTTGTCGCCGCCCTTGTCCGTGGACTTGTCGTCCTGGGACCCGTCCTTCTCGGGCTTCTTGACGTCGTGCCGGTCGCCGGCCTTCTCGTCCTCGTCGCCCGACCCGTTGCCCTTGTCCCGGCCCTTGTCCCGGCCCTTGTCCTTGTCTTCGGACTTGTCGCCGCCCTTGTCGCCGTGCTTGTCGCCGTGCTTGTCGTCGCCCTTGTCGCCCTTGTCGTCGGACTTGTGGTCGCCGCCCGGGTTCAGGATGTCGCCGAGGTGGCCGCCGACGCCGTCGGACCCGTCGTGCCCCTTGTCGTCGGACTTGTCCTCACCCTTGTGGTCGCCCTTGTCGCCCTTGTCGTGGCCCTTGTCGTCGGACTTGTCGTCGGACTTGTCGCCACTGCCGTGGTCGGACTTCTCGTCGTCGTCGGAGTGGCCGCCCCGCGGGTCGAGGATGTCGCCCAGGTGCTCGCCCAGGCCGCCGCGCTCGTCGGAGTCGTGGTCGGAGTGCGAGCCGGACCCGTGCTCGTCGGACTTGTCGTCGGACCTGTCCTCCGAGCGGCCCTCGTCGCCGTCGTCGTCGTGCGAGGACTCGCCTGCGACGCGGTCGAACCAGCGCTCGCCCTCGTCGGAGTGGTCCTGCGAGTCGCCCCCCAACGCCTGGGCGGCCAGCCGCTCGGCCTTGCCCATCGGCCGGGACGACTCGCCGCCCTCGTGGAGCACGAGGCCGGCGGCGGGCAGCGCGAGTACCGAGACGTCGCCCCGGTCGCCCCCGGACTCGCGGGCCTCGTCGCGGTGGTCGCCGCGGTCGCGGTCCCCGTCGGCCCCGGCGGCGAGCACGTCGCGCGACGGGTCGGGCGGGGCGGCGCGGCCGACGTCCTGGCGCTCGCGCTCGTGCGAGCCGCCCTTGCGCGGCAGGGTGGCCTCCGGCCGGTGCGGGCGGTCGGCCTTGGACGGCGGCGGGGTCGGGTCGGGCAGGCCGGCGATCACCTGGTGGACGCGCTGCACCACGGCGCTGGTGTGGTCCTGGACGTCGGGGATCGGCTGGGCGAGCATCTGGCCGACGCCGGAGCGCACCTGCTCCAGCTCGCGCTGGTTGCGCTCGTGCTGCTCCTTCTGCCGCTGGCGCTGCTGCTCGAGCTGGCGGCTGGCCTCGACCTGGTCGATCGAGGACGTCGCCGGGGCCGTGTTGAGCGCCCGCTCCATCGAGTCGAGCTCGGCCTGGGTGGAGGACAGCTCCGCGGCGACCTCGGGCAGCGACCGCACGGTCGCCAGCTGCGACTCCAGCGTGACCCGCTGCTGCTCCAGCAGCGACTTGCGGTCGAGCAGGGCCTGCACCGCCGCCGGCGGCCGGCTGCCGCGGCGCGCCTCGGGGATCTGCAGCCAGCTGGCCTCGGCCTGCGCCGCGGCGTCGAGCTGCTTGTTGATGGAGGCCAGCGCGACCTCGGCGCGGGTCTCCCACTGGCTGGCGGCCAGCGCGGGGTCCGGCGCGGGCGGGACGGTGGCGGGCGGTCGGTTCGGCGCGACCTCGGTGGTCAGGATGTAGCTCCCGCCACCGGCGATCAGGCTGACCACCGCGAGGCTGGCCACGGCGCGCCTGCGCAGCAGCGGACCGGCGGCGTCGCCCTCGACCGGCTTGCGGGCGCGCGGCACCCGCCGGCTGGTCAGCCGGCGGGGGGTGGCACGCCCCTTGCCGTCCGCCGCGCC
>NZ_JAHDTH010000417.1 GCF_018531445.1 Pseudonocardia lacus
GGCGTGGTCGGCGCAGGGTGCACGGCACCTGCGAGGACCGCGCCGCCCCTGCGAAGACGGTCACGACATCGCCGCGCCGGGCCGGCGAGCGGCACGCGGCCGGTCGTGCGGCTAGGCCGGCACGTCCAGCAGGTAGTCGCCGGTGTCCTCGTCCCAGTCCATGGTGACCAGGCCGCGGGCGCGGGCGGCCCGCACGAACGCCGAGAAGCTGTTGAAGCCGTAGCGCTTCTCGCTGAACCCCGGCTCGCGCTTGCGCAGCTGGTTCTTCAACCCGCTCAGCTGGGGGCGCGACTGGGGCGTGCGCAGCCGGGTGATCACGTCCACCAGCAGCCGGAACGCCGCCGCCTCCGCGGCCTCGGCCGACTCGCCCTGCGGGAAGGTCACCTCGGGGTCGCCCTGGGCGGTGCCCGGGCGCAGCTCGACCACCCGTTCGGTCTCCAGGCGGCGCAGCAGCTCGGAGAAGTTGCGGAAGCCGTGGTCGGCCTCGTCGAAGGTGGGGTCCTTGCGCAGGATCGCCCGCTTCACCCGGGACGCGAGCACCGGGCCGTCGGTGTGGCGCTGCAGGCCGGCGAGCGTGCGGGCCACCAGGGCCCCGAGATCGCGGTCGGCGTCGTCGGCGGGCCCGTCGTCCTCGGCGGGCGGCTCCGGCGCCTCGACGACCGGCGGGGTGGGCTCCGGAGCAGGGGGCGCGGTCGCCGCCGCGGCCGGTCGGCGGCCCCGGCGCGGCGCGCGGACCGGCGCCACCGGCTCGACGCCGGGCAGCCGGTCGTAGAACAGGAACTCGTCGCAGGCCGGCGGCAGCAGCGCCGACGTCGACGACTGCACCCCGATGCCGATGACCCGCTTGTCCAGCTCGCGCAGCTTGTGCACCAGCGGCGTGAAGTCGGAGTCGCCGGTGCCGATCGCGAACGTGGTGATGAAGCCGCGCTCGTAGGCCAGTTCGATCGCGTCCACGGCCATCTTGATGTCCGCGGCGTTCTTGCGGGAGCCGCCGAGCCGCTGCGGGATCTCGATGAGCTCCACCTGCGCGCGGGCCAGCAGCCTGCGGTCCTCGTCGAAGTAGGACCAGTCGGCGTAGGCCCGGCGGGCGACGACCCGGCCGCGCTCGGCCAGCGCGTCGGCGATGGGCCCGAAGTCGAACGGTGCCACGCCGAGCCCGTCGCGGGCCCCGATCGCGAGGTTCTCGTAGTCGAGGAACAGCGCGATGCGCTCGTCGTCGCTGATCACTGGTGCTCCGCCGATCGTCGGGGTGGGGTGCCGGTCCGGCGTCGATCATCCTGGTGGCCGGGCGGGATGTCGACGCGGGGGTGCGCCGCGGCGTGCTCCGCCGACGCGGCGGGAATGCGCCAGAACCGAATCCCGATATCGTTCGTGCGTGCCCGTCGTCCGGCCCGATTCGCGGCCGGGGCCGCACGAATGGGCACTCCGGCGATGTTGGGCCAATCGGCTGAACTGTCGCCCCGTTCGACGTTGACACAGCGTGATCACGGATGGATATCGGACGGTACGAGCGGGCCCTGCTCGTGCTCTGACAAGGTTGTTGACGTGGGAAGACGTCGCGCGTGCCGTGATCAACGACGGCTCACGGAGCGGAACGACGGAGCCGGCGGCCTCGACCGTGCGCGCGGGTTCGCATTCGATTCGACGTATTTCCTTCGCTATGTAGCATCGCCCGGCGTAGTCGCTCCCCAGCACTACAACGCACTACGAGTCGAGCCCCCTGCGGGGCGTGGAGGAATGATGGACACGCGCGCGAAGAAGAGGGTCATGTCGGCGGTCGCCGCCGTGGGCCTGGGTGCCGTCGCGGTGGTCGGGGTGGGGGCCACGACCGGCACCGGCGTCAGCATCGGCACCGTCGCCGAGGTCGCCGTCGACCCGGCGGCCGATCCGGTCGCCACCGCCGACGCGAGCCTGCGGGCGGCGCTGGTCACCGAGCTGGCCGCCGAGGAGGGCGTCACCGCGGCCGAGGCCGTCGTGACGGCGGTGGGCGGTGACGTGGCCGCGGCCGAGGCCGCCGCCGAGGCCATCGTCGCCGAGGAGGACGCGGCGGCCGAGGCCGCCGGCGCCGATGCGGAGGATGCCGCCGACGACGCTGCTGCCGACGACGCTGCTGCCGAGGACGCTGCCGCCGACGAGGCCGCTGCCGAGGATGCCGCCGCCGACGACCCGCTGGCCGCGGCCCGGACCCGCCTCGACGAGCTGAAGGCGCTGGTCGCCGCCGCGGCCGGGCAGGACGCCGCCGCGGAGGACGCCGCGGTCGAGGACGCGGCCGCCGCCGACGCCGCCGCCGACGACGCGGACGCCGAGGCGGTGGCCG
>NZ_JAHDTH010000418.1 GCF_018531445.1 Pseudonocardia lacus
GACCCGGCCCGGGGCGCCCGCTCGGCTCCCGCAACCACCGACCAGCACCCAGCCACGATGTCGGGAAAACGGTCAAACGCGACCGCACCATCACCGCTCACCAGCAGCGCACAGGTTAAAGATCAAGCTTAGGATCGTGCTCGGGTTGCTGGCGGTCATGGCGGGAACCGCCTGGTGGGCGGGTGCGCTCGGCACGGTCGTCACGCTGCTCATCGACGTCGGTCCGTTCATCCTGCTCACGGTGGCGGCGGTGGCTGGGGTACGTGCCGTGGCGCCGCGCGGAAGGCTGATCGGCCCTATGGCGTTGCTTGCCGGCGGCACGACGTGGCTTCTCGCGCGCTACGACGTATTGCCAGCGATACAGATGGATACGCTTCCGGCGGCCGGGCTCATAGTAGGAGGGTTTGTCGTGGCTCTTGTCAGCGGCGGATCGTCGATGATCGACCAGGTGCGGCGCTATCGCTCATTTGTGTTCGATCGCAGTCCTGCCCCCCTCGCCGGGACGGCGCCGTCGCAGATCTCGATGATGGCGATACTTTCCTGCCTCCGTCTCGACCTTGGAGCCGCCGAGTTTCCCCCGACGCATGCCGTTCAGTTCGACGTCACGCTATTCGGGGGACGCGTCGAGATCGTCGTGCCGGCGGGCTGGACCGTCACCGCCGGTCGGATCCACGCTCGGGCTATAGGTTACGAGGGTTCGTTAGACCTGATCCTGCTGACACAAGAACAGCAGGACCAGCAGCGGCACGCGGTAGTCAACGTCCTGGGCTGGTGGGGGGCGATTCATCTGAGCGCTCGTCGTCGGGCTGATCGGGCTCGTCGGCGGAGGGCTCATCGGCGGGATCCGGGTCCGCCTGCTCCGGGGTCGGGAACGTGATGTCCTTGTATATTGCGTGGTCGTACGACTGATCGGAGATTCCGCAGTCGGCGGCTTGCCCACGTTGCTGGAGGAACTCGGTCAGCTGGGTGTTCAGCTCCCATTCCTCGTCGGCCGTCTCGGGCAACCTGTAATGCAGGGCTCGTATCAGATCGAAGCGGTGCAGATCAAACGCCGCGGCGAAAAGTGCGCCGTGGCTCGCTGCCGCCCGGAGTGCGCCTCGGTACGAGACAACTGCGAGGACGAGTGCAGCCACGGGGATCAGGCTCCAGGCGTCGGATCGCAGCACAATCAGTGGCGCCGTCGCGATGAGGATGAGGGCAAAGCTGACACACATCGATGCCCCCAAGGTGATGGCGTCGAGTTGGCGCGTCATCGATTCCTGGAGTGGCTTCGAGATCGACGGATACATCCGCGGGTACACGGTCAAAGCGTCCAGGCCGTAGCGGCTTCCGGCAGCATCCTCAGCCCCGCGCAGAATGTTGCCGAGCAGCGTCGGCATCACCCGCTCGGCGTCCTCCGGATACTGAGCTCGGCGGGCAATGGCCCGAGCGCCGATCCGTTGGGCAACTTGCTCGGCACGAACATGACGAACCACGTCCGCCGACCGGCTCGATGCCGGCGGTGCTGCCCTCGCCCCGCTCCGGAGAGCCGCGGTGTGTAGGCGCCGCCGGTGCAACTCGGCGGCAACGGCGCCAACCGGGCCGGCGACCGCACCCTGACCCCAATAGCCTTCAAGGAACTGGACGAGCGCCAGCTGGAACGGCTGAATGACCACTCCGGCCAGAAACAACCCGAACACGAGGAGGATCGTCTGCACCGGATCGCCGATGTGGTCAGCGACCGCGTCCAGCGTGACCGGTCCCCCACCGTACGCACCTGACCACGCCGCGCCCAGCACCACCCCGACCAGCAGCACACCCGGCATGACGTTAACCAGGCTGAAGCGCGCGCCGCCGAGGGCCTTCGACCCCGCCGCTACCAGACCCGTCAGCACCGCAACTACCGTGCCCGCGGCGGGTTCCGCCGCCGTTTCATCCGATGCCCGTCCACCGTGCAGTAGGGCCAGTTCTCCCAGGTGGCCGCCACCCGCCGCCTGACCGTCTTGCCGCACTCTTCACACTCGTAGACGACTGATGTGCCCCGGCCTCGACCCGGCGAGCCGACAGACGGATCGATGGGGCTGAGCAGCAAGAGGATCACGACCTGATGCAACGGCCCGAACACGGGCCGCGTGCGCGCACCCCCCATCGCGCCCTCCTCAGTCAACTAGCCCGGCGCTTTCATGCCGGTATGGCCGCGGAGGTGTGTCGAACAGCTGAGAGGTGCTCCTGAGCAGCAAGGATGTGACTTGCGAAGGTCCACATCCGCCACGAACCAGGAGCACCTCTCAGG
>NZ_JAHDTH010000419.1 GCF_018531445.1 Pseudonocardia lacus
CGGGCTGGCCGCGCGACGACGCCGACGCCGCGGCCCGGCTGGGCTGGCAGCGGGCCCGGCTGGCGGCGGTCGGGATGGCCGCGCGGGCCGGCTACCGGGAGGTCGCCGAGGCGGTGGCCGCGGTGCTCGACCGGCCGCTGACCAAGTCCGAGCTCAGCAGCGCGGTCACCGCGCGCATCCCACCCGCCCTGGCGCCGCACTGCCGGCCGTGCGGGACCGACCACGTGTCCGAGCAGCTGCTGCGACTGGCCGGGTTGGCCGGGGGGTTGCGCATCCGCCCGGACACCACGCCGCTGGTCGCCGAGCCGCTGCCCGACCCGGTCGGGATCCCGGCCGACGACGACGCCGACCTCGCCCGCGCCGTCGGCACCTACCTGAGGTTCTTCTCCCCCGCGACCGAGTCCGACGCCGCGGGCTTCCTGGGCACCAACCGCCGCGCCGTGCACCCCGACTGGCCCACCGACCTGGTCGCCGTCGAGGTCGACGGCCGGGCCGGGCAGCTGCCCGCCGACCAGCTCGACGCCGTGCGCGCGGCCCGCCCGGCCGACGTCGTGCGGCTCCTGCCGCCGTCCGACCCGCTGCTGCAGGGCCGCGACCGCGAGACGCTGGTGCCCGACCCGGCGCACCGCAAGGCGCTCTGGACCGCGCTGGGCTCGCCGGGCGCCGTGCTCGCCGGCGCGGACGTGGCCGGCGCGTGGCGCACCCGCAAGCGCGGCAAGCGGCTCGCGCTCACCGTCCAGCCGTTCCGCGCCCTCGCCCGGGGCGAGCGCGCGCTGCTGGAGGAGGAGGAGGCGCGGCGGCTGGCCGTGGTGCGCGGGATCGCCCCGGACGACGTGGAGGTCGCCCTCGACGAGGGCTGAGCGGCCCCGTCAGCCCTGCCGGCCCGGCAGCGCGGAGAGCAGTTCGCCGAGCGCGCTGCGCGCCGTGCTCAGCCGGGCGATGGCCGCGTCGAGGCGGGCGTCCTCGCGCTCCAGGTGCTCGACCACACCCGGGCAGGCCACCGGGACCAGGCGCCCGCCGTCGTCGTGGACGCAGTCGAGCACGTCGGCGATGACGGCCGTCGGCAGGCCGGCGGCCAGCAGGGCGCGGATGCGCGCCACCGCGGCGACGTCGGACTCGGCGTACTCGCGGTAGCCGTTGGGCAGCCGCCTCGGGCGCAGCAGGCCCTGCTCCTCGTAGTAGCGCAGCAGTCGCCCGCTGACCCCGGTCGCCCGGGACAGCGCTCCGATCCGCACCGCCGCCTCCGCACGTCCGGCTTGACCTTCACACCCGTGTCAGAGCTTAGCGTCGCGGCGTCGGACCGGGGTGCGAGCGAGGAGCGGGACGTGGCGGGAGCCGTGGTGATCGGGGCGGGGCCGGGGATCGGACGGGCGGTGGCGCGGCGCTTCGCCCGCGAGGGGCTGGCCGTGGCGCTGGTGGCCCGGCGGCGGGTCGAGCCGCTCGACGCGGACACCGTCGTGCTGGCCGCGGACGCGGCGGTGCCCGCTCAGCTGCGGGCCGCCCTCGACGACGCCGCGGCCCGACTCGGCCCGCCCGACGTGGTCGTCTACAACGCCGCGCTCATCCGCGCGGACGCCGTGGGCGAGCTGTCGGTCGAGGAGCACCAGCGGGCGTGGGCGGTCAACGTGCTCGGGGCGCTCACCGCCGCGGCGCACGTGCTGCCCGGGATGGCCGAGCGCGGGCGCGGCACGTTCCTGGTGACCGGCGGCATGCCCGAGCCGAAGCCGGAGTACGTGTCGCTCTCGCTCGGCAAGGCCGCCGTGCGGACCGCGGTGGACCTGCTCGACCGGCGGTACGGGCCGGCCGGGGTGCACGTGGCCACGGTCACCGTGGCCGGGGCCGTGGCTCCCGGGACGGCGTTCGACCCCGACGACATCGCCGAGCACTACTGGCGCCTGCACACCCAGCCGCGGGGGCGGTGGGTGCGCGAGGTCGTGCACGGGTAGCGCCGGGCTCAGTCGCTCAGGTCGCGCAGCGCCTGCTGGGCGGCCTCCAGCTCGGCGCGCAGCCGCTCCACGCGGTCGAGCTGGCGGGCGCGGGCCGCCTCCAGCGAGGACTCGATGGCCTCGGTGACGACCGGCGGCAACGCGCGGGCGGCCTTCGCGACCTCGCCCGGGGAGACCGGTGTGGGCCGGACAGTGCGCTTCTTGCCCACGACGACCTCGACCGACCACTCGCCCTCCGGCGTGGCCGCCAGCGTGACCGTGACACCGGCCGGCGGACGCGCCGGCGCCCGGCCCGCGCCCGGGCGGACGCGCTC
>NZ_JAHDTH010000420.1 GCF_018531445.1 Pseudonocardia lacus
GGCGGCGACGCCGCCGACCGGGCCGCCCCGGCGCCGCCCCCCACCGGCCCGGCCCGCCCCGAGCCGGTCGACGCGGCGCCGGAGGGCGAGGGCCCGCTCAGCGACCGGGAGCGCGAGGTGGCGGCGCTGGTGCTGGAGGGGATGACCTACAAGCAGATCGGCGAGCAGCTGTTCATCTCGGCGAAGACGGTGGAGCACCACGTGGCCCGGATGCGCCAGCGGCTGGGCTCGGGCAGCCGCGGCGAGCTGTTCGCGCACCTGCGCCAGATCGTGGGCAGCGGCGGTGAGGGGTGATCCTTCCGGGTGAACCCGCCGTCCGGATCGCCGCGCCGCCCAACCGCCGGGCGCCTTCCTCCCGTCTTCCCGGCATGCTGCGTCTCCTGCTGCTGACCCTGCTGGCGGTCGCCGGCTGCGCGTCCGCGCCCCCGGCGCTGACCGTGGCCGCCGCCCCGGCCGCCGCCACCGCCGACCCGGACGCGCTGCGCGGCTGGTGGCGGGTCGAGGGCGACGACCGCGTGGTGCTGGTCGACCCGAGCTCGATCGAGGTGCGCGAGGGCGACCGCACCCTGACCGGCACCTGGCGGGCCGACCAGGCCGGCGGCTTCCTCGCCCGCATCGACGTCGTCGAGGGCGGCCCGGAAATCCACCCCGACGACCCGACGCCGGACTGGCTGGCCGCGGCCACGGCCTTCCGGGTCGACGGCGACGCCCGCGTCCTGCTGGACGGCGCAGGCGCGCCCGTCGCCCGCCTGGTCCCCGAGGCACCGGGGCCCGGCGGCGGCATCGTCGACCCCGGCCGCGAGCCCGACCAGGCCGAGCGGCTGCGCACCGCGCCGGCGGCCCCCGTCGCCGCCCCGCTGGTCCCCCTCGGCTCCCCCGAGCTGCTCGGGTACTGGTTCCCCCGCGGCGCGACGAACGACGCGTTCCTGCGCTTCGACGAGGGCGGCGACTGGGCGGGCTCGGACGGCTGCAACGCCGTCGACGGCGCCTGGCTGATCGGCGACGACGGCGCGTTCCTGGCCACCGCGCCGCAGCTGCGCACCCTGATGTTCTGCGAAGGCGGCGCGGACGTGGCCACCCAGCTCGGGCTCGCCCGCCGGGCGGCGTTCGACGGCGCCGACCTCGTGCTGCTGGACGCGGAGGGGACGGTCGTGGGGCGGTACTACCGGGCGTCGCGGGCCGGGGTCGGCCCGGTCGACCCGCCCACCGGGGGCTGACCGGCCGTCTTCGCAGGGTCCCCGTGGTCCGCGCAGGTGCTGTGCCCCCTGCGCCGATCACACCGCCCCTGCGAAGACACCGGGGCTCAGCTCGTGACGAGGGTGAGGCCGTAGCGGTCGAGGGCCTCCTCCAGCGGCTGGAAGAACGTCTGGCCGGCCACCCGGCAGTTGCCCGAGCCGCCCGAGGTCATGCCCTGGGCCTGGGTGCCGGCGACGACGGAGCCGCCGGAGTCGCCGGGCTCGGCGCAGGCGGTGGTGCCGGTCAGCCCGCGCACGACGTCGCCGCCGCCGTAATTGACGGTGGCGTTGCGGGAGAAGATCGTCCCGCAGCGCAGGCCGGTGCTGGACCCGGAGCGGCAGATCGAGGCGCCGACGGCGGCCTCCTGCGACCCGGTCACCGGCAGCGCCGACTCGACCTCGTTGGTCGGGGTCCACGCCGCGGTGTTCGCGACCCGGATGGCGCCGAAGTCGTCACCGGGGAAGTCGGTGGCCGCCACCGGACCGATGACCGCGCCGTTCTCGCCCGCCCAGTCGCCGCCGATCTCGGTGCAGTGCCCCGCGGTGACCACGAAGGCGGTGCCGGACGCGGCGGTGGCGGAGAAGCCGATCGAACAGCGCCCGCCGGCCTCGGCCAGGATCGCGTCGCCGCCGACGAGGTCGGCGAACGGGCGCGGGGTGTCGGCGGCCATCTGGATGCGCACCGGGTCGGTGCCGGCGCCCGCGCCGGCCACCCACGACTCGGCGGCGGACCGGTCGGTGGTGGTGACCACCACCGAACTGGTCACCGGGTCGACGTACCAGCTGCCGATCGAGCCGGAGGCGCGGGGCGCGGCCCCGTCGAGCTTCGCCTGGACGTCCTCCAGCTCGCCGTGCGGGTGCGCGGCGAGGCGGGCCCGGGCCCCGGAGGATTCGATGGCGGCGGTCGACGCGGGGTCGGTGGTGGCGACGACGAGGGCGCCGTCCTCCACCCAGGCGCCGCCGTAGGACGGGCCGAGCCGGTCGCGCCAGCCCGCGACGGCCGCCGAGGCCGCCGACTCGTCG
>NZ_JAHDTH010000421.1 GCF_018531445.1 Pseudonocardia lacus
CGGCGCCGCGCTGCTGCTCGACGGCTGGGCCCTGCTGTCCCGGCCCGACCTGCGCGTGGCCGAGGAGGCCCTGCGCCGGTGGCTGGCGGCGGCGGCGCTGGTGGTGCCGCATGGGGCCGGTGGGCGGGTCGTCGTCGGCGCCGAGACCGGCCTGCCGGTCGTGCAGGCGCTCCTGCGCTGGGACCCGGCCTGGCACGCCGGCGTCGAGCTCGACGGGCGGACCGAGGTCGGCTTCCCGCCCGCCGTGCGGATGGCCGCGGTCGACGGCGTGGCGCGCGCGGTCGCCGAAGTGCTCGCCGGCCTGCCCGACGACGTCGAGGTGCTCGGCCCGGTCGAGCTCGACGAACCGGCGGCGGGCGCCGAGCCCGACGAGGAAGCGGGGCCCCGCGAGCGGGCCCTGCTGAGGGTGCCGCGGGCCCGGGGCAAGGCGCTGGGGGCGGCGCTGCACGAGGCGCAGGCCGCGCGCAGCATGCGCAAGGCCACCGACCCGGTGCGGGTCCGGCTCGATCCGGTCGAGATCGGCTGAGCCGGGCCGGGCCTGCGGCGCCCGGCTCCCGCGACGGCGCGCGTGGCAGAATCGACGGGTCGCGCGCGGCGGCGTCCGTCGGCGCCGACCCGTTCCCACCCCCCCCGTTCCCACCCCCCGTTCCCACTCCGATTCGCGAGGAGCTCCGTGTCCGTCCAGCCCGTCCGGCTCTTCGGCGACCCGGTGCTGCGCACCCCCGCCGTCGAGGTCACCACCTTCGACGCGGAGCTGCGCAAGCTGGTCGCCGACCTCACCGACACCATGCACGAAGAGGGCGGCGCGGGGCTGGCCGCGCCGCAGATCGGCGTCGGGCTGCGGGTGTTCACCTACGACGTCGACGGCATCGCCGGGCACCTGGTCAACCCCACGTTCGACGTGGTCGGCGACGAGGAGCAGGTGGGGCCGGAGGGCTGCCTGTCGATCCCGGGGATGCGCTGGGACTGCCAGCGCCACCTGCACGTCGTGGCCCGCGGCTGGAACGAGCACGGCGAGCCGGTCACCGTCGAGGGCACGGAGATGCTCGCCCGCTGCGTCCAGCACGAGACCGACCACCTCGACGGGGTGCTGTTCGTCGACCGCCTCGACCCCGAGACGCGCAAGCTGGCGATGGCCGAGATCCGTGCGGCCGAGTGGTTCGGTGAGCCGGTCCCGCCGGCCGTCAAGGTCAGCCCGCACCCGATGTTCGGGAAGGTCAGGTAGCGGCGTGCGCCTGGTCTTCGCCGGCACCCCCGCGCCCGCGGTGCCCTCGCTGCGGGCGCTGCTCGACTCGCCGCGCCACGACGTCGTGGCCGTGGTGACCCGCCCGGACGCCCCGAAGGGGCGCGGCAGGCGCACCGCACGGTCCCCGGTGGGGCAGCTGGCCGACGAGGCCGGCGTGCCGGTGCTCACCCCGCGCCGCCCGTCCGAGCCGGAGTTCCTCGCCCGCCTGCGCGAGCTGGCCCCGGACTGCTGCCCGGTCGTCGCCTACGGCGCCCTGGTGCCGAGGGCCGCGCTGGACGTCCCCGCGCACGGCTGGGTCAACCTGCACTTCTCGCTGCTGCCGGCCTGGCGCGGCGCCGCCCCGGTGCAGGCCGCGCTGCGCGCGGGCGACGAGGTCACCGGGGCCACGACGTTCCTGCTGGAGGAGGGCCTGGACACCGGCCCGACCTACGGCGTGGTGACCGAGGCCGTCCGCCCGACCGACACCGCGGGCGAGCTGCTCGACCGCCTCGCCGAGTCCGGGGCGCGGCTGCTGGTCGCCACCCTCGACGGGATCGCCGACGGCACGCTGGAGGCCCGACCGCAGCCGGCCGACGGGGTGTCGCACGCCCCCAAGGTCAGCGTGGACGACGCCCGCGTCGACTGGGCGGCCCCGGCCGTGGCGGTCGACCGGCTCGTCCGCTCGGTCACCCCCGAGCCCGGCGCGTGGACCACGTTCCGCGGCGAGCGCCTGGGGATCGGCCCCGTCGAGCCCGTCCCGGACGCCGAGGCGCTCGAGCTGAAGCCCGGCCGGCTGGACGTGACCAAGCGCAGGCTGCTGGTCGGCACCGCGACCGGCCCGCTGCGGCTGGGCGAGGTGCGCCCGCAGGGCAAGCGCGCGATGCCGGCGCCCGACTGGGCGCGCGGCGCGCGGATCGAGTCGGGGGAGGTGCTGAGGTGAACGCGCCACGACGCGGCGGCGACCCCCGCCGCGATGGACAGCGGCGCGGCCGTCCGGCCGGGCCCCGCGGCGCCGGCCC
>NZ_JAHDTH010000045.1 GCF_018531445.1 Pseudonocardia lacus
CCCCACGCCGATCGGCGGCGGCGATCCGCGCGCCAACCGCTACGCCCCCGGGGCGGCGCCCGCCGCGATGACCGGCTCGTACGACCCGGCCGCGGGCACCGCGCGCTACCCGCGTCCCGAGGGTGTGCCCGAGCAGGGCGGCCGCACCGGCGCCTTCCGCGCGGACGCCCCGCAGACCCCGCCCGGGTTCGGGCGCACCGACCACCCGTCGGGCGCGGCCTACCGCCAGGACGTCACCACGCCCTACCAGCCGGACGCGCGCCGCGGCCCGGCAGGCGCTCCGGCCCCCGCCCGTCCCGACCAGGACGCCACCCGCATCGACGCGGTCGTCGGCACCGACTCCGGCCCGCACCTGCAGGTCTCCGAGCTCGTCCCGGTGCAGCGCGCGCCGGAGCACTGGCCCGGCACCGGCCGGCCGATGGCCGGCCAGGAGGCGCAGTGGTCGCCCGCCCCGGAGGGCGCGGGCGGCGAGGCCGGCGGCGAGCTGGTGCCCTGGCGCGACGGCGACGCCGGGGTCCGCACCATCGACCTGGTCAAGGACTACGGCAGCGGTCCCGGCGCCGTGCGGGCGCTGGCCGGGCTCACGGTGTCCGCCGAGCGCAACCGGTTCACCGCCATCATGGGCCCGTCGGGCTCGGGCAAGTCGACGCTGCTGCACTGCATGGCCGGGCTGGACGCCCCGACCAGCGGCCGGGTGCTGCTCGGCCCGACCGACCTCACCCAGCTGCCGGAGAAGAAGCTCACCAAGCTGCGCCGCGAGCGGGTCGGGTTCGTCTTCCAGTCCTACGCCCTGCTGCCCCAGCTCAGCGTGAAGCAGAACATCACGCTGCCGCTGGAGGTCGCCGGCCGCAAGATCGACGGCGCCTGGCTGAAGACGATCGTCGAGGCGCTCGACCTGGGCAAGGTGCTCAAGCAGCGCCCGACCCGGCTCTCCGGGGGCCAGCAGCAGCGGGTGGCGATGGCCAGGGCGCTGCTGCCCCGGCCCGACGTCGTCTTCGCCGACGAGCCCACCGGCGCCCTGGACGCCTCCACCGCGCGCGAGATGCTGCAGTTCCTGCGGACGTCGGTGCACCAGTTGGGGCAGACCATCGTGATGGTCACCCACGACCCGCTGGCCGCCGAGCACACCGACCACGTGCTGCTGCTGCACCAGGGCGCGCTGGCCGCGCAGATCGCCAACCCGACGGCCCCGGTCGTGCTGGAGGCGCTGACGGTGCTCGACCGGATGCCGGCCGACGGCTGGGTGACCGGCGGCTACCGCGCCGCGGCCACCGGTGGCGGCTACCCGGGCGGCACCGGGGTCTACCCGGCCGCGCCGGCCGCCGCGCCCCGGCTGGCGCTGCCGGCCGGTCCCTCCGCAAGACCCGCGTAGGCCACCGGTGCGCGCCGCCGTCCTGCGCGCCGTGCTCACCGAGAGCTGGCGCCGCCCCGGGCGCCAGCTCCTCATCGGGCTGGTGGTCGTGGTGGCGACGGCGTTCGCGGCGGCGTCCCTGCTGCTCACCGACAGCGCGCGCAGCGCGATCGTGCGCGAGCTGGCCGGCACGCCGGAGGCGGCGGCGCTCGTGGTGACCCCACCGGCGACGGCGGGTGCGCCGTCGGTGGCGCAGGCGCCCGTCATCGGGGAGGAACCGCCGCCGGGGGTGCCGGCGGCGGTCGCACAGCGGGTCACGCGCACGCCCGGGGTGGCGGCGGTGGCCGGGTTCGGGGCGGGCGGGGTGCTGCTGTCGGCCCCGGGCGCCCCGGGCGACGGCGAGCCGTGGACGGCCATGTCGGTGGTCGACGGCCCGCTGTCGCGGTTCCCGGTGGTCGCCGGGCGGCTCCCGACGGAGTCGGACGAGGCCGCGGTCAGCGAGGAGACCGCCCGCAGGCGCAACCTGCAGCCCGGCGCCGAGGTGACGCTGGCCGGCGCCGACGGGCGGCCCATCGCGTTCACCGTCACCGGGGTGGCCACCGTGCGCCTGCAGGCGGTCAACACGGTGCTGCTGCGCCCGGACATGCTCACCCGGATGACGGGGGCCGACCCGACCCAGCTCGACGTGCTGCTCGCGCCCGGCGTCACGCCGGCCCAGGTGGGCCCGCAGCTCGCCGCGGCGGTCGGTGGCGCCGCCGTCGTGACCGACGCCGTCTCGGTGCGGGCGGCCGAGCTGAGCAGCGCGTTCGGGTCGCTGGAGGGCATCTTCGCCGCGCTCGCGGTGTTCGGCGGCACGGCGGTGCTGGCCGCCGCGCTCACCACGTCCTGCGTGTACGCGACCGTGGCCCAGAGCAGGCGGCGCACGGTGCTGCTGCTGCGCAGGGTCGGCGCGGGCCGCGGCCAGCTGCTGCGGGCCCTGCTGGTCGACGCGGCCAGCACCGGGTTGCTGGCCGGGCTGCTCGGGATCGGTCTGTCGCAGCTGCTCGTGGACGGCGTGCGGCTGGCGATCCGCCGGCTGATGGGGCAGGACCTGCCGGCGCCCGCGGTGCCGACGGGGCTGCTCGTCGGCTGCGTGGTCGGCGCCGTCGTCGTCACGGTGGTCGCGGCCGTCGGGACGGCGGTGCGGGTCAGCGGTGAGCACCCGGCGGCCCCCGACGAGGGCAGCGAGCCGGTGCACAGCCCGCTGGTGACCGCCGCGCGGCTGGTGGTGGCCGGGGTGCTGGGCACCGCGGCGGCCGCCGCGGTCGTGCTCGCCGCGGGGACGGCCGACCCGACCATCGCCCTCGTCCTGGTCTCCGGGGCCGGGATCGCCGCGTTCGGCGCGGTCGTGGCCGCCGGGCCCGTGCTGCTGCCCGTGGTTGCCTGGTCGCTGGGCACGCTGCTGTCGCCGGTCATCGGCGCGGCGGGCCGGCTCGCCGTGCGCTCCACGCGCAACGCGCCGAACCGCGCCAGCACCACCGCGGCCGCGCTCGTGCTGGCCAGCCTGCTGCTGGCGGTCGTGCTGGTCGGGCTGGAGTCGATGAGCTCCTCGGTGCAGGACCGCATCGAGTCCAAGTTCCCGGCCGACGTGACGGCCGTCGCGGCCGGCCAGCAGGCGCTGCCCGCCGACCTGCCGCAGCGCATCGCGGCGCTGCCGGAGACCGGGCAGGTGGCCGTCGTGCAGAGCGCCACGATGCGCTCGGGCGAGGCCAGCATGGACGTCACCGCCGTCGACACGGCGGCGTTCCCCGCGCTGTGCGACGGAGCCACGGACGCCGGCTCGCTGGCCGACCTGGTGCCCGGCACGATCGCGCTGGACCGGGCGCAGGCGGCGGTGTGGGGCGTGGGCCTGGGCGATCCGCTCACCTTCGACGTGCCGGGTCAGCCGGTCGAGCTGCGGGTCGTCGCGGTGTACCGCTCCAGCGGGGTGCTGGGCCCGGTCACGGTGCACCCGACCGACCTGCCGCGCATCGTGCCCGACCCCCCGACCGACCGGCAGTTGCTGGTCGACCCGGTGCTGGGGGCCGACCCGGAGGCGCTGCGCCTGGCGGTGTCCACGGCCGTCGCCGCCGACCAGGGGGTGCTCGTCCAGGTCCCCGCCGACCTGCGCACCGAGCTGTCCTCCACGATGGACCTGACCCGGGGCGTGGCGTACGGGCTGATCGCGGCGACGGTGCTGGTGGCGGTGTGCGGGGTGGCCGTGGCGCTCGCCCTGGCCGTGCGGGAGCGGCACCGCGAGTCGACGACGCTGCGCGCGCTGGGCCTCACCCCGGCCCAGGCGGTGGCCTCGATCGGCGTGGAGAGCACCCTGCTCGGGCTGGCCGGGGTGGTCATCGGCACCGGCCTGGGCATGCTCTTCGGGGTGCTGGCGGTGGCGGTGCTGCAGGAGCGCGCGGTGGTGCCGGTGGGCACGCTGCTGCTCTCGGCGGTGGCGCTGGTGGCGGTGGCGGCGCTGGCCGGCACCCTGCCCGCACTGGCCGCCGCCCGCCGTCCGCCGATCCCGGTGACCGACTGACGCAGCCGGACACGGCGATTTTCTAGCCCGTTCGCCGTATGTCGTACAGCCATTCAGTGGCTCGTACATCGGATTGTCGAGCGGGTCGCGAACCGGGGCGGTCGAGCATTTCCGCGCATCACGGCTGTGCGGATCGCCGTTCGCCACGCTCGGTCACCGCACGCGGTCGTGTCGTTCAGTACGAAGCGGGCCGAAGGGGAGGATCCGCACGTAGCGGCCGGGGCGCGCACCGACCGCCGTCGACGGTGAATGCGCCCGGGGCCAGGACGGGAAATCAGCGCGCAGTACCGGACGAGTGGTGTTCGGGCGCCCGACTTGCCTGTCCGCGGCAATTCCTGGTGGACTTCATTCCGATCGGCTGTTCGGCTGATTGGTAACGTCCGTCCGGCGGTTCGCCCCCCGGCCCGCCGGACGGACCCCACCCGATTGCGGGAGGCTGCGGTGGACGCGCTGACGCAGGTCGCCGAGCAGGGTGCCGTCCCCGTCACGCACTACCTCGCAGGCGACCGGAACGCCGAGCTGGCCGAGACGGGTCGGGCGCAGGCGGTCTGCGGGCGGATCTTCCTGCCCGCGGCGCTCGCCGCCCCGCTCGGACGTCCCTGCCCGCTCTGCGAGGCCGTGGTCGCGCTGGCCCTCGCCCAGGATCCGGCCGCCTCCGCGGCGGCCGCACGGCGTGCCTGAGGGCCGGCGCGGGGCCGTCCGGTCAGGACGGTCCGCGGGGCGGCTCAGCCCACCGGGCGGTCGGCGATCAGCTTGCGCAGCTTGGCCATCGCCCGGTGCTGCATCACCCGGACCGCGCCGGCGCTGGACCCCATGATCTTGGCCGTCTCCTCGGCCGAGTAGTGCAGCGCCACCCGCAGGACCAGCACCTCCCGGTAGTTCTCCGGGATCTCCCCGAGCAGCGTGCGCAGCTCGTCGACCTGGCTGCCCAGCACCGCGCTCAGCTCGGGGCCGGGACCGGCGTCCGGCTCGTCGGGCATCCCGTCGGTGGGGTCGGAGCGGTCGCGCCCGGCCACCCGGAACGCGTCCACGACCTTGTTGCTGGCGATGCCGAAGACGAACGCCATCACCGGCTTCTCGCCGCTGCGGTAGCGCGGCAGCGCGCCGCACAGCGCCAGCAGGACGTCCTGCGCGACGTCCTCCGCGGTCTGCAGCCCGACCGCCCGGCTGCCCATGCGGGCCCGGCAGTATCCCAGCACCGGCTGGCGGACCAGCTCCAGCAGCCGGCCCACCGAACGGCGGTCTCCCGTCGCGGCCGCCGCGGCCAGCCGGTCCAGCTCGGCCTCCCGGCGCGCGACTTCCCCTCCTGGATCGTCCTGTCTCCCGGCTCGCACCGGCACGCCCCTCCCGCGCGTGGTGGACCCCGCCCCGACGAGCCGCGGCGGGCGGAGCCGCGCCACCGCCCGATGTGCCCTTCGGGCCGGTGACGTGCTCCTCGCCGGCGAACAGTAGCCCGTCGCGGAGGGCGCCTGCGCCTCGAAGGAGCGCCTCCGGCACCATCCGTACGAATTCGTACAGGCGCCGAGTGGTAACGCTGGGTGATATGTGGAACGACTTCAGCCACGCCCGCACACCGTCGTCGCACAAGGAGCCCGATGGCACAGGACCCTCCTACCGGGGCGGACGCCGCCGACCCCGATCCGCGCGACGTCCGCGACCGCGCGGACCTCGCCGCCGCACTGCTGTCGCTCAAGGCGCGGTCGAACCTGAGCTACAGACGACTCGAACGTGTGACGGCCGAGGCACCCGGAGCCCGCTTCGGGCTGCCGTTCACGACGATCCGGGACTACGTCCAGGGCCGCTCGCTGCCGACCCCCGACCGCCTCGACCAGATCGTCTGGGCGTGCAAGGTGACCGACGCCGAGCAGCGCGCGGAGTGGGTGCGCGCGCTGCGCCGGGTCGTCGACTCCGGTGCGCAGACCCACACCGCCGACCCGTACCGCGGGCTCGCGGCCTACGTGGAGGACGACGCCGAGCGCTTCCACGGCCGCGCCGGGCTGGTCGCCGGGCTGGTCGAGCGATTATCGGAGGCCGGAGCGGCCGGCGGCGGCCTGGTCGTGGTCGTCGGCGCGTCCGGGGCCGGCACCACCTCGGTGCTGCGCGCGGGGTTGATGGCCGCGCTGCGCCGCGAGGCGCCGAACCGGCCGGTCCGCTACGGCACGCCCGGGACCGACCCGGCCGGCCAACTGGCCGAGCTGCTCGGCGCCGACCGGCCCCGACCCGGCGCGCCCGCTCCCGTCGTCGTCCTCGACCAGCTCGAACAGCTCTTCGCGGCGTCGGCCCCGGCGCGCGCGGCGTTCCTGACGATGCTCGAGGAGGCGACGACCGGCCCGCAGGGCTCCGTCGTCGTGGTCGGCATGCGCATCGACCGGGTCGAGCGGGCCCGCCGCGAACCGGTGCTGGCGGCCGCGCTCGACGCCGGCCCGGTGACCGTCGGCCCGATGGCCCCCGACGACCTGCGGCAGGCGATCGTCGGACCGGCCACCGGGGCGGGCCGGGCCGTCGGCGACGGGCTCGTCGAGCTGCTGCTGCACGAGCTGCGCGACGGCTCGGCCGGGGGAGCGCACTCCCCGGGGGCGCTGCCGCTGCTGTCGCTGGCCCTGTCGGCGACCTGGGCGAGCGCGGCGGGCGCCGAGCTGACCGTGGCCGACTACCGGGCCGGGGGCGGGCTCGACGGGGCCGCGACCAGGATCGCCGAGGCCGTCCACGCCGGGCTCTCCGTGGAGGACCAGCGGCTCCTGCGCACGGTGCTGCTGCGCCTGGTCCGCGTCGCCGACGACGCCGAGCCCGCCCGCAGGCGGGCGCCGATCGCCGAGCTCGCCGAGCTGGCCGACGCGGCCCCGGTCGTCGACCGGCTGGTGGCCGCCCGCGTGCTCACCCTCGGCGAGGGCACCGTCGAGATCACCCACGACGTGCTGCTGCACTGCTGGCCGCGGCTGGTCGGCTGGCTCGCCGAGGACCGCTCCGGGCACGCGGTGCGCGGGGCGCTGGCCGAGGCCGCGCGCCGCTGGCAGGACGGCGGCACCGACCCCGGACTGCTGCTGCGCGGCACCCCGCTGGCCGACGCCGTCGACTGGGCCGCCGGGACGGCGGGCGACGAGCTGGCCCCCAGCGAGCTGCGCTTCCTGCGCGCCAGCCTGGAGCACGACGCCACCGACCACGCCGCGCAGAGCGGCAGGGTGCGCAGGCTGCGGGTCGCCGTCGCGGTGCTCGCGGTGGTGGCGACGGCGCTCGTCGGCGTCGCCGTGCTGGCGTTCAGCGGGCCGGAACCGATCACCGAGTGCCCGGCGCCGTCGCCGGCCGCGTACGCGGTCGACGCGGTGCCGGGGTGAGCGCCGCGGCTACGCCGGGCGCGAGCGGTCGCCCGACTGCTCGCGCCTGCGGGTCGCGACCCGGCGGTAGCTGTAGACGAGCAGGCCCAGCAGGATCAGCCCGGACAGGATCAGGCTCGACCCGGTGGGCCAGCCGCCCAGCGGCACCCGCGGCCCCAGCAGCCCCCACGCCACGCCCGCGCCGACCAGCACCAGCCCGGCCAGCACCGAGCCCGCGATCCGCAGCGGCGAGGAGACGCTCTGCTCCGCCGCCAGCATCGCCCGGTCCTGCACCGGGTCGACGTACCTCTCGACCGAGGGGAACTGGTTGGACAGCACCAGCAGCCCGGACAGCACGAGCAGCAGGCCGGGACCGGGCAGCACCAGCAGCGCCAGCCCGACCACCAGCAGCACGCCGCCGGCGATCAGCGCGAGGACCCGCTTCGCCGGGTTGGTCCTTCGTCGATCCGCCATCGGAGTGTTCCCCTGTCCTGTCGGGCGGCCAACGTACGACACCCGCTCGTCGTTCCGCGGCGAGTGCGACCATGTCGGCATGCGCTACGTGGAGCACATCTCCGACCTGGTCGGCAACACGCCGTTGGTGCGGTTGGGTCCGGTCGCGGACGGCATCCGGGCCACTGTGCTCGCCAAGGTCGAGTACATGAACCCGGGCGGCAGTGTGAAGGACCGCATCGCCAAGCGCATGGTCGAGGCGGCCGAGGCGTCCGGCGAGCTGCGCCCCGGCGGCACGATCGTGGAACCCACGTCCGGCAACACCGGCGTCGGCCTCGCGATGATCGCCCAGCGCAAGGGCTACAAGTGCGTGTTCGTCTGCCCGGACAAGGTCAGCGAGGACAAGCGCAACGTGCTGCGCGCCTACGGCGCCGAGGTCGTCGTCTGCCCGACCGCGGTCGACCCCGACCACCCCGACTCCTACTACAAGGTCTCCGACCGCCTCGTCTCCGAGATCGACGGCGCCTGGAAGCCCAACCAGTACGCCAACCAGAACAACCCCCGCTCGCACTACGAGGGCACCGGCCCGGAGATCTGGGAGCAGACCGACGGGAAGATCACCCACTTCGTGGCCGGCATCGGCACCGGCGGCACCATCAGCGGCACCGGGCGCTACCTGAAGGAGGTGTCCGGGGGCCGGGTGCAGGTCGTCGGCGCCGACCCGGAGGGCTCGGTGTACTCCGGCGGCACCGGCCGCCCGTACCTGGTCGAGGGCGTCGGCGAGGACTTCTGGCCGACCACCTACGACAAGGACGTCTGCGACCGGATCATCGCCGTCTCCGACGGCGACTCCTTCGCGATGACCCGCCGCCTCGCCAACGAGGAGGCACTGCTGGTCGGCGGCTCGTGCGGCATGGCGACGGCCGCGGCCCTGCGGCTGGCCGCCGAGCTGCCCGAGGACGCGGTCGTCGTCGTCCTGCTGCCCGACGGCGGCCGCGGCTACCTCGGCAAGGTCTTCGACGACCGGTGGATGGCCGGCTACGGCTTCCTCCCGCCCGCCCAGGGCTCCACCGTCGGCGACGTGCTGCGCCGCAAGGACGGCACCATCCCCGACCTCGTGCACGCCCACCCCAACGAGACCGTCGCCGACGCCGTGCACTACCTGCGCGAGTTCCACGTCTCCCAGATGCCGGTCGTGCGCGCCGAACCCCCGGTGATGGCGGCCGAGGTGGCCGGCGCGGTCATCGAGCGCGACCTCCTCGACGCCCTGTTCACCGGCCGCGCCCAGCTGTCGGACCGCCTCGACAAGCACATGTCCGAACCGCTGCCCACGATCGGCGCGGGCGAGCCCCTCGACACCGCCATGAGCGCCTTCGCCGACGCCGACGCCGCCCTGGTCCTCGTCGACGGCAAGCCCGCAGGGGTCGTCACGCGCTCCGACGTCCTCGCCTTCCTCGGCAGCTGACCGCGCACACCCCGCCGTGGCGCCCCCTCGGCGGACGAGAGCGGCTCTCGTCCAATCTGGTTGGACGAGAGCCGCTCTCGTTCGGCCGGGTGGGCTCGCGGCGCGGGGTGCGAGGGGGAGGGAGCGGTGCAGCCGGGGGGCGACAGTGGATCTGAAGGGCAGGTCACGCGGCCGTGCGGAATCCGCCGGGCGGCTGTGGCGCTGTACCCGGTATGCCGGCCCGAAGCGACTCCGACGATGCCCGTAGCGTGACCGCCATGCGCGGCTTCTCGACCAACGCCATCCACGCTGGCCAGGATCCCGATCCCCGCACCGGTGCGGTCATCCCGCCGCTGCACCTGTCCTCCACGTTCGCGCAGGACGGCGTGGGGGGTGTGCGCGAGGGGGGTTACGAGTACGCCCGCAGCGCCAACCCCACGCGCACCGCGCTGCAGGAGGCGCTCGCCGCGCTGGAGGGCGGGCGGCACGGGCTGGTGTTCGGGTCCGGGATGGGGGCCGCCGACGTGCTGCTGCGCACCGCGCTGCGGCCCGGCGACCACATGATCCTCCCGCACGACGCGTACGGCGGCACGTTCCGGCTGGTCGACAAGGTGCTGGCGCACTGGGGCGTCGAGTACAGCACCGTCGACCTTGCCGACGTGGTCGCGCTGCGCGCCGCGCTGCGCCCGACCACGCGGCTGGTGTGGAGCGAGACGCCGACCAACCCCCTGCTCGGCATCGCCGACATCGCGATGGCGGCCGAGGAGGCGCACTCCGCGGGGGCGCGGCTGGTGGTGGACAACACGTTCGCCTCGCCGTACCTGCAGACGCCGCTGGCGCTGGGCGCCGACGTCGTCCTGCACTCGACGACCAAGTACATCGGCGGGCACTCCGACGTCGTCGGCGGCGCGCTGGTGACCGACGACGACGCGCTGGCCGAGCAGCTGGCGTTCCTGCAGAACGCGGCCGGGCAGGTGCCGGGCCCCTTCGACAACTGGCTCACGCTGCGCGGACTCAAGACGCTCGCGGTGCGGATGGAGCGCCACAGCGACAACGCCGAGCGGATCGTCGAGCTGCTGGCCGGGCACCCGGCGGTGAGCGACGTGCTCTACCCGGGACTCCCCGAGCACCCCGGCCACGAGATCGCCGAGAAGCAGATGCGCCGCTTCGGTGGGATGGTGTCGTTCCGGCTGGCCGGCGGGCGCGAGGCCGCGCTGCGAGTGTGCGCGGCGACCGAGCTGTTCACGCTGGCCGAGTCGCTGGGCGGGGTCGAGTCGCTGATCGAGCACCCGGGCGCCATGACCCACATGTCGGTGGCCGGCTCCGCGCTGGAGGTCCCGGACGACCTGGTGCGGCTGTCGGTCGGGATCGAGGACGTCTCCGACCTGGTCGACGACCTGCGTGCGGCCCTCGAGGTGGCCGGGGCGGCCTGAGCGGGCAGTGACCCTGGGGGCTCAGCCCTTGGCGGGCGCGTCGGCGGCGTCGGCGGGCCGGGCGGGGGGAGCGGGGTCGGGGACGACGAGGTCGCCGGGGGCGACGCAGCCGCCGATCAGCACGTAGCTCTCGCCCTGCAGCTCGTACCGGCCGGGGTCGTCGCAGCCAGCGCCCTTCGCGGTGACGAACGCCACGGCCGTGAGCGCGGCGGCCACCAGGAGCGGTGCGATGGCCCGCAGCCGTGTCATGCGTCCTTCCCGGGCCGGCCCCCGCGGCCGGCTCCCGCCCCGAGGCTACCGGGGTCGTCAGATCGGCGTGTGGCCGGTGCGAGGATGCCGCCATGGTCGAGCAGCTGGACGTGCGCGCCGTGCCCCCGGTGGGGATCGACGCGATCCGGGCCGCGCGGGACGTGCTGGAGGGGGTCGCGCGCCTCACCCCGGTGGTCGAGTCCCGGGTGCTGACCGAGCTGTGCTCGACGCCGGTGCTGCTCAAGTGCGAGAACCTGCAGCGCACCGGGTCGTTCAAGGTCCGGGGCGGCTACAACCGGATCAGCCGCCTCGACGCCGACGAGCGGGCCCGCGGCGTCGTCGCGGCCAGCGCCGGCAACCACGCCCAGGGCGTGGCGCTCTCCGCCCAGCTGCTGGGCATCCACGCCACCGTCTTCATGCCCGGGCGGGCCGCGCTCCCCAAGGTCGGCGCCACCCGCGGCTACGGGGCCGAGGTGCACCTGGTCGGGGAGACGATCGAGGGCAGCATCGCCGCGGCCGTCGAGCATGCGGAGCGCACCGGTGCGGTGTTCGTGCACCCCTTCGACCACGCCGACGTCATCGCCGGCCAGGGCACCGTGGGCCTGGAGGTCCTGGAGCAGGTGCCCGACGTCGCGACGGTGCTGGTGTGCACGGGCGGCGGCGGGCTGCTGGGCGGGATCGCCGCCGCGGTGAAGGCCGTCCGGCCGGACGTGCGGGTGGTGGGGGTGCAGGCCGCCGGCGCCGCCGCGTGGCCGGCTTCGCTGGAGGCGGGGGAGCCGCGCGCGCTCGCCCACATGCGCACGATCGCCGACGGCATCGCGGTGGGGCGCCCGGGCGACGTCACGTTCGCGCAGGTCTCCGCACTTGTCGACGACATCGTCACGGTCGACGACGACGCGCTGTCGCGGGCGCTGCTGCTGTGCCTGGAGCGGCAGAAGATGCTGGTCGAGCCGGCCGGCGCGGCGGCGGTGGCGGCCCTGATGGAGCAGCCGCACCGCTTCGCCGGGCCGGTCGTCGCGGTGCTGTCCGGCGGCAACATCGACCCGCTGGTGCTGCTGCACGTGATCCAGAACGGCATGGCCGCCGCGTCGCGCTACCTGTCGCTGCGGCTGCGGGTGGCCGACCTGCCGGGCGCGCTGGCCCAGCTGCTGGCGCTGGTCGGTTCGCTGGGCGCGAACGTCGTCGACGTGGCGCACTCCCGGATCACCGAGGCGCTGCCGCTCGGGCAGGTCGAGGTGGCGCTGGCGGTGGAGACGCGGGGCCGGGAGCACAGCGCGGAGATCATCGCCGCGCTGCGCGACGCGGGCCACGCCGTCCTCGACGGCACCGCGGCGAGCTGAGCCGGAAGCAGCAGAGCCACGGCCCCGGGCGGGGACGTGGCTCTGCCGCGACGACCGGTGGTCAGCCCACGAACGGCTTGGCCGAGACCAGCGTGACCTTCATCTGGCCGCCGTTGGGCAGCGGGTACTCGCGGGTGTCGCCGATGTGCGCGCCCAGCAGGGCGGCGCCCAGCGGCGAATTCGGCGAGACGACCTCCAGATCGGCGCGGCTGCCCTCCTCGCGGGAGCCCAGCAGCACGGTCTCGGTGTCGTCGTCGCCGTCGTAGCGCAGCTCGAGGACCATGCCGGGCTGGGCGACGTCGGAGCTGGTGGGCGCGGTGCCGACCTGGGCGGTGCGCAGCAGCTCCTGCAGCTGGCGGATGCGGGCCTCCTGCTGGCCCTGCTCCTCGCGGGCGGCGTGGTAGCCGCCGTTCTCCTTGAGGTCGCCCTCCTCGCGGCGGGCGTTGATCTCGGCAGCGATGACGGGGCGGTTGGCGATCAGCTCGTCCAGCTCCCCCTTGAGCCGGCCGTAGGCCTCCTGGGTCAGCCAGGTCACCTGCGTCTCCGTCACTGTCATCACTCCTCCAGCCTGTCCGGGTCCTTGCGGCCGCGGACTGCTCGCCCGCGATGGGGTGCCGCCCGTCCGGACACCCCACACCCGACGGCGGCATAGCCCCGAGTAAGGAAAAACACGACCCGCCTGCGGGCCGTGTGCATCTCACGGTAACACGGGGACTGCCGCTCGTCGCAGCCTTTCGACGAACGGTTCGGGCTCCGAGCAAGTTCCCGATCTTGGTGAATGTGCTGGTCAGTGGCGTGCGGATGCTCGGAGCGGTGCGCCGGCACGTCCGTTCGTGCGGCGTACCGACTGCACACCGTAGCGGCGGACGGCACGTCTGGGCCACCTGTGGAGCGAACTCGGGCGGCCGCTGCGCCACTCGATCGAGTGACGCGATCGCGTTGCGGTACGTGACCACCAGGTTGCGGGTGGTACGAGCGGGTGGTGCGGGCGGAGGGCGTTCACGTCGTTCCGGGCACGGTCGGGAAGCAGCCCGGCGGCCGCGGCGTTGGAGTCGTCGAGCAGAGTGTCGGACCGGCCGGGCACCATCGGGCCCGACGGCGAACCGGAAGGACAGCGACGCACCCCATGGCTGAGCCCAGCGCACCCAGAGACCCGAACGGCGGCCCGTTCCGGCTGATGGCCGTGCACGCCCACCCCGACGACGAGTCGAGCAAGGGCGCCGCGACCATGGCCCGCTACGTCGCCGAGGGCCACGACGTCATGGTCGTGACGTGCACCGGCGGTGAGGCCGGCAGCATCCTCAACCCGGCCATGGACCGCCCGGACGTCCTGGAGAACATGGCCGAGATCCGCCGCGAGGAGATGGCGCGGGCCGCCGCGATACTCGGCGTGCAGCACCGCTGGCTCGGCTTCGTCGACTCCGGCCTGCCCGAGGGCGACCCCAAGCCCCCACTGCCGGAGGGCTGTTTCGCGCTGGTCCCCCTCGAGGAGGCCACCGAGCCGCTGGTCAGGGCGATCCGGGAGTTCCGCCCGCACGTCGTGATCACCTACGACGAGAACGGCGGCTACCCCCACCCCGACCACATCAAGACCCACGAGATCTCGATGGCGGCGTTCGACGCCGCCGGCGACCCCGACCGCTACCCGGGCACCGGCGACCCGTGGCAGCCGCTGAAGCTGTACTACTCGCACGGCTTCTCCCGGGCGCGCATCGTGGCGATCCACGAGGCGCTGCTGGCCCGGGACCTGGAGTCGCCCTACGGGGAGATGCTGGAGCAGTGGCCTGCCGACCGGGGCGACCCCGGCCAGCGCGTCACCACCCGCGTCGAGTGCGCCGAGTACTTCCCGGTCCGCGACGAGGCGCTCAAGGCGCACGCCACCCAGATCGACCCGACGAGCCGGTGGTTCCTGCTGCCGCCGGGGATGCTGGGCGAGATCTGGCCCACCGAGGACTACGAGCTCGTCCGCTCGCTCGCCGACACCTCCACCCCGGAGGACGACCTGTTCGCGGGCCTGGACGCGCAGGTGGCGGTGCGCCCGGCGAGCTGACCGGTGGGTACCGTTGAGGTGTGAGTACGGCATCGATCGTCCCTGGTGGCGGCCCGGTCGCCGGTGCGGTGGCCGTGGTCGCCGTCCCGGCGCAGGACCCTGCGCCGCCGGGGCAGGGCCCGGAGTTCGGCAAGGCCTCGCCGGTCGCGCTGGTGGTGATCCTGCTGCTGGCGCTGGCGACGGTGTTCCTGATCCGGTCGATGACCAAGCGCATCCGCAGGCTGCCGGCCAGCTTCGACGACCCGGCGGCCACGGGGGACGCCGACGGCGACGCGGCGCCGTCGTCCGCGGAGTCCGACGTCGCCGAGCCCCGGGGCGGCGACCGCCCGAGCTGACCGGAGCGGGGTCCGTCCCACCCTGACACGCTGGGCCCATGCCCAACCGGCTCGCCGACGCGACCAGCCCCTACCTGCTCCAGCACGCCGACAACCCCATCGACTGGTGGGAGTGGTCCGACGAGGCGTTCGCCGAGGCCGCGGAGCGCGACGTCCCGGTGCTGCTGTCGGTCGGCTACGCCGCCTGCCACTGGTGCCACGTCATGGCGCACGAGTCGTTCGCGGACCCGGCGACCGCGGCCCAGGTCAACGCCGACTACGTGGCCATCAAGGTCGACCGCGAGGAACGGCCCGACATCGACGCCGTCTACATGGCGGCGACCCAGGCGATGACCGGGCAGGGCGGCTGGCCGATGACCTGCTTCCTCACCCCGGCAGGCGAGCCGTTCCACTGCGGCACGTACTACCCGCGCGAGCCCCGCCAGGGCATGCCCGGGTTCCGCCAGCTGCTCGACGCCGTCACGAAGGCCTGGCGCGAGGACGGTGCGCGGGTGCGCAGCTCGGCGGGCCAGATCGCGTCCCGGCTGGCCGACGGGGCGGCCGCGCTGCTGCCGCCGGCCGGCGTCGACGCCGACGCGCTCGACAGCGCCGCGGTCGTCACCATCGAGGCGTTCGACGAGCGCTTCGGGGGCTTCGGCGCGGCGCCGAAGTTCCCGCCGTCGATGGCGCTGGAGTTCCTGCTGCGCCACCACGAGCGCACCGGGTCGGCCGAGTCGCTGCGGGTGGTGGCGACCACCGCCGACCGGATGGCCCGCGGCGGCATCCACGACCAGCTCGCCGGCGGGTTCGCCCGCTACAGCGTCGACGCGCGGTGGGTGGTGCCGCACTTCGAGAAGATGCTCTACGACAACGCCCTGCTGCTGCGGGTCTACGGGCACCTGGCCCGCCTGTCCGACGATCCGCTGCCGCGCCGCGTCGCCGAGGAGACGGCCGCCTTCCTGGTGCGCGACCTGGGCACCGCCGAGGGCGGGTTCGCCTCGGCGCTGGACGCCGACACCGACGGCGTGGAGGGCCTCACCTACGCCTGGACGCCAGACCAGCTGCGCGAGGTCCTCGGCGCCGACGACGCCGCCTGGGCGGCGGACCTGCTGCTCGTGACGCCGGAGGGCACCTTCGAGCACGGCGCGTCGACGTTGCAGCTCCCGCGCGACCCGGACGACCCGCGGCGCTGGGCCGAGGTGCGCGCGAGGTTGTACGCCGCCAGGGCGGAGCGCCCCCAGCCGGCGCGCGACGACAAGGTGGTCACCGCCTGGAACGGGCTGGCGATCACCGCGCTGGCCGAGGCGGGTGCCGCGCTCGACCACCCGGAGTGGGTCGGAGCCGCCGCGCGGGCCGCCGACCTGCTGCTCGACCTGCACGTCGTGGACGGGCGGTTGCGCCGGTCGTCGCGCGCCGGGCGGGTCGGCGCCGCGGCCGGGGTGCTGGAGGACCACGCCTGCCTGGCCGACGGGCTGCTGGCGCTGCACCAGGCCACCGGGGAGCGCCGCTGGCTCGACGTCGCGACCCGGCTGCTCGACCTCGCCCTGGAGCACTTCGCCGACCCGGCCCACGAGGGCCACTTCTTCGACACCGCCGACGACGCCGAGGCGCTGCTGCACCGCCCGCGCGAACTCACCGACAACGCGACGCCGTGCGGCAGCTCAGCGCTGGCCTCGGCGCTGCTGACGGCCTCGGTGCTGGGCGTCGACCCGGCCCGCTACCGCACGGCCGCCGAGGCCGCCCTGCGCGCCGCCGGCACGCTGGCCGTGCGGCACCCGCGCTTCGCCGGGCATTGGCTGACCGCGGCCGAGGCGATGGAGCGCGGTCCGCTGCAGGTGGCGGTGGTGGGCGGGACCGAGCTGCTCGGGCACGCCCGGCGCATCGCCCCGGGCGGCACGGTGGTCGTCGGCGGGGAGCCGGACGCGCCGGGGGTGCCGCTGCTGGCCGGGCGCCCGCTGGTCGACGGCGGGCCGGCCGCGTACGTGTGCCGCGGCTTCGTCTGCGACCGCCCGGTCACCACGGCCGCCGAGCTGACCGCGGCGCTCCTGCTGCAGCCCTGAGGGCGCGGCGGTTCGCCGGGGGAGAACGTCACGCCGCTCACACGATTGCGGTGTAATCTCGTAATCGTAAAGCGACACGGAGGTGGCGATGATGTCGGGACGGATGCACCGCGGGTGGCACGGAGCCGGGCGCGGCGGACGCGGACCGGGCCGGGGCGGCTGGCAGCAGGCCGACCTGCCCGGCGCCGACGACGCGTCGGCCTGGTTGCAGGGCAGGCTGCCCGACGACTGGTTCACCGGGGCGCCCGAGGTGACGATCGACCGCGAGGAGATCGTCATCGTGGGGGAGCTGCCCCCGGTCGAGGGTGAGTTCGCCGACACCGAGTCCGGCCGGGCCGACCGGGCCGCCGCGGTGGCCGGGCGGATCTCCCGGTTCCGGGAGAGCACCCGCGAGGAGCGGATCGAGATCGCCCGCCAGGCCGAGCACCGCTACCAGCGCAAGGTCGCCTGGGGCGCGCGGATCGGCGACGCGGTCGAGCTGTTCACGGTGGCCTCGGTGCCGGTGATGACCCGGCTGCGCCAGCCGGAGCGGATCGTGCTGGACACCCTGGTCGACTCCGGCGTCGCCCGGTCGCGGTCGGACGCGCTGGCCTGGGCGGTGCGCCTGGTCGGCCAGCACGCCGACGAGTGGCTCGGGGAGCTGCGCGAGGCGATGGCCCGCGTGGACGAGCTGCGGACGAAGGGCCCGACGGCGGGCCCGTCGTCCGAGGGCTGAGCCCGGCTCAGAACAGCAGCAGCCAGATCGCGATGTGGTGGCAGATGGCCGCGACGACCGTGGCCGCGTGGAAGAACTCGTGGTACCCGAAGGTGCGGGGCCACGGGTTCGGCCAGTGGGTGGCGTAGAACACCCCACCCACGGTGTAGAGCAGGCCGCCGGTGAGCAGCAGCACCAGGGCCGCGACGCCGCCCACCGCGAGCATGTCCGGGATCACGAACACCGCGACCCAGCCCAGCGCGATGTAGATGGGCACGCCGACCCAGGCCGGGGCGTGCGGCCACAGCATCTTGAGCACGACCCCGGCCAGCGCGCCGGACCACACCACGATGAGCACCCACCGCGTGGTCGCCGACTCCATGGCCAGCGCGGCGACCGGCGTGTAGGTGCCGGCGATGAACAGGAAGATCATCGAGTGGTCGAGCCTGCGCATGATGATGCGGCCGCGGTCGGTCGCCCACGTGCGCCGGTGGTAGAGCGCGCTGGTGCCGAACAGGCCGAGCGTCGTCACGCTGTAGACCGACGCGGCGAGAGCGGCCATGCCGCCGACCAGCGCGGCGGACACGGCGATGAGGGTGGCGCAGGCGGCGATCGAGCCGGCGAACGACCAGAAGTGCAGCCAGCCGCGCATCCGCGGCTTGATGTGCGTCGGGCCGCTCGGGGGTGTCGCCACAGTCCCGGTAGACACGGGGAAGAGCGTACGGGACGAAGCCGTGGGGAGCGTGTCCGTCGGGTGAAGCCTGCCGGCGGGTGGGCGGGGCCGCACCGGGGCGCGCGTAGGCTGTCCGCCCGTGGGCGTGCGCGACCTGCTGTACTCGCTCTACGAGCGGCGGCTGAGCTGGAAGCTCGCCCGCACGCCGGTGGAGATGCGGCCGCGGCACGTGGCCCTCATGCTCGACGGCAACCGCCGCTGGGCCCGTGACGCCGGCTTCGTCGACGTCAACGACGGGCACCGGGTCGGCGCCGCCAAGATCGCGCACCTGCTCGACTGGTGCGAGGAGGCCGGTGTCGAGGTCGTCACGCTGTGGCTGCTGTCCACGGACAACCTGCTGCGCCCGTCGGCCGAGCTGGAGCCGCTGCTCAAGATCATCACCGATGTCGTCGACGAGCTGAGCGGCCCGGCGGCCCGCTGGCGGCTGCGCCTGGTCGGGGCGATGGAGCTGCTGCCGCCGCCGATGGCAGAGCGGCTCTCCGCCGCCGCGGCCCGCACCGTCGACCGCCCCGGGCTGGAGCTGAACATCGCCGTCGGCTACGGCGGGCGCCAGGAGATCGCCGACGCCGTGCGCAAGCTGCTGCTCCAGCACGCCGAGTCGGGCACGACGATCGAGGAGCTCGCCGAGGTGCTCGACGTCGACCACATCGCCGCGCACCTCTACACGTCCGGGCAGCCCGACCCCGACCTGGTGATCCGGACGTCGGGCGAGCAGCGGCTGTCGGGGTTCCTGATGTGGCAGTCGGCGCACTCGGAGTTCTGGTTCTGCGAGGCGTACTGGCCGGCGTTCCGCCGGGTCGACTTCCTGCGCGCGCTGCGCGACTACGCCGCCCGGCACCGCCGCTTCGGCTCCTGACGCCGCTCGCGCGCCGACCCCAGGACACGGCGGAGGGCCCGGACCGCGTCGGTCCGGGCCCTCCGTGGGTCAGCGCGGGATCAGCCGCTGAAGGACTCGTTGTACGAGTCCTCGACCTCGGTCCGCGTGAAGGACTCGTCGACGTTGCCCGACTCCGAGTCGAGCACGTCGGAGACGTTGACGTTGGTGCAGTTGGCCGCCTGGGTCTGCGTGGTGACCGGCGCCACGGCCCCGGTCACCAGCCCGGCCGCACCCAGCACGCTGCTGCCACCGGTCAGGTCCTGGGCGATCGCCGGGCCCTCCTGGGTGGCGGTGCAGTCGTTGGTGACGTTCCCGGTCTCGGTGTTGGTGACGTCGGCGAACGCGACCGCCGAGACGCCGAGCACGCCGGCGGCGACGACGGAGGCGATGATTCCGGCCTTCTTGAGCATTCTGCTGAACTCCTGTGGGAAGCCCCGGCCGAGCGGGGCGGGATGGGGAGCGTCGGCCGGGGCCGACGGGGTGGAGGAGCCGGACGGGTGCCCGGCCCCTCCACGGGGCCGTCAGACGACCGGGATCAGTCGTTGAACGGGAAGCCCGGGCCGAACGGGTCGTCGTCGTCGTCACCGGCGGCCGGGAGGTCGAAGGACTCGTTGAACGAGTCCTCGATCTCGGTCCGGGTGAAGGTCTCCGTGGTGTTGTTCGAGTCGGAGTCGAGCACGTCGGAAACGTTGACGTTGGTGCAGTTCGCCGCCTGGGTCTGCGTGGTGACGGGGGCGACGGCGCCGGTGACCAGGCCGGCCACCCCGAGCAGGCTCGAGCCGCCGGTCAGGTTCTGGGCGATCTCCGGCCCGGCCTGGCCGAACGCGCAGTCGTTGGAGACGTTGCCCGACTCGACGTTGGTGAAGTCGTCGGCGAACGCCAGCGGGCTCACTGCGAGCAGACCGGTCGCCGCGATCGCGACGACGATGCCAGCCTTCTTCAGCACAGTTTCTCCTGATGAGTTCACAGGCCCGGTCGTAGCCGGGCCCATTCCGAGTCGGCGCTGGTTCTGGGGAGCACCCGCCGACTGCGAGGAAACTATCCGCCCGGCCGGCCTCGGGCCAATTCCGTACCACTATCAGGTGGTCCGGAAAATCGGGCCGGGGTTACGTTATCCGATCGGGTGATCTCGGGTGTCGCCGGCGAAACGGGAAGGGCCCGGACCGAAGCGGTCCGGGCCCTTCCGCCGTTCGACGTCAGCCGCCGAGCGTGGTGTCCGAGTTGTAGGAGTCCTCGACCTCGGTCACGTCGAGGGTGCGGGTCTCGTTGCCCGAGCCGGAGTCCACCAGGTCGGTCAGGCTGACGTTGGTGCAGTTGAGCAGCTGCGTCTGGGTGTCGGCCGGGGTCACCGCACCGGTGACGGCGCCGGCGGCGGCGACCAGGCTGCTGCCGCCCACGAGGTTCTGGTCGACCTGCGAGCCGGCCTGGCCGAACTCGCAGTCGTTGCCCACGTTGCCGGACTCGACGTTGCTGTAGTTCACCTCGGAGGAGGACTCGTGGTGGTCCCCGGCGAAGGCGAAGGGGGTGATGGCGATGACGCCGGCGGCGACGACGCCGACGAGGATGCCAGCCTTCTTCAGCACAGATGTCTCCTGATGAATTGCGGGGATCGGCCGGAGCCGATTCCGTTCCGAGTCGACGTTCGATGTGGGGAGCACCCGCCGACTGCGCAGAAATCTATCGGCCCGGTCTGCGGAGTTCCAAATCCGGTACCACGATCGGGTGCCCGAGGATTCCGGTCCCGGGGTTACGCATTCGATCGGGTGATCGTCGTCGGGCCGCCGGGCGGGGACGACGGAGGGCCCGGACCGAAGCGGTCCGGGCCCTCGCGGGGACGTCGAGGTGATCAGCCGTCGATGTCGGTGTTGTAGGAGTCCTCGACCTCGGTGCGGGTCGCGGTGCGGGTCTCGTTGTTCGAGCCGCTGTCGATGACGTCGTCCAGGTTCACGTTGGTGCAGTTCGCGGCCTGGGTCTGGGTGTCGACGGGGGCGACCGCACCGGTCACCGCGCCGGCGACGCCGAGCAGGCTGTCACCACCGGTCAGGTCCTGGGCGACGAGCGCCCCGGCCTGGCCGAACTCGCAGTCGTTGGAGACGTTGCCCTCCTCGACGTTGCTGTAGGTGACCTCGGAGGACTCCTCGTGGTGCCCGTTGTCGGCGAACGCGAACGGGGTGATCGCGACGACGCCGGCGGCGGCGACGGCGACGAGGATGCCAGCCTTCTTCAGCACAGATGTCTCCTGGTGAATTGCGGGGACCGGGCGGAGCCGATCCCGTTCCGAGTCGGCGTTCGAAGCGGGGAGCACGCGCCGACTGCCGAGAAATTTATCGACCCGCCCGTTTTCGGTCCAATCGCAGGCCACCATCGGGTGAGCGGCGATCTCCGGCCCGGGGTTACGCATTCGATCGGGTGTATCCGTACCCGGCGATCCGTTGGGAACGACGGAGGGCCCGGACCGCAGCGGTCCGGGCCCTCCGGGGCGAGCTGGATCAGCCGTCCACGTCGGTGTTGTAGGAGTCCTCGACCTCGGTGCGGGTCGCGGTGCGGGTCTCGTTGTTCGAGTCCAGGTCGACGAGGTCGTCGAGGTTGACGTTGGTGCAGTTCGCGGCCTGCGTCTGGGTGGTCACCGGGGCGACCGCGCCGGTCACCAGGCCGGCCGCGCCGACCAGGCTGTCGCCGCCGGTCAGGTCCTGGGCGATGGCCGGGCCCGCCTGGCCGAACTCGCACTCGTTGCCGACGTTGCCGTCCTGCACGTTGCTGTAGGTGGTCTCGCCCGACTCGTGGTGGTGGTCGTTGTCGGCGAACGCGAACGGGGTGAGCGCGACGAGCCCGGCGGCCGCCGCGGCCACGATGATCCCGGCCTTCTTCATCATGGTGTTCTCCTTGGTTGGCCCGGCCGCGCCGGGACCTTTTCTTCGAAGTCGGCGGATAGTCCGGAGGGGAGCATCCGGAGGCCGACCACGAGCAATTTATCGGCGCATTTCGCGGTCGGTCCAACCCGGATCCGCTATCGGGTGACGCCGCGCTGCGGTTCGGGGTTACGATCTCGATCGGGTGGTTCGGCGGGCGGGCGGAAAACGGAACGGGGCCCCGGCCGGACGGCCGGGGCCCCGTTCCGCGGGGTGTGGCGGATCAGCCGCCGCTGACCGTGGTGTTGCCGGAGTCCTCGACCTCGGTCTCGGTGCTGGTGGCCGTGTCGTTGTTCGAGTCGAAGTCGATCACGTCGGACACGTTGAGGTTGGTGCAGTTCAGCGCCTGGGTCTGGGTGGTGACCGGGGCGATGACGTCGGTGACGGCACCGGCGACGGCGGCGAGGCTGGAGCCACCGGTGGCCGTGCTGTCGATGGCGGGGCCCTGCTGGCCGAACTCGCAGTCGTTCGACAGGTTGCCGGACTCGACGTTGCTGTAGTTCACGTCGCTCGAGCCGCCGTCGTGCGCGAACGCGAACGGGGTGAGCGCGATGGCGCCGGCGGCGACGGCGGCGATGATGATTCCAGTCTTCTTCAGCACAGCTTCTCCTTGCGTGTTCCGGAGTGTTTCCGGATCAGATGCTTCCGAGTCGGCGTCGGACCGGGGGAGCCCGCCGACCACATTCAACGTATCGCGCTCGTCGATCGCGCCAAAACCGCTGACACGATCGGGTGCGGTGACCGGGATGCGAAAGGTGACGCATTCGATCGGGTGTAGCGGAATCGGCGCCTGCGGCGTCGGGAGAACCGCAGGGCCCGGGCGCGTGGGCTCCGGGCCCTGCGGGATCGAGCGGGGTGGATCAGCCGCCGACGGTCGTCGTCGAGTTGTTGGAGTCCTCGACCTCGGTCTCGGTCTCGGTGCGGGTGGTGTTGCCCGAGTCGATGTCGGCGACGTCGCTGACGTTGATGTTGGTGCAGTTCAGCGCCTGGGTGGCCGTCTGGACCGGGGCCACGGCACCGGTCACCGCGCCGCCGACGCCGAGCAGTCCGCCGCTGCCGCCGGTCAGGTCCTGGTCGACGAGCGCGCCCTGCTGGCCGAACGCGCAGTCGTTGCCGAGGTTGCCCTCCTCGACGTTGCTGTAGTTGGCGCGGGTGGGCTCGTCGTGGTGCGGCGTGGTGGCGAACGCGAACCCACCCACGGCCAGCAGGCCCGCGGCCGCGGTGGCGACGATGATCCCGGTCTTCTTCAGCACTGCTACTCCCGATGAGTTCACTGGACCGCGGACGGTCCGATTACGAGTGGAGTCGGATCCGAGGACCCGCACCACTGCCCGGTCAACGAGGGGTTCGGCGAGGAGGTCACGCACTCGATCCGGTGAACGCCCCGGGAACGGCGGAGGGCGCGGACCGGGGCGGTCCGCGCCCTCCGCCGGGTGCCGGTGTGGGTCAGCCGTTGAACGAGCGGTTGAACGAGCCCTCGACCTCGGTGCGCTGGCGCTGCACGTCGGTGTTGTTCGAGCCGAGGTCGATCACGTCGGAGACGTTGATGTTGTTGCAGTTCAGCAGCTGCGTCTGGGCGGTGATCGGGGCGACGATGTCGGTCACCAGGTTCGCGACGCCCAGCAGGCTGCTGCCGCCGGACGCGCTCGAACGGACCTGCGGGCCGGCCTGGCCGAACGCGCAGTCGTTGCGCAGGTTGCCCTCTTCGACGTTCGTGTAGTCGATGTCGCGGGGGGCGGAGTGGTGGTGGCCGTGACCACGGTCGTGGTCGTCGTGGCCCTCGGTCGCGAAAGCCAGCGGCGACACCGAGACCAGCCCCGCGATGGCCACGGCGACAACGATTCCAGCCTTCTTCAGCATTTCTTCTCCTGTGTGGTGCAGCGGCGGGACCACTGTCCTCGCCGTTGTGCGGGTCGGCGTTGCGATTGGGGAGCGCCCGCCGATGGGAAGAAAGCTAGCGATTCTCCGAGCCATACCACAAACCCCGCAACACGATCGGGTGACCGCATTACCGTGGGTGTGGTGACGCGGACGATCAGGTCAATTCCGGAGGTCGGTGCACTCCCGGGGCGCAGCAGTGCCGGTGACGGGCGGTGATCGCATCGCGCCTGATCGGCGCAGTATCCTCCGGCGCCGACACGCACGGTGATCGCCGCCCTTGCGGGGTACCGTGCAGCGATGTCCCAAGGCGCCCGCGAGGCGCGCCAGTTCGTCCGCCTCGCGCTGCGGCTCGACCGGCTCGCACCGGGCCTGGTGGGTGCGTACCTCGGCGATCCCGGCCTGCGCCGCGCCGTCGACGACGAGCCCGTCACCGCCCCGGCCGAGCTCGCCGCGCGAGCCCGTGCACTGGCCGTCGACGTACGCGCGGCCGGCCTGCCGCCCCACCGCCGCGAGGTGCTGCTGGCGCAGTTGGCCGCTGCGGAGTGCACGGCGCGGCGGCTGGCCGGCGAGGCCGTGCCGTTCCGCCGGGAGGTCGAGCTGTGCCTCGGGGTCGCGGTCGGGCCCGGCGACGAGGACGGTTACCGCGCGGCCCACCGCGACCTGGACGCCCTGCTGCCCGGCCGGGGCCCGCTGGCCGACCGGCTCGCCACCTACCGCCGGGCCGACGAGCTCGCCCCCGACCGCCTCCTGCCGGGTGCGCGGGCGCTCGCCGCCGCGCTGCGGGCGCGCGTCGCCACCGGGTACGGGCTCGCGCCTGACGAGTCGGTCGCGTTCGAGGTCGTGCCGGACGCGCCGTGGGCCGCGCTGCACCAGCACCGCGGGCCGCACCGCTCGGCCGTCCTGCTCAACGCGGCGGCCAGGGCCCGGGCCGGCCAGTTGGCCCCGCTCGTGGCGCACGAGACCTACCCCGGCCACCACACCGAGCTGTGCCGCACGCAGGACGGTCCGCTCGCCTCCGGCGAGGCCGAGCACGCCGTGGCGCTGGTGCTGTCGCCGTGCAGCACGGTCTCCGAAGGTCTCGCCGACACCGCGCTGGACGCCGCGGTCGGCCCCGGATGGGGCACCTGGGCGGAGGGAGTGCTGCGGGAGGTGGGCGTCGTGCGCACGGACGGTGAGCTCGCCGAGCGGGTCGACCGGGCGATGCAGGGCCTGCTGCGGGTCCGGCAGGACGCCGCGCTGCTGCTGCACGACCGGCGGGCGGGGGTGGACGCCGCCCGCCGGCACCTGCGGCGCTGGCTGCTGGTCGACGACCGGCGCGCCGACCGGATGCTGGCGTTCCTGACCCACCCGGTCTGGCGCGCGTACACGACCGCGTACGTGGAGGGGTTCCGGCTGGTCGGGGACCACATGGGCGGCGCGGCGCCGGTGGCGCGAGCGCGGCACGCCGCGCTCGTCGGGCGGCCCACGATCCCGGCGCTGCTGGGGGCGGACCGCGCCGCGGTGGCCCGCGCGGGCTGAGCCCTGACAGCTCCGACATTGCGCCGATGGGCGGCAGCGAGAGCGCCGAGCGGTCGAACACGCAGAGTGTGGCGACTCGCCGGATCGGCGACGGAAGGTCAACTCCGGGCGCCGAACGGTCGGCATTCGTGTTAATTCTCGGCGAGTCGGACCCCCGCGACCGCGCGTCGCTGTTGACCGCACCGGGGTGACCGCCGGTAGCGTGATCCGCGGTTGGTTCGTATCCGATGCGAACCACCCGGGGAGGCCCTGGTCGTGGTGAATGCACCCGAGGGGGCCGGCACCCGGCCCTCGCGGGCGTCCGCGGCGGTGTCGCGGAGGTCCGAGCCAGGGCCGGCCGGCCCACCAGAGTGTGGGCGCGGTGCCGCGCCCACGAGGGAGCACCCGTGACCGTAGGTCGTTTGGCCCCCGATTCGGACGCCACCCGCTGCTACGTGCTCGACACCTCTGTACTCCTGTCGGACCCGTGGTCGATGACCCGGTTCGACGAGCACGAGGTCGTCCTGCCGCTGGTGGTCATCTCCGAGCTCGAGGGCAAGCGGCACCACCCCGAGCTGGGGTGGTTCGCCCGCACGGCGCTGCGCATGCTCGACGAGCTCCGCGTCGAACACGGCCGGCTGGACGCCCCGGTGCCGATCGGCACCGCGGGTGGCACGTTGCACGTCGAGCTCAACCACACCGACCCGGAGGTGCTCCCCGCCGGTTTCCGCACCGACTCGAACGACAGCCGCATCCTCGCCTGCGCGCTCAACCTGGCCGCCGAGCGGCGCCAGGGCGGCCGCGGCGAGGTCGTGCTGGTCACCAAGGACATCCCGCTGCGGGTGAAGGCGGCCGCGGTCGGGCTGAACGCCGAGGAGTACACCGCGCTCGACGCGGTGTCCTCCGGCTGGTCCGGGATGACCGACCTGGAGGTCACCCAGGCCGACGTCGACACCCTCTTCCGGGAGGGCGTCATCGACCACGACCTGGCCCGCGAGCTGCCGTGCAACACCGGCCTGCGGCTCACCGGGCCGGCGTCGGCGCTGGGCCGGGTGACCGCGGACAAGCGGGTGCGGCTGGTCCGCGGCGACCGCGAGGCCTTCGGGCTGCACGGCCGCTCCGCCGAGCAGCGCGTGGCGCTCGACCTGCTGCTCGACCCGGACGTCGGGATCATCTCGCTGGGCGGGCGGGCCGGCACCGGCAAGTCGGCGCTCGCGCTGTGCGCGGGGCTGGAGGCCGTGCTGGAGCGCCAGCAGCACCGCAAGGTCGTGGTGTTCCGGCCGCTGTACGCCGTCGGCGGCCAGGAGCTCGGCTACCTGCCCGGCAGCGAGTCGGAGAAGATGGGGCCCTGGGCGCAGGCCGTCTTCGACACGCTCGGTGCCGTGGTCAGCCAGGACGTGATGGACGAGGTCCTGGCCAGGGGGATGCTGGAGGTGCTCCCGCTCACCCACATCCGCGGCCGCTCCCTGCACGACTCGTTCGTCATCGTCGACGAGGCGCAGTCGCTGGAGCGCAACGTGCTGCTCACCGTGCTCTCCCGGTTGGGCACGGCGTCGCGGGTGGTCCTCACCCACGACGTGGCCCAGCGCGACAACCTGCGCGTCGGCCGGCACGACGGCGTGGCCGCGGTGATCGAGAAGCTCAAGGGCCACCCGCTGTTCGCCCACGTCACGCTGACCCGCAGCGAGCGCAGCCCGATCGCCGCGCTGGTCACCGAGATGCTGGAGGGCCCCGCCGCCTGACCACCCGCGGCGAGCCCGGTCTCGTCGAGAACGAAGTTACGGTGATCAACAGGGCCTGTTGATCACGACAACTTCGTTCTCGACGGGAGGGCGGGTCAGGCGTAGCCGCTTGCTTGGAGGCGGAACAGGGTCGCGTAGCGGCCGCCCAGGGCCATCAGCTCGTCGTGCGCGCCGGACTCGGCGACGGCGCCGTCGGCGAGCACGACGATCAGGTCGGCGTCGCGCACGGTGCTGAGCCGGTGGGAGATGAGCAGGCTGGTGCGCCCGGTCCGCAGCTCCCGCAACCGCTCGTGCACCTCGTGCTCGGCGGCCGCGTCGAGCCCCGAGCTCGGCTCGTCGAGGACGACGACCGCGGCGTCGCGGCGGAACACGGCGCGGGCCAGGGCCAGCCGCTGCCACTGGCCGCCGGACAGCACGACCCCGGTCACCGGGTCGTCGCCGACGTCGGCGGACATGTAGATGCGGGTCAGCATGGTGTCGTAGGAGCGCGGCAGCGCCTCCACGGCCGGCGCGACGCCGGCCCACGCCGCGGCCCGCGCCACGCGCTCGCGGTCGTCGAGCGCGGCCACGTCGCCGACGGCGATGTTCTCCGCCGCGGACAGCTCGTAGTGCATGAAGTCCTGGAACACCGCGCCGATGCGGCTGCGCAACTCGTCGAGGTCGAGCTCGCGCAGGTCGACCCCGTCCCACAGGATGGCGCCCGCCGTCGGGTCGTAGAACCGGCACAGCAGCTTGACCAGGGTGCTCTTGCCCGCCCCGTTGCTGCCGACGAGCGCGGTGGCCGCCCCGGCGCGCAACGTGAACGACGCCCCGCGCAGGATCCACGGCAGGTCGTCGGCGTAGCGGAACCAGACGTCGCGGAACTCGATGCCGCTGCCCAGCACGGGCACCGCGCAGCCGTCGCCGCGCACCGGCAGGTCCGGCTCGGCCCGCACGATGTGCTGGTAGTGCCCGAACAGCAGCAGCGCGTGGTGCGCCTGCGCCCACGCGCTGATCGCCACGCCGAGCCCGCCCTGCACCCCGGCGACGGCGGCCGCGAACACCGACACGTCGCCCACGCTGAGCTCCCCGCGGCTCGCCGCGGCCACCGCCCAGGCCAACCCGCCCCCGGCGACGAGCGCGCCGAGCCCGCCCAGCAGGGCCTGCGCGCGCAGCTCGCGGCGGTCGGCGGCCCGGTAGCCGGCGTCGACCCGACGCAGCTCGGTGACCATGCGCGCGGCGAACAGCCCGTCCAGGCCGTAGAGGCGCACCTCCTTGGCCGCCTCCACACTGGCGATGAGCTGGGCGTAGAAGTGCTCGCGGCGGGCCGCGTGCCCGAGCTGGGTGATCATGGCGGCGCGGTGGCGGCTGAGCGCCAGCTCGGCCCGCAGCGACGGAGCCGCCGCGGCCAGCACCACCACCAACATCCACGGGTTGACCACGGCCAGCGCGGACAGGAACCCCGCGGCCATCACCGCGCCCTGCACGACGGCGATGGAGCTGGTCAGCACCTCGGCGGGGCCCGTCGGACCGACCTCGGTGGCCAACGACAGCCGGGTCTGGAAGTCCGGGTCCTCGTGCCGGGCCAGCCCGCGCAGCCGGCCGACGGCGCTGTAGAGCCGCTGGCGGGTGGCCAGCGCGAAGGCCCGGCGCAGCTCCGCGTCGAGGTACTCCACCAGCTGGGGCAGCGCGGCCACCGCCACCCCGCCCAGCGCGAGCCCGGCCACCGGCAGCGCCAACTCGCCGCCGTCGACCAGCCGGTCGAGCACGACCTTCGTCAGCCACGCGACGCCGGCCGGGACGAGCGCGGCCACCAGCCCCACCGCGAGCCGCACCGCCAGCAGCGGCGCGGCCACCTCCCGGGCCAGCGCCAGCGCGGGGCGCAGCAGCCGCTCGGGGTCCGGCTCGGCAGCCGCGCTCACCGTGCCGGGTGGCTCGCTCGCACGCTCGCTCACGGTGTCGGGTGGTTCGCTCGCACGCTCGCTCACGGTGTCGGACGGTTCGCGCGCAGGCTCGCTCACGCAGCCGCGGTGTCCGGGAGGCGCTCCAGCGCGAAGTCGCTGGCCGCGACGGTGTGGTCGTCCAGCACGGCGAAGGCCGGGAAGCCGAGCACGCCGAAGGCCGCGGCCACCGGCCCGGACGGCGGCTCGACGACCACCCGGGCCACCGGTTCGAGCCGCTCGCGCAGTTCGGTGGTCTCCTCCTCGTGGCCCACGACGACGGCCAGCACCTGCTCCGGCCCGCCCGGGGTCAGCTGGGCGCGCGCGGTGAACAGCGGCAGCGAGTCGATGCACGCGGGGCAGGTCGGCGACAGGAACGCGACCAGCGTGCGGCCGTGCAGGTCGGCGGACCCGACCGGTTTGCCGGCAGCCGTCGTCGAGTTGAAGTCCCGGATCTCCTCCCCGGCCGTCAGCATGATCGGCTCGGGGTTGGCCACCCCGTCGATCATCGTCTGCATCAGCGCGTCGTGCCGGCGCAGGCGTCGCAGCAGGCCCACCACCAGCACGAGGTTGGCCAGCCCGAGCGGGCCCAGCACGGCCAGTACGACAGCGGACTCCGACACCGTTCGTTCGACCTCCTCGTCGTCAGCCGGAGCCGGGCAGCACCGGCGAGAGCATCCAGCGCAGGTCGTCGAGCCGCACCACCAGCAACGCAGCGGCCACCCCGAGCAGCGCCCCGCCGGCCACCTCGATCCCGGGCGCCGCGAAGGCCGGCCCGGCGACCAGGAACCCGGTGGCCGCGAACGCCAGCAGCAGCCCGTTGCGGACGAGGTCGAGCCGACCGGGGGGTGAGTCCTGGGCGCCGAAGCAGTGGCAGGGCTCGGTGACCCCGCGCCGGATCATCGAGGCCAGGGCCGCGGTGAACGCGACCAGCAGCGCGCCGGCCAGCGCGAACCCGACCAGCGCCGCGGGTGCCCACCACAGCCCGACCACCAGGGGCGGCAGCACGGCCAGTTCGGCGGCCACGACCACGGGGGCGAGCCGGGTCGCGCGCAGCGGCGGTATGCCCAGCGTGGCCGGCAGCGAGCGGCGGAACGCCCCCGGGTCGGCGAGCTTGGCCGCGGCGGACATCCCGAAGGCGACCAGCAGCGCGGCCGTCGTCGCGGACGCCAGCATCAGTAGCCGATCTGGGTCACGTCGCCGCGCCGGAACGCCCGCCCGGACATCAGCAGCTCGGCCAGGCAGGTGCCCATCGGCAGGCCGAGGTCGTGTTCCATCCAGATGAACTGGCCGTTCGGGTTGACTTCCAGGAACACGTGGTCGCCGTCCGGGGTGACGATGAAGTCGACCGCGCCGTAGACCAGTCCGAGTTCGTCCATCAGCGCGTGCACGTTCTTGACGATGTGGTCGGGCAAGGGGACGTAATCACCGTAGGGCAGTTCATCGGCGCCGCGCCAGTCGACCGCCGTGGAATCCTCGGACTGCGACGTGATGACGACCGGGAAGTAGGTGTTGCCGATGACCGTCAGCCGGACCTCGTAGGCCTTCTCGATGTATTCCTGGAACGTGCAGATGGTGTGCCGCACGCGGTCGACGTGCTCGTTCATCTCCTCGCCGACCACGGTGGTGAGCAGGCCGTTCGGGAACGCGCCGGGGTAGTGCACCACCCCGCCGCTGAGCGCCTTGTAGACGATCTTGCCGCCGCTCTCCCGCAACAGCGCGGTGACCTCGGCCGGGTCGTTGGTCATCAGCGTGCGCGGCGTGCGGAAGCCCAGCCGCTTGGCCAGCTGCGAGTGGTAGGGCTTGAGCTCGGCGGTGCCGTCGAGGTCGGGGCGGTTGACCCAGAGGCAGTCGGTGGCGCGCAGGATGCCGCCGACGCCGTGCAGGGCCTCGCTGCGGGCGAACTGCACCTCCGCCTCGCCCATGGCCGGGTCGAACGCGAACGTGGTGGGGCGCCGGTACCAGACGCCGTCGAGCGCGTCGAGGTCGACGGCGCGGTCGCGGTGGCGCAGCACCCGCCGCTCGGCCCCGAAGTCGGACGCGGTGAGGCTGAGCTGCTGCGGGAAGTAGCTCAGGTCGACGCGCACGATCTCGGCGTCCCGCTCGCGCAGCGCGTGCACGACCGGGTCGGCGGTGGGGTCGAACTCCTGGGTGAGGATCAGGACGGTCGGGTGCTGCGCCATCGTCGTCGGCTCAGGCGCAGGCGTCGTCGGTGACGCAGTCGCCGCAGTTCGAGCCGCTGGTGCGGGTCTTGGTCGCGACGCCCATGGTGGGCACGCCGTCCGGCACGACCCAGACCTGCAGGTCGGGGTCGTAGTGGCCGAGGCCGAGGAAGGGCTGCTCGCCCTCCACGCGGAACTCGGAGTAGAGGTAGCCCAGCGGCAGGCCGTCCTCGGTGGGCGTGGCGCCGTCGGGCACCACGTGGCCGTTGAGCATCGACCGGGACGTGCGGAGCGGGTTCCTCGTCAGAACGGGTGCGGACATCACGGACCTCCATCCGTCGGCCGGGGACGGTCGTCCCCGGGGCCCAGTGGCTCGGTGAGGCCGACGATCGCGGTCACCTCACCGGAGAACGACCAGACCAGGTTGGTCCGGTCGTAGTGCCCGGCATTCAGCTCGACATCACTGTCCGGTTCGTACGGGGAAACGGTTTCGAACAGGTAGGCCAAGGGGGCCGACGAACTCGTCCGTCGGCGTTGCCGGTCGGCGGGGGGTACTGCGCGCACGATCATGACGTTGTCCGCCGTCAATTCCGGGCGATCCATCCGCAGGAATGTCGGCGACGTTCCGGTCATGCGGATCAATGCTGCCCGATCGCGTTCTCGCGGACAATCGACCGAACGGCCCCGATCGGGATGCGCCGATCGAGCCCGGCGCTCCGCGATCGAACGCATGCCATTGTTTGCGCAACCGGCGGCGGCCGCGCTCGGCGTCAGTCGCCCAGTTCGGTCCGGACCGCGTAGAGCTCGGGGAAGAACGTCAGCTCGAGCGCGCGGGCCAGGAAGCCGGTGCCCGACGAGCCGCCGGTGCCGCGGCGGAAGCCGATGGTGCGCTGCACCGTGCGCAGGTGGCGGAACCGCCACACCTGGAAGCTGTCCTCCAGGTCGACCAGGTCCTCGCAGGCCTCGTAGACCTCCCAGTGCTCCTCCACGTCGCGGTAGACGCCCCGGAACACCTCGACGACGCCCTCGTGCAGCACGTGCGTCTTCGTGACGTCGCGGTCGAGCACGTCCCGGGGGACCGGCCAGCCCCGCCGGGCCAGGTGGCGCAGGAACTCGTCGTAGAGGCTGGGCGCCGCCAGCAGTTCGGCCAGCTCCCGGCGGCGTGCCTCGTCGTGGCGGAAGACCTCCAGCATGGCGGCGTTCTTGTTGCCCAGCGCGAACTCCACCGCCCGGTACTGCTGGCTCTGGAACCCCGACGAGCTGGCCAGCGCGCCGCGGAACTCCAGGTACTCGGCCGGGGTCAGGGTGGCCAGCACCGACCACTGCTCGATCAACGTGCGCTGCACGTGCTTGACCCGGGCGAGGTTCTTCATCGCCAGCTTGAGCTCGTCGGCGGAAAGGTGGCGCATGGCCGCGCGCAGCTCGTGCAGCACCAGCTTGAGCCACAGCTCGGTGGTCTGGTGCTGGATGATGAACAGCATCTCGTCGTGGTGCGGGGGGCGGCTGACCGGGTGCTGGGCGGCCAGCAGCTCGTCGAGGTGCAGGTAGTCCGAGTAGGACATGGTCGCGCTGAAATCGCGCACGACCTCCTCCTCGACCGGCCGCGTGCCGCGTTCCTCGGTGGTCATCGGGTCGCCTCCTTCGCCAGCACGAGCATCCCGTCGAGGACCTCGGTGAAGCTGGTGCTCAGCGGGGCCAGCCCGAGCCGGATGCCGTCCGGGGCGCGGAAGTCCCCGATCACCCCGGCATCCCACAGCCTGTCGTTGACCGCGCGGAAGTCGGGTCGGCGCAGCGTGACGTGCCCGCCGCGGGTGGTGTCGTCGCGCGGGCTGGCGACGGTGACGCCCGCGCCGGCCAGCAGCTCGTCGGCGAGGTCGAGTGCGAAGCGGGTGAGCAGCACCGACTTGGCCCGGATCGCCGCCATCCCGACGCGCTCGACGAGGTCGAGCCCGCAGCGCACCGGCACCATCGCCACGATCGGCGGGGTGCCGCTGAGCAGCGCCCGCGCCCCGGTGGCGGCCGCGTAGCCGGGGCCCATCGTGAACGGCTCGGCGTGGCCCATCCAGCCCTGCACCGGCTGGCGCAGCACGCCATGGTGACGGGCGGCGAGGTAGCCGAACGCCGGCGCGCCGGGGCCGCCGCACAGGTACTTGTAGGTGCAGCCGACGGCCAGGTCGACGCCCCAGCCGTCCAGGTCGAGCTCGACCGAGCCGACGGAGTGGCTGAGGTCCCACAGCACGAGCCCGCCGGCGTCGTGCACGGCGCGGGTGATGCCGGGGGCGTCGGCGAGGTGCGCCGACCGGTAGGCGACGTGGCTGAACAGGGCCAGCGCCGTGCGCGACCCGACGGCCGCGCGCACCTGGTCGAGGGTGACGCCCGCGTCCGGGTCGGTCTCGATCCAGCGCACCCGGCAGCCGCGCTCGGCGGCGATGCCCTCGACGACGTAGCGGTCGGTGGGGAAGTTGTCGGTGTCGCAGACGATCTCGTCGCGGCCGTCGGGTGCCGCGTCGACGGCGGCCCTCGCGAGCTTGTAGAGCATCACCGTCGTCGAGTCGGCGACGACGGTCTGCCCGGGTGCGGCGCCGAGCACCGCCCGGCCCAGCTGGTCGCCGAGCTGGGTCGGCCAGTCCATCCAGCCGTCGGTCCAGCCCCGGATGAGCCGCCCGCCCCACTCCTGCGCGATGAAGGCGGCCATCCGCTCGCCGGTGACGCGCAGCGGCCGGCCCAGCGAGTTGCCGTCCAGGTAGGAGACGACGCGGGGGGCGGCGTCGAGCAGGAACTCGTCGCGGACGGCGGCCAGCGGGTCGGCCGCGTCCAGCTCGGCGGCGCGCTCGCGCCAGGTGTCCACGGTGCCCTGCCTCTGCGCGGTCATCAGAGGCCGTGCGGGGTGCCCTCGGCGAACCCCGCGGTCGTCTGGGTGCCCACGACGGCGCGCTCGTGCAGCTCGTCGAGCGTGCGGGCACCGGCGTAGGTGCAGGTGGAGCGCACCCCGGAGCAGATCTCGTCGAGCACGTCCTCCACGCCGGGGCGGCGCGGGTCGAGCCACTGCCGGGAGCTGGAGATGCCCTCCTCGAACAGGGCCTTGCGGGCCTGGTCGAAGGCGCCGTCGCCGCGGGTGCGGGCCCCGACGGCGCGCTTGGACGCCATCCCGAAGCACTCCTTGTACAGCCGGCCGGACTCGTCGCGCAGCAGGTCGCCCGGCGACTCGTAGGTGCCGGCCAGCCACGACCCGATCATCACCGCGGACGCGCCCGCGGCCAGCGCCAGGGCCACGTCGCGCGGGTGGCGCACGCCGCCGTCGGCCCAGATGCGCACGCCGTGCTGTCGCCCGGCTTCGGCGCACTCCAGCACCGCGGAGAACTGCGGCCGCCCGACGCCGGTGGCCATCCGGGTGGTGCACATCGCGCCCGGCCCGACCCCGACCTTGACGATGTCGGCGCCGGCCTCGGCCAGGTCGGCGACGCCCTCGGCGGTGACCACGTTGCCCGCCACCACCGGCACCGCGGCGCCGGCGTCGGTGACCACGCCGCGCACCGCCCGCAGCGCCTCCAGCATCTTGTCCTGGTGGCCGTGCGCGGTGTCCACCACGAGCACGTCGACGCCCGCGTCGAGCAGCGCCTTCGCCTTGACCGCCACGTCGCCGTTGATGCCGACCGCGGCCGCCGTGCGCAGCCGGCCGTCGGCGTCGAGCGAGGGGCGGTAGATGCCGGCGCGCAGCGCGCCGAGAGAGGTGAGCAGGCCAGCCAGCTGGCCGTCGCCGTCGACGCCCAGGGCGACGCCGCGCCCGCCGAGCGCGTCGAAGACCTCGCGCGGCGAGGTGTCCAGCGGCAGCGTCAACGGGGAGGGCTCCAGCACGTCCGCGAGCCGGGTGAAGCGGTCGACGCCGGTGCAGGCGGCCTCGTCGACGGTGCCGACCGGGCGCCCGCCGTCGTCGACCACGACGACGGCGCCGTGCGCGCGCTTGGCCAGCAGGTTGACCGCGTCGGCCACGGCGTCGCCGGGGGACAGCACGAGCGGGGTGTCCCACACCGCGTGCCGCGACTTGATGAACCGGACGATGTCGGCCACCGCCTCGGGCGCGACGTCCTGGGGGAGCACCGTGAGCGCGCCGCGGCGGGCCAGCGTCTCGGCCATCCGGCGGCCGGCGACGGCGGTCATGTTGGCGGCGACGACGGGCACCGTCGCACCTGAACCGTCGGCGGTGGCGAGGTCGACGTCGAACCGGGAGGCCACCGACGACCGGCCGGGGACGAGGAAGACGTCGTCGTAGGTGAGGTCGTGACCGGGCCGTTGGCCGTCGAGAAAGCGCACGGTATCGGGATACTACGCCCGCTGGGCTAGGTCGGCCCGGTGTCGCGGTGGGCGAGGCGGTGCAGGGCCTGCGCGGTGGCGGCGAAGTCGTCGCCGAGGACGGCGTGCAGCTCGGCGTTGAACCGGTCGATCTCGGGCCGGGCGGACCGCAGCACCTCCTCGCCCCGCTCCGAAAGCTCCAGCACGACGGCCCGGTGCTCGCTCGGGTGCGGCTGCCGCCGGATCAGGCCGGCCGCGACCAGCCGCCCGACCAGCCCGGTGACCGCCGACTCCCGCAGGCCGAGCGCCCGGGCCAGCTCCCGCTGGGTGAGCCCGGGCTCGTCGTGCACCGCGAACAGCGCCCCGAGCTGCGCGGTCGTGATGCCGGCCGCGGCGAGGCAGCGCCGGTCGGCGTCCAGGCGCAGGGAGTGGGCCGCGCGCTGGAGCAGGAAGTACAGGCGCTGGTCGGGGTCGGCCACGCCACGATCTTGACAGCCGGCGGGCCGGTTGGCGATCCTCACTTCACATACGAAGTGAGGTGCGGGATGACGACACCGCTGGAGTACGCCCAGGGCGTGCTGGACGCCCAGCCGTTCAGCCGGCTGCTGGGGGCGCGGCTGACCGAGTTCGGCGACGGGGCGGCCGTGCTGGAGCTGGACATTCGCGACGAGCTGCGCCAGCAGATGGGCTTCGTGCACGGCGGCGTGCTCAGCTACGCCGCCGACAACGCGCTCACCTTCGCCGCCGGGGCGGCCATCGGCCCGGGCCTGGTGACGGCCGGCCTCACCATCGACTACCTGCGCCCGGCGACGGGTCGGACGCTGCGGGCCCGGGCGAGGGTGGTCCGGGCCGGGCGGGCGCGGGTGGTGTGCCGCTGCGACGTCGAGGCGCTGGACGAGGCGGGGGAGCCCACGCTGTGCGCCGTCGCCCAGGGCACCATCGCGACCCTCACGACGCCGTCGCCGACCGGGTCCTGACTCCGACGAGAGCGGCTCTCGTCCAACCATGGTGGACGCGAGCCGCTCTCGCTCGGTCGGCGGCGGGTCAGTCGCGGAGGAGGGCTCGGACCGCGTCGATGGTGTCGGCTTCGGCGGGGGTCTTGTCGGGGCGGTAGCGCAGGACCCGGGCGAAGCGCAGCGCGACGCCACCGGGGTAGCGGGTGCTGCGCTGGACGCCGTCGAGCTCGATCTCGACGACGAGCTCCGGGTGCAGGAGCACCGCGCCCGGCACCTCCTCGCGCGTGAACTGCGGGAACGTGGCCGTCTGCCAGGCCAGGAGCTCGTCGGTCATGCCCTTGAACGTCTTGCCGACCATGATCGGATCGTTGCCGTCGGGGTCGCGGGCGCCGAGGTGGATGTTGGACAGCGAGCCCGTGCGGCGGCCGTAGCCCCACTCGGCGCCGATGACGACGAGGTCGAGGGTGTGCACCGGCTTGACCTTCTGCCAGGCCTTGCCGCGCCGGCCGGCGGCGTAGGGGCTGGTCAGCGACTTGACCATGACGCCCTCGTGGCCGGCGTCCAGCGCGTCGGCCAGGACCTGGGCGGCCTCGTCGGGGGTGGGGCGGACGGTGCCGGGCATGCGGTGCGGGCCGGCCACCTTCTCCAGGGCCTCCAGCCGGACGGCGAGGGGCTCGTCGAGCAGGTCGGTGCCGTCGAGGGCGAGGCAGTCGAAGAAGAAGGGCCGCAGCAGCTCTTCCCCGGCGGCGGCGCCGAAGCGGCTCATCGTCTCCTGGAAGGGGCGGGGGCGGCCGTCGTCGGTGAGCGCGAGCGTCTCGCCGTCGAGCACGACCGACGTGCACGGCAGGTCGCGGGCGAACTCGACCAGCTCGGGCACCGACGCGGTGATCTCGCGCAGCGTCCTGGTCCAGATGCGGACGTCGTCGCCGTCGCGGTGGACCTGGATGCGGGCGCCGTCGAGCTTGTGCTCGACGCTCACCTCGGAGCCGAGGTCGGCCAGCGCGGAGTCGAGCGTGTCGGCGGGGGAGGCCAGCATCGGGCGGACCGGCGTGCCGACCCGCAGCGCGACCGCCTGGAGGGCCTCGACCCCGCCGGACAGCGCCAGCGCTGCCGTGCCGGGCAGCCGACCGGACAGCATGAACGCCCGCCGGACGACGGCGGCCGGCACCGCGGCGGCGCCGGCGATCGCCTCCAGCATCACGCCTTCGAGCGCGCCCTGGCGCAGCTCGCCGGTGATCAGCCGGCGCAGGAAGGCCTGCTCGTCGGCCGTTGCCGCGCCGAACAGCTCGCCGAGCAGCGCGGCCCGACGGGCGACCGAGCCGCTGCCGGTGGTGGCGGCCAGCTCGTCGAGCAGCCGGTCGACCACCTCGACCCGCAGGGTCGGCCGGTCGGCCGGGGCGTGGTCGAGGGCGGCGAGGGTGCGCCACCCGGCGCCGATGCGGCCCTGCCGCGCCTCGCCCGACAGCCACGCGGTGACCGCCTCGACCTCCTCCGGCGCGGCCGCGCGCAGGGCGTCGGCGAGCGCGGTGGCCTTGGCGGTGCGGGAGCGGGTGGCCCCGACCGCCGCCGAGGTGGCGACCACGTCGCTGAGCAGCATGGACCCCATCCTGGCAGCCCACACCGACAGCCCGCGCGGCGTCAACGTCTCGGCGGCTCGCCCGCGGCGGCGAGTTCGACCACCCGGTCCGACACCCGGCGGCGTCGCAGGCATCGCGATCCTGCGACGCCACCCGGTGGCTCAGCCCATCGACTTCCGGCCGTCGATGGCCTCGCGGATGATGTCGGCGTGCCCGGCGTGCTGGGAGATCTCGCCGACGAGGTGGGTGAAGACGCGCCGGGCCGAGCGGCGCGCGCCCGGCGCGAACCACGGCGCCGTCGGCAGCGCGTGCGAGATGTCGAGGTCGGGCAGCGTGATCAGCACCTCGTCGGTGCGCCGGGCGATCTCCTCGTAGCGGTCGAGCAGGACCTGCAGCGTCTCGCCATCCAGCATCGCGAAGCCGTTCGCGAACTCCGTCCAGTCGTCGGGGTCGCTCTCGATGGCCGAGGTGCCCTGCTCGATGAAGTCGACCCACTGTGACTCCATGGCCGCCACGTGCTTGATCAGCCCGCCGATCGTCAGCTCGCTGACGGTGCTGCGGGTGGCGGCCTGCTCGTCGGTGAGGCCGTCGGCGGTGCCGCGCAGGAACTGCCGGTGCACGCGCAGGGTCTCCAGCAGGTCGGCGCGCTCACCGGTGAGGGTCTGCTCCATGGTGGTCATCTCCTGGCCTTTCGGTCGTCCGACCGGGTCTTCCGACCCGCTCACTGGAACCAGATTAGGAGGGCCAGCGGTCAGTTCCTGACCTCAATCCCGACGCAGCGGCCACTTTCTGACCGGAGATGGGCGCAGGATGGGGGTCATGGCGAACACGAGCTCCCGCACCCTGCGGCTGCTGTCGCTGCTGCAGACGCGCCGGTACTGGCCGGGGCCGGTGCTCGCCGAGCGGCTCGGGGTCTCGCCGCGCACGCTGCGCCGCGACGTCGACCGGCTGCGCGAGCTGGGCTACCCCGTCGAGGCCAGCCGCGGTGTCGACGGCGGCTACCAGCTGGCCGCCGGGGCGACGCTGCCGCCGCTGATCCTCGACGACGAGGAGGCGGTGGCGCTGGCCGTCGGCATGCAGGCCGCCACCCAGGGCGCGGCGTCGGGCATCCAGGACGCGGCCGTGCGGGCGCTGGCCAAGGTCGTGCAGGTGATGCCGGCGCGGCTGCGCCGGCGGGTGGACGCCGTCCGCACGGCCACGGTGCCGGGCTCGTGGGGCGGCGCGCCCGGGCCCGCGGTCGACGCCGACGTGCTCGCCGTGCTGGCCCAGGCCTGCCGCGACGCCGAGCGGGTGCGGTTCCGCTACACCGCCCAGGACGGCGCCGAGACCTCCCGCCACGCCGAACCGCTGCGGCTGGTCTCGCTCGGGCGGCGCTGGTACGTCGTGGCCTACGACCTCGACCGCAACGACTGGCGCAGCTTCCGCCTCGACCGGGTCACCGGGCCGCGGGGGACCGGCGCCCGGTTCCGCCCGCGCGAGCTGCCGGCCGCGGACGCGGCGGCGTTCGTGCTGGCCGGGATCACCCGCATCCCCGCTTCGCACGCGGTGGAGGCGGTGGTCGAGGCGCCGGCGGAGCGCGTGCGGGAGCGGATGGGCCGCTGGTTCGTCACCGAGGAGCTGGGCGCCGACCGCTGCCGCGTCACCATGACCACCGACGACCTGCTGTGGCCTGCGATGGCGCTGGGCGTGCTCGGTGAGGAGTTCGAGGTCGTCTCACCACCGGAGCTGCGCACCGTCCTGGCGGAGCTGTCGACCCGGCTGGCCCGCGCCGCCGACGGGGAAGCCGGGGCGATCAGCCGCGCGTCATGCGGAGCACGTCCAGGGCGGAGTCCAGCTGCTCCTCGGTGAGCTTGCCGTCGCGCACGTGCCCCCGCTCGACCACGACCTCGCGGATCGTCTTGCGCTCCTTGAGCGACTGCTTCGCGATCGACGCCGCCTCCTCGTAGCCGAGGTAGCGGTTCAGCGGCGTCACCACCGACGGCGACGACTCGGCGTACTCGCGGGTGCGCTCCTCGTCGGCCTCCATGCCGTCGACGACCTTGTCGGCCAGCAGCCGCGACACGGCGGCGAGCAGCCGCACCGACTCCAGCAGGTTGCGGGCCATCACCGGCATCATCACGTTGAGCTCGAGGTTGCCCTGGGCGCCGGCGAACGCGACGGTGGCGTCGTTGCCGATCACCTGCGAGGCCACCATCATGGTCGCCTCGCAGATCACCGGGTTGACCTTGCCGGGCATGATCGAGCTGCCCGGCTGCAGGTCGGGCAGGCGCAGCTCGGCCAGACCGGTGCGCGGGCCCGAGCCCAGCCAGCGGATGTCGTTGGCGATCTTGAACAGGGACACCGCGATCGTGCGCAGCGCCCCGGACGCCTCGACCAGCCCGTCGCGCGCGCCCTGGGCCTCGAAGTGGTCCTCGGCCTCGGTCAGCTCCCGGCGGCCGGTGGCCGCGCGCAGCTCGTCGACGACCATCGCGCCGAAGCCGTCGGGCGCGTTGATCCCGGTGCCGACCGCGGTGCCGCCGATCGGCAGCTGGGCGAGGCGGGGGATCGCGCTGCGGACCCGGTCGGCGCCGTACCCGACCTGGGTGGCCCACCCGCCGGCCTCCTGGCCGAGGGTGACCGGGACGGCGTCCATCAGGTGCGTGCGACCGGACTTGACGACCTCGGCCCAGTCGGCGGCGCGCCGGCGCAGGGAGCCGGCGAGGTGGTCGAGCGCGTCGACCAGGTCGACGGCCATGGCCTCGGTCGCGGCGAGGTGGATCGTCGTCGGGAAGACGTCGTTGGACGACTGCGACGCGTTGACGTGGTCGTTCGGGTGCACCTCGACGCCGGCCGCCGCGGCCACCGAGGCGATCACCTCGTTGGCGTTCATGTTCGAGCTGGTGCCCGACCCGGTCTGGAACACGTCGATCGGGAAGTGGTCGTCGAACTCGCCGGCGGCGACCCGGTCGGCCGCGGCCGCGATCGCCTCCGCCTTCTCCGCGTCGAGCACACCGATCTTGCCGTTGACCCGGGCCGCGGCCGCCTTCACCAGGCCGAGCGCGCGGATCTGGGAGCGCTCCAGGCCCCGCCCGGAGATCGGGAAGTTCTCGACGGCGCGCTGGGTCTGGGCCCGCCACAGGGCGTCGGCGGGTACCCGGACCTCGCCCATCGTGTCGTGCTCGATGCGGAACCCGGAAGCGGCGGCGTCGTCGGTGGCCATGCGCCGAGTCTTCCCCCCGGTGCGCGGGCGCGCACCCGGGCGTGACGCCGCTTACCGCACGACCTGCACCACGTCGCCGCGGCTGAGCGAGCCGAAGAACTCCCGCGCCGCCGAGCGCGACAGGTGGATGCAGCCGTGCGACTTCTCCCGCAGGCTGCCCTGGTGGAAGGCGATGCCGCCGTTGAAGAACACCGAGTACGGCATCGGGGCGTCGTAGATCGAGCTGACGTGGTGCCTGTTCTTGAAGGTGACGGTGAACGTGCCCGGCGGGGTGCGGAAGCCCTTGCGGCCGTGGGTGATCGGCACCGGGCCGTAGGAGATGGCGCCGTCGCGGATCAGCCAGGCCTGGTTGGCGGAGAGGTCGACGCAGGCGCGGGCGCTGGACAGGCACGGCGTGCCGGGCACCGCGACCGGGGCGGGCGGGGTGACCGGGAGCTCGGCGGGGCGGGCCGGCGCCTCCTGCGGGACGACGACGGGGGCCGCTGGCGCGGCCGGCGCCGCCGGCGC
>NZ_JAHDTH010000422.1 GCF_018531445.1 Pseudonocardia lacus
GGTCGGGCCGGGGGCGACGCGGTGCCAGGAGGGGCCGGCTGTGGCGGCGAGGACCTCGCCGAGGCGCTCGCGGTGCTCGGCGGCGTCGGCGCGGCGCTGCTCCAGGGCCGGGTCGGGCAGGGCGCGGGGGGCGGCGGTGGCCGTCGGGTCGTGGTCGAGGTGGACGCGACGGCGGCACAGCGTGGTCGCGACGGCATCGAGCACGATGCCCCGGGTGGGGGGCCCGGCCGGTGGCCGGTTCTCGATCGCCGTCATGCCCCCGAGGGTAGTGACCGGTACCGACAGCCCTCGCCGCAGCCGGGCGGACCGTGCGCGTCGGCTGGATCACGATCGGGCGCGCGCCGCGTTCCGCCCGACGTCGGGCCCGCGGTGTCACTAGGCTGCGCCGGAGCCCGGTCCGACGAGCCGGAACGGGGGCGAGGGGGTGCACGGGATGGCGCTGCGGCGGCGATCCGCCGGGTCGGCGGACGGCTCCGGGTCGAGCTCTGCGGAAGCGGTGGCGGACGTCGCGCGCGCCGCCAGCAAGCCGTTCACCGCGGCCCGGGCCAAGCGGCTGATCGGGGTCAGCAAGGCGGTGGCGCCGCTGCTGGCGCCGTACGCGCTGGCGTTCGCGGGGGTGGCGCGCTCGCGGTGGGACGCGTACCGGGCCGGCCAGCTGGGCGTCGAGCCCGGCCAGCTGTCGCAGTACACCGGGCGCGGCGGGGCGCTGCACGCCCGGCTGTCGCGGATCGCCGAGACGCTGCAGGAGCTCGAGGGCGGCACCGGGACCCACGGCACCGAGGACGACAAGGCGTTCGCCGCGAAGGTCCGCCCGCGGCTGGCCGACCTGGCCGTGGCCGTGCGCGCCGCCGGGCAGATGCCCACTGCGCGCCGCAAGACCGCCTACCGCGCGATCGCCGGGGAGCTCGACCGCGTCGAGGTCGAACTGCTGACCCGGCTCGGCGTCATCGGCTGACCCCACCGGCACGTCCGCCCACCGCAGCGGCACGGGCGGGGCCGGGGTCGTGTCGGGGGCCTCGGCTACCGTCGGGGCCCATGGACGGCCCCACGGACCCCGGTGCGCGCCGGTTCCGCGGCGGCCTGCTGGTCGGGCTCAGCGCCCTGCTGACCGTCGTCGGGCACCTGGCCGGCGGCGGCGCGCTCCCCGACCTGGCCCTGCTCGCGGTGCTGCTGCCCGCGCTGGCGTGGCCGGTCGTCGCGCTGGCCGACCGCTGCCGGGGCACCGTCGGCACGCTGGTGGTGCTCGGCGGTGGCCAGGTGCTGCTGCACGAGCTGCTGAGCACCTCGCACGCGCACCACGCGGCACCCGACGGCCCGTCGATGGTCGCCGTCCACGCGGCGGTCACGGTGCTGACCGCGGCCGCGCTGCGGTTCGCCGACCGCGGTATGGCCGCCCTCGGCGCCGCGCTGCGCCGGGTGGCGCCGTGCCGCCCGCCGGTCGCGCCGGCCGACCGTCCGCTCGCCGTCCTGGTCGTCCCGAGCGACGACGTCCTCCCCGCCGTCTCGCGCCTGCTCGCCGCGACGCAGGTGCGGCGGGGTCCTCCGGTGCGCTGCTGAAGCCCCCTTCACCAGCGCAACCCACCCGAGGAACAGCCATGTCCGCATCACCCCGGCGCGCGCCGCGCGCCGCCACCACGAACGGCTACCACGGCGGCCGCACGACCCGGCGGCTGCTGCGCGCCGTGGCGGTCACCGCCCTGTGCACGATCGCGCTGCTGCTCGGCACGTCGCCTGCGTTCGCCCACACCCGGCTGGAGAGCACCGACCCGGCCGACGGGTCCAGCGTGGCGGTCGCCCCCCAGCAGGTGTCGCTGACCTTCAACGAGGCGGTCCCCGCCGAGTTCGCGCAGATCACCGTGATCGGTCCGGACGGCGCGAACTACCAGACCGGCACCGTGACCGCGGACGGCGGCGTGGTCAGCACCGCGGTGCTGCCGCTCGGCCCGGCCGGCCGCTACGAGATCGGCTACCGGGTCGTCTCCGACGACGGGCACCCGGTGACCGGCAGCGTTGCCTTCACCCTGACCACGGCCGCCCCGACCACCACGGCCGCGGCCCCGAGCACGTCCGCGGCCGCCCCCGCGGCGCCCGCGACCCCGGCCCCGACGGCGGCCGCGCAGACCGACGACGGGGGCGGCGCACCGGTGTGGCCGTGGATCGTCGGCGCGGTGGTCC
>NZ_JAHDTH010000423.1 GCF_018531445.1 Pseudonocardia lacus
GGCGCGGCGGGAGCGGGCGGCTCGGCGGGGGCGGTGGTGGTGGCACCCGCCGCCGAGCGGGTCGGATCGTCCACGGCGGCCGACGGCGCGGTGCCGGGCGGCAGCAGCCGGGCGATGGGCGTGCCCACCGCGAGCGTGGCGCCGGCCTCGGCCAGGACCTCCAGCACCCCGTCCGCGTCGGCCTCGAACGACACGGTGGCCTTGTCGGTCTCGATCTCGGCCAGCTCCGCGCCGCGGCGCACCTCGGCGCCGGGCTCGTGCAGCCAGGACACGATGGTCCCCTCGGCCATCGACTCCGACAGCCGCGGCATCCGCACCTCGACGCCGCCGCTGCCCCGCAGCGCGTCCGCCGGACCGCTCACCGGTCCACCCGGGGCGGGACGTGGGACAGCGGGCGCGGCGATCCGCGCAGCGGCATCGCGCTCACCGTCCTCACTGGTCGTCGGGCCCGGGCCGCGGCGCCGGGTCCCCCGAGCCTCGGCGCCGCGGCCGGGTCACGCCAGCGGCTGTGCGCTCACTTCCTTGTCGATCCGTGCACCGTCGATCCGTGCACCGTCGATCCGTGCACCGTCGATCCCGTCGGGGCGCCGGCTCCGGCGGGCCTCCCGCGGCGAGTGCCCGTACTCGCGCTTGAACACGTGCGAGAAGTGCGTGGCGTCGGTGAACCCCCAGCGGAACGCGATCTCGGTGACCGTGCCGCCGGTGGGTGCCAGCAGGTCCTCCCGGCAGCGGGCCAGCCGGGACCGGCGCACCAGCGCCGCGACCGACTCGTCGGTGTCGGCGAACGCCGCGTGCAGCGTGCGCAACGACACCGCCAGCGCCCTGGCCACGGTCGCCGGGGCCAGTCGCGGGTCGGCGAGGTTGGCCCGGATGTAGCGGCGGGCGCGGGCCCGCAGCGCCTCCCGGCGGGCGGCCCTGGCGTCCACCGCGTCCGGCTCGACGACCGCCCGCACCAGCTCCAGCAGCACGTCCGCGGCGGCACCCGCGCTGCGCTCGTCCAGCCGGGGCAGCTCCTCGGACAGCGCGTCCACGTAGCGGACCAGCAGCCCGGTCCCGGGCCGCTCGGCCAGCGCCGGCACCGTCTCGACGTCGGCCAGCCGAGGGCTCACGGCGTGCACCAGGTCCCGCGGGAAGATCACCGTCCGCTTGCGGAAGGGGCCCGGGACGTCCACGTCGACCGGCCGCGTCCCGTCCCACAGCCCGACCGCGCCGGTGGTCAGCGTGTGCCCCGCGGCCCGCCCGCGCAGCACCTGCTCGGCGCCGTGGCGCACGATCTGCAGGCCGATGCTGCCCTCGCCCGCGTCGCCCATCACCGCCCTGCCCCGCCGGCCGCTGAACGCGCCGCAGGCGCACTCGACCAGGCTCAGCGCCCCGAACCGGCGCCGCGACACCGTCGCGGTGAAGGCGTCCGGTTCGGGGAGCCGGACGTCGAAGCCGACGTGGGTGCTGGCCAGCACCCCTTCCCAGGCCGCCGTGCGGCGGCGGGGGTCGCCGGAGCGCACCCCCCACCATTCCACCTGCGCGCCCGTCGGCTCGTCGTGCACGATCGTCATCGATCCCGCCCTTCTCCGGCTCCGGGCCCGGGTCGGGCGACCGGTGCCGGCAATCCTGACGATCCGCGCAATCCCGCGCACCCGCCGGTTGCCGTCCGTAGGGTCGGCGCCGGGGTGTCGGGCGCGACGCGGAGGTGGGCATGCGAGCCGGGGTGTTCCGAGGGGCGGGCCGGATCGACGTCGAGGAGGTGCCCGACCCGAGCGCGGGACCGGGCGACGTGCTGCTCGAGGTGGCCGCGTGCGGGGTGTGCGGGTCGGACCTGCACGCCTGGACGTCCGGCCCGGACGACCCGACGGGCCATGTCATGGGCCACGAGTTCGCCGGCACCGTGCTCGACGTCGGCGCCGAGGTCGCCGGCATCCGTCCCGGCGACCGGCTGACCGGGCTGCCCATCCAGCCCTGCGGCGCCTGCGAGCGGTGCCGCGCCGGGCTGGGCCACCTCTGCGCGGTGTGGACGACCCGCAGCATCGCGTTCGGCCTGCCCGGCGCGTTCGCCGAACGGCTGCGCATCCCCGACGCCCGCCTCGGGCACAACGTGCACCGGCTGCCCGACGACCTGCCGACCGAGCACGGGGCGCTGGTGGAGCCGCTCGCCGTGGCCGTGCACGCGGTGC
>NZ_JAHDTH010000424.1 GCF_018531445.1 Pseudonocardia lacus
GGACCACACCATGATCACGTACAACACTGGACATGACGGCCGGCTCCTTCCGTATGTGGCAACTTCCGCCTCAGGGTGGACGACCCACGCAAGATGCGGAACGCGCCGGCCGTTCCATGCTGACTGAGGCCGGTCGCGCCGACCGCACGCACCCGGTGCGCGCGGTCGGCGGCTCCCGGAGTTCGGCGACCGGTTCGACGCCCGGCCGCCGTCGGGCCGCGGCGATAGCGTGATCGCCGAGGGCGAGGGGCGCCCGCACGGGAGGCCGCCGATGGCAGACAGCACGGTCCGCGCGATGACCTGGAACCTCTGGTGGCGGTTCGGGCCGCGCTGGCGCGACCGGCAGCCGGGCATCCGGGCGACGCTGGAGCGGCTGCGCCCCGACGTCGTCGCGCTGCAGGAGGTCTGGGCGGGCGAGGGGACCACCCAGGCCGACGAGCTGGCGGCGGCGCTGGGGATGCACGCGGTGTTCGCCTCGCCGTCCTACCCGCCCGCGCCGGTCGACGCGGTCGACCCCGACCACGTCGGGGTCGACCTCGGGATCGCGGTGCTGAGCCGGTGGCCGATCGCCGGGCACGAGGTCGTCGCGATGCCGGCCCGGCACCGCGGCTGGGACCCCGTCGCGCTGACCGTCCGCGTCGGGCACCCGGTCGGGCCGCTGCCCGTCGTGGCCGCCTGCCTCGACTACGGCGTCCCCTACACCGACGACCGCATCGCGCAGGGGACGTTCGTGGCCGACCTCGCCACCGACCCGAGCCGGGACGGGCCGTGCCCGGTGCTGCTCATGGGCGACCTGAACGCCGCGGTCGACTCCCCGGTCCTGCGGCGGGCGGGCGACGTGCTGGTCGACGCCTGGACCGCGGGCGGCGGGGCGCCCGACGCGGTCACGCTGCCCTCGACGCACCCGTCCGCCCCGCTGGAGGCCGGACCGCAGATGGTCGACCGGCGCATCGACCACATCTTCTTCCGGCCCGGCCGGGAGGACCAGCACGTGCTGGTGGAGGGCGTGCGGATGGCCGGGGAGCCGGTCGGCGGGATCCACCCGTCCGACCACCTGGCGGTGGTCGCGGACCTGCGCTGGCGCGGCTGACGCGGCCGCGCGGCGGGTGATCGTCCACGATCGGGGGCGCCCGGTGGGAGCAGGCCGTCGCGCTGCGTGAGGGCCCGACATCGCCGATTCCGGGCGGGCGGGAGGGGGCGCGCGGACCGGGTGGCGATCAGCACGACCGGGCTGGTCCGGGCCGGACCGGGGGTCGCTACCCTAGGCCACGATGAGTACCCCGTCCGATGACACCCCGAGCCGCATCGGCGACCGCTACCGGTTGGAAGAGCGGATCGGCGCCGGCGCCATGGGCGCCGTCTGGCGGGCTACCGATGAACTGCTGAACCGCACTGTCGCGGTCAAGGAGCTGCTCGCGGCCGCGGTGCCGGCGCGGGGTGGCGCGCTGGAGGAGTCCCGCCAGCGCATCCTGCGCGAGGGTCGCATCGGGGCCCGGCTGCAGCACCCGCACGTCATCAGCATGTTCGACGTCGTCGTGCACGAGGACAGCCCCTGGCTGGTGATGGAGTACCTGCCGTCGGTGTCGCTGGCCCAGCGGCTCGCCCAGGACGGCCCGCTGGCCCCGCGCGAGGCCGCCGACATCGGCAGCCAGGTCGCCGACGGCCTGGCCGCCGCGCACAAGGCCGGGGTGGTGCACCGCGACATCAAGCCGGGCAACGTGCTGCTCGGCGACGACGGCCGGGTCAAGCTCACCGACTTCGGCGTCTCCCGCGCCGTCGACGACGTCCAGCTCACCCGCACCGGCCTGATCGCCGGCACGCCGGCGTTCCTGGCCCCCGAGGTGGCCCGCGGCCAGGACCCGACGTCCGCCTCGGACGTGTTCGCGCTCGGCGCCACGCTCTACGCCGCGGTCGAGGGCGTGCCGCCCTTCGGGCTGGACGACAACGCCTACGCGCTGCTGCACAAGGTGGCCACCGGCGAGGTGGAGCCGCCCAAGCAGGCCGGCGAGCTGCACGAGGTCATGATGCGGCTGCTGGCCAAGGAGCCCGAGGAGCGGCCCACCGCGGCGCAGGCCCGCGACCTGCTGGCCAAGGTCGCCGCGGGTGCCGCCGGGGTGCCGGCCACGGCCACCGCCCTGCTGCCGCCGCCCGCGGGGCGCGCCGCCCC
>NZ_JAHDTH010000425.1 GCF_018531445.1 Pseudonocardia lacus
GCCCGGCCCGGCTCACCGCCACCGGCAGGGCGGTGTGGCTGCAGCTGCGCGCCGGGTCCGACGCCTGGGTGGTGCCGCTGCGCGGCGCCCGGCTCGACCGGCCCCTGTGGGTTCCCGGCGCGCTCGCACCGGCCGTCGACGGCACGGGCCGGCTGGTCGTCGCCGGGCCGGCCGGCGGCGACCTGCTGACCTGGACCGTCGAGACCGGGAAGGCCGTACCGGGCGCACCGCTGCGGGCCCGCGGCCACGACGGCACCGGGATCGTGGCCACCCCGGACGGCCGGATCGGGTTCTGGAGCGCGGGCGGGTTCCGGATCGCGGTGCCCGCCCGCGCGCGCTTCCGGCCCGACGGCGTCGCCGAGACGTTCCACCTGAACAGCCGGGTGGTCGGGCAGCGCTGGGGCCGGGTGTTCGTGGAGGCATGCCTGCCCCCGGGCACGACGCTGGAGGTGGGATTCGCGACCGCGGACGAGGCTCCGCCCGGTCCGCCTCCCGCAGCGCTGGGGCCGGTGCTCGCCCGCACCGGGCCGCTGCACCGCCGCGAGACCGGCAACGAGCAGCCGTGGGTGATCGCCGCCCCCGGCGACCGCTACGCCGTCTACGAGGCGCCGGTCACCGCACCGCCCGGCCGACACCTCTGGGTGCGACTGCGGCTGACCGGCACCGGCTCGGGCACGCCCCGCGTCCGCGCGCTGCGCGCCGAGTTCCCGGCCCACGACCTGCTCGAGCGGCTGCCGCGCGCCTACCGCCGCGACGCCGCGTCGGCGTCGTTCCTACGCCGCTACCTGGCGATCATCGACGGCCAGCTGGGCGACCTCGAGTCCCGCGCGGCCCGCCGCGACCTGCTGCTCGACCCGCACGGCGCCCCGGTGGAGGCGCTGCCCTGGCTGGCGTCGCTCGTGGGCCTCGTCCTCGACTCCCGCTGGCCCGAGGCGGCCCGGCGGACCGTGCTGGCCGAGGCGGGCATCCAGTTCCGCAGCCGCGGCACCGTCGCGGGACTGAGCCGGCTGCTGGAGATCTATCTGGGGACCCCCGTGGTGATACTGGAGGCGTTCCGGCTGCGCGGGACGCCGCAGCGGGCGATCGGCGGGGCGGCCGGGGAGCCGGGACGGGGCGCGGCCGTCGTCGGGACCGGGCTGCGGCTCGGCGGCGCCACCCCCGCTGGCGCCACCCCGTACTCCGCCCAGGCCCACCGGTTCTCCGTGCTGGTGCCGCGGGAGCTGGACGACGACGAGCTCGCCGTCGTGCACGACGTGCTCGACCTGCACCGGCCGGCCCACACCTCGGTCGAGGTCTGCGCGCTGGGCCGGGGGATGCGGGTGGGGATGACCCTGCACGTCGGGATCTCCACGGTGGTCGGGCCGGGCTCGGGCTTCACCGCGGCCCGGGTGGGCCGCGACCGGTTGGGGCGCGGCACCGTCGTCGGGCGAGGCCGGGCCGGGGTGCGCCCGGGGGTCGTGCGGGCCGGCCGAGGCGCGGTGGTCGACGCATGAGCTCGACCGCCGTGATCGACCGGATCGAGGTGACCTGGCACCCCGACGCGGAGCCCGGCGCCGCCGGGCGCGACCGGCTGGCCCGGCTCGGGCGGCGGCTGGCGGGCGGCGCGCTCGACGCCCCGCTCGCCGATCTCCTGGGATCCGCGACCGGCACGCAGGTCTGCGTGCGCCGCGTCGCGCTGCCGGTGCACCGCATGCGCTGGGACGTGGGCGACGACGAGCTGGTGGCCGGCTGGGCGGCCGCGGTGGGCCGCGCTGTCGCGGCCGCGCTCGCCGCGAGCGGAGCCGACGTGGTGCGCTACCCCAGTCGCGCCCACGCGTGGCGCGACCTGGTCACGGCCCTGCTGCGCGGGTCGCGCGACCGCGTGTGGGCGTGGCGGCAGCTCGGGCTGTGGCCCGCCGCGGGCGACCCGGTGGCCGACGACGTGCTCTGCCGCGCCGTTGCGGAGACCGCGGACGCCGAGCCGGAGGCGGCGGTCGGGCTGCTCGTCGCGGTGGCCCGGGCGGGCGCTCTGGCCCATCTCATGGCGGCGGTCGGCACGGACGCGGTCGTCGGGCTCGTCGCGGCGGCCTGGCGGGTGGCCGGCGGCGCGGACACCGACCTGCGCCGCGCAGGCGCCGAGCGCGACCCGGACCCGGCA
>NZ_JAHDTH010000426.1 GCF_018531445.1 Pseudonocardia lacus
CGGCAGCGCGGCGGCCCGGCCCCACCGGTCGCCGGCGCGCCGGAAGCAGGTCAGGGCCGCCTCCACGTGGACGCCCGCCCGGTCGAGCGCGCCGGCGTTCTCGGCGATCTCGGCCCGGAAGAAGTGGGCCAGCCCGGCCAGCCACACGTCGTCGCCATCGGCCAGCTGCCGGAAGACCGCGAGCGCGGCCTCCGGGTCCAGCAGGAACAGCAGCACCGGGGCGATGACGCGGTGGTGGCCCGGCAGCCCCGGGCGCTCAAGCAGCCGATCGGCCAGCTCGCGCATCTCCGCCCGGTCGTCCGCGGCCTCCGCCGCGGTGAGCCCGGCCAGCACGTCCGTCCGGTTGAACAGGTGGAAGGCCCGCACGCAGTCGCGCTCGGGCGTCGACCCGCCACCGGGCACCGCCAGCGCCTCGGCCAGCCAGCGGGCGGCGTCGAGGTGGCGGCCGAACATCTGCCAGTACCAGGTCAGGCTCAGCGCGAGGGCGGTCGCGCCGGGCGCATCACCGGTGGCGCACAGGTGCCGCAGGGCGGCGAGGACGTTCGCGTACTCGGCGCCGATGACCCGCATCGCGACCAGCTGGTCGGGCCCGCGCAGCAGCGGGTCGTGGCGGGCCATCAGCGCGGTGAAGTGGGCGGCGGCCAGGTCACGGGCCGGGCCGAGGTCGCCGGAGGCGGTCAGCCGGTCCGCGCCGTACTCCCGGATGGTTTCGAGCATGCGGTAGCGGCCGTCCCCGGGCGCGAGCTGCAGCAGCGACCGGTCGACGAGGGCGGCGAGCAGGTCCGGGACGTCCGCGGCGGGCACGGCGGTGCCGGCGCAGACGGCGGCCGCCGAGGCCGGTGTGACGCCCCCGCCCAGGACCGAGACCCGTTCGGCCAGCGCGCGTTCGCGCTCGTCGAGCAGCTCCCAGCTCCAGGCGATGACCGCGCGCAGGGTGCGGTGCCGCGCCGGCGCGGTGCGGCTGCCGGTGGTGAGCAGCCGGAACCGGTCGGCGAGCCCGTCGGCCAGCTCGCGCAACGGCAGCGTCCGCATCCGGGCGGCGGCCAGCTCCAGGGCAAGCGGCAGGCCGTCCAGCCCGCGCACCACGCGCACGACGTCGGGCAGCGTGGACGCGTCGACGGCGAACCCGGGTCGCACGGCGGCGGCGCGCTCGACGAACAGCCGCACCGCGGCCGCCCGCCCGGCCCGCTCGACGCCGTCGTCCGGCTCCGGCAGCGCGAGCGGACCCAGCGGCACGAGCGCCTCGCCGTCGACGGCGAGGGGTTCGCGGCTCGTGGCGAGCACCCGCAGCCCGGGGCAGCGCGGCAGCAGCGCCGCGACCAGGTGGGCCACGGCGTCGACCAGGTGCTCGCAGTTGTCGACCAGCAGCAGGGCCTCCCGGCCGGCGAGCTCGTCGACGAGGACGTCCAGCTCGTCACCCCCGACCCGCCCGCGCGCGTCGAGCACGGCCCCACCCCGCAGCCCGATCGCGGCCAGCACGGCCGCCGCGGCCTTCGACGGTTCGGTGACGGGCGCGAGGTCGACGAGCCGGACGCCGTCGCGGTCCCGGTCGGGGCGGCGGCGGGCGGCCTCCAGCGCGAGCCGGGTCTTGCCGGCGCCGCCGGGTCCCAGGACGGTGACCAGGCGCCCGGCGGCGAGCAGGGTGTCGATGCGGGCGAGGTCGTCGTCGCGGCCGACGAAGCTGGTCAGCGGGGCGGGCAGGGTGCTCGAGGAGGGCGCCGGGCTCGGCACGGGGAACTCCGGCGCCGCGGGAGGCCGCAGCAGCCGCAGGTGGCGGTCGCGCAGGGCGGTGCCCGGGTCGACCCCGAGGGCGTCGGCCAGCGCCTCACGGACCCGCGCGTGCACGGCCAGCGCCTCGCCCTGGCGGCCCTGCGCGGCGAGCGCGTCCATGAGCAGCGCCGCCGCGCGCTCGTGGACCGGGTGCTCGGCCAGCAGGCCGGTCAGCCGGGTCGCGGCCGGCTCGGCCCGACCCAGCGCCAGCTCGGCGACGGCCAGGTCGACCACCGCCTCCATCGACCCGTGCGCCAGCCGGGTCGCGGCGGCGGGCGCGACCACGGCGACGACCGGGGGCTCGGCGCCGGGGCGGTCGCCCCACAGCGCCACGGCCTCGGCGAG
>NZ_JAHDTH010000427.1 GCF_018531445.1 Pseudonocardia lacus
TCGACCTGGTCACCGCGGTGCTCGGCGCGGACCTGCCCGAGGTGCGGGGCCTGCGCACCTTCCTGACCGGCAGCAGCCACGACTGCCCGCACGTCTACGCCGCGCTGGAGGGGGCCGGGCTGCTCGTCGTCGGCGACGACCACGACTGGGGCGACCTGCTGGCCGAGGGGCCCGTCGGCGCGCCCACGGAGCTGGCGCTGGCCGAGCGCTACCAGCACGCCGGCCCGGCCGGGCCGCGTGCCTCGATCCGCCGCCGCGCCGCGCACACCGCGGCCGCCGCCCGCGAGTGCGGCGCCGAGCTGCTGGTGTCCTACGTGCGCGAGCACGACGACGGGCCGCCGTGGGACTTCCCGGCCCAGCGCGCGGCCACCGGCCTGCCCGCGGTGCTGGTCGACCGCCAGCCCTACGGCGAGGTCGACCTGGCGCGCCTGCCCGCCCCGGTGGAGGTCTGAGGCCCGATGGCTCGACTGCCCAGCGCCCTCGCGGCCACGTCCTACCAGCGGCAGTGGTTCGCCGACCTGCGCGCCGGTCTGGCCCCCGGCGACCCGTTCGCGCTGGTGAACGCGGACGCCCCGCAGGAGGTGTTCCGCGCCATGGGCATCCCCTACGTGGTCAACCAGTGGTGGGCCTCGATCGTGGCGGCCAAACGACGCACCCAGGACCACCTGCGGCTGCTGCGCGAGCGCGGCTACCCCGACTACACCGAGCAGTACAGCTCGACGTCGCTGGCGTCGGTGTTCGACGAGGACCCGGACGGCGCGCCGTGGGGCGGGCTGCCCCGCCCGAGCATCGTGCTCGCCGAGACCACCGGCGACGCCGGCCGCAAGGTCTTCGACGTGTGGGACGCCCAGGACGGCGTCACCTTCTACCCGCTGGAGAGCGCGTCGACGAACGACCCGCCGCCGAACTGGTGGGAGCTGGTCGACCACGACTGGGAGCGCGTCGTCGGCTCCGACCGGCTCGACCTGATGGTCGGCGAGCTGGAGGGCCTCATCCGCTTCCTGGAGACCACCACCGGGCTGGTGTTCTCCGAGTCCCGCTTCGGCGAGGTCATGGCGCTGGTCAACGAGCAGGAGCTGTGGAACCGCCGGACCCGTGACCTGGTCGCGGTGGCCCGGCCGTGCCCGCTGGACGTCACCGACTCCATCCCCGCGGTCATGGTGCCGCAGTGGCACCGCGGCACCGAGTGGGGCCGCGACGCCGCCCGCCGCCTGCACGACGAGGTCGCCGAGCGGGTCGCCGCCGGCACCGGTGTGTGCCCCGACGAGCGGGCCCGGCTGATGTGGATCGGCCGGGGCCTGTGGTTCGACATGGACTTCTACCAGCGCTTCCAGCGCGAGCACGGGGCCGTGTTCGTGTGGTCGATGTACCTGGCCATCGCCGCCGACGGCTACGTCCGCCACGGCGACGACCCGCTGCGCGCCCTCGCCGCCCGCTTCGCCGCGTTCCACGAGCAGCTCTACATGCCGCCGTGGTCGAGCGGCTGGTACGTCAAGGAGGCCCGCCACCACGGCGTCGACGGGGTGGTGCACCTGGTCTCCGAGGACGCCCGGGGCAGCTGGTTCACCACCCGGGCGCTGCGCGACGCCGGGATCCCGGTGCTGGAGCTGCACGCCGACAACGTCGACTCCCGCACGGCCGACCCGCAGGCCCTCACCCGCGCCGTCTCCGGGTGGCTGGAGTCCGAGGTGCTGCCCCGCGCCGGCCGCTGACGGGCAGGATGGCGCGATGGCCGCCGAGAAGCTCAGCCGTCAGCAGGTCGTCGCGCACCGGGTCGACGTCCACGGCCTGGTGGAGCGGGCCCGGCGGCTCACCGACCTCGCCGTGCTCGACCTGGGCGTGCAGGACACGCCGCCCGGGTCGTTGCGGGTCGCGCTGTCGGCCCGGCTGGCCGAACCGCCGGCTCCGGACGCCGACGTCACCGCCGGCGGGGCGCTGACGATCGTCTGGACCTTCCGCGGGGCCCCGCACCTGCACCGCACCGCCGACCTCCCGGCGCTCGCGGCGGCGGGCTGGCCGCGCGACGACGCCGACGCCGCGGCCCGGCT
>NZ_JAHDTH010000428.1 GCF_018531445.1 Pseudonocardia lacus
CCAGCGCCCGGTCGGCCGCGGCGATCGCGGCCACCGCGTCACCGGCCAGCCAGGCCCGCTCGGCGTGCGCCGCGTCCTGCCCGGTCCGCTCGGCGCCGGCCCCGGTGGCCACCTCGGCGCCGGTGCCCGGGACGGCGAAGTCGGCGAACAGCCGCGGCTCCAGCACCGCGTCGGCCCGGGCGCTCATCGCCCGCCCCCGTACATCGCCCCGCCCGCGCGTCCCCCCGCAAGAGGGGGCCGGACCCCGGCCCCGCTCCCGTGTCGCTGTCGCTCCCACACTGGTTCCCCCTTCGCCCTGCGTCCCGACCAATGCTCGGGGGACGGGCGCGCGCGATCTGTGCACGAGGACACAGTGGGGAGTCGACGTTGCGACACCCGGGCCGCGTATCAGCGGACCGGCCGGGGCCTCGCCGCACCGCGCGGTCAGGCCGAGCCCTCCGTCAGCAGCCCTTCGCACGTCCGCACGACGACGCGGCAGGCCTCGGCGGCCGGGCGCGGGTACATCGGGTTGACCGCGTGGCGCTGCCAGCGCTGCAGGGTCGTCACCGCGGACCGGCGCACCGCGCCCGGGTCGGCGTCCGGGGGCAGGCCCAGCCGGGTGGTGACCGCCCCGCCCGCGTCACCGAGCAGCCGCTCCGCCTCCTCGGCGACCGCGCGGGGCAGCCCGACCGCGCCCGACCGCAGCCGCCCGAGGGTGCGCAGCTCGATGAACTCGTGCGCCCCGGACAGCAGCCGCTCCAGGTCGCGCACGAGCGGGCCGGCCGGGCGCGGGTCGTGGCGCAGGACCCCGTCCAGCGCCAGCAGCGCCGAGCGCGCCTTGAGCACGTCGCGCCGCTCGCTGAACTGCACCCGCAGCACGTCGCGCAGCTCGGGCAGCCCGCTGCGGGCCACCAGTTCCGTGGCCAGTGCGGCCGGCGTGGCCGCGCCCTGGCGGATCAGCGAGGTGGACAGCCGGATCCCGAACAGCCCGAACCGGGCCAGCAGCGTCGCGCGGTCGACGCCCTGTGCACCGTTCGGCGCGTCGGTCGGGGCGTCGCCGGCGTCGCGCAGGAAGCGGTCCACCGACAGCAGCGAGCGGTCCAGATCGGCGCGCGGCACCATCGAGAGCTCGGCCAGCGCCCGGTGCTCCTGCTGGGTGAGCGTGGCCCCGGTCTCGGCGAGCAGCCCGGCCACCGCCACCACGTTCTGGCACAGCCCGCGCACCGCCGGGTCGGACCGGTAGCGCTGGGCGATCGCGCGGGCGGAGAACATCGCGTCGACCCGGCCCGCCCCGATCTCGTCGGCCCGCGAGAGCACCGCCACCGTGTTGACCGCGGTGGCCCGCCCGACGCCGCCGTCGGGCCCGTCGCGGAAGGTCTCCAGGAAGTCGGCGTCGGCGGTGTGCAGGTGGCGCATCAGGTAGATGACGGCGTCCGCCTCGCTGGGCGTCTCGTCGTCGGGGTCGAGGAAGGCCACGGTGCGCCGGGAGTTCTCGGCGGTCAGGGAGGCGATGCCGGGCGTGTCGATGAGGGTGGTCGCGCGCAGGTTCTGCGAGGGCCAGTCGACGACGATCCGGTCGAGCGTGTCGGCCGGGGTGTCGCCCAGGTCGATGACCAGGGCGCCGTCGATGCGCCGCACGGTGAGCGGGACCGGTGGCCCGGCGTGCGGGTGCATCCGGATCCGCGACGCCGGCCCGTCACGGAACCAGGTCACCACCCGCGTGCACTCGCCGGCGTCGGTGGGCGCCAGTCGCTCGCCGACCAGCGCGTTCAGCAGGGTCGACTTGCCGGCCTTGAGCCGGCCGGCGACCGCGACGCGCAGCGGCTCGTCGAGGCGCTCCAGGTGGCGGGCCAGCAGCCCGGCCGCGCCGGGCTGGTTGCGGTAGGCCGCGACGGCGTCGGTCAGCAGGGCCCGGACCCCCCGCGTGAGCGGGCTCTGCCGGGCGCCCGGGGTCGGCCGCCGCACCGGCGCGCTC
>NZ_JAHDTH010000429.1 GCF_018531445.1 Pseudonocardia lacus
GCCGACAGCGGCGGCGTCAACCCGCGCACCAGCAGGTCCTGGGCGGCGTCGGTGTCGCGGACGAGCCGGGTGACCAGGTCGCCGGAGCGGAACCGGCGCAGCGGCTCGGTGGCGGCGAGCCGGGCGAACACCCGCACCCGGACGTCGGCCAGCGTGCGCAGCGCGGCGTCGTGGGTGGTGAGGCGTTCGAGGTAGCGGAGCACGCCGCGGCCGACGCCGAGCGCGCGGGTCGCGACGACGGCGACGCTCAGCGCGGTCAGCGGCGGGTGGGTCGCCGCGGTGGCGATGAGCCAGGCCGCGAGGACCAGCAGCGCCACCCCGGCCGCGGTCGCCCCGGCCCCGGCCAGCACGCCGAGCGCGAACCGCGGCCCGCGCGGGCGGGCGAGCGCGACCAGGCGGACCAGGGGGTCGTGGCGGGCGGTGCTCATCGCGGCGTCCCGGCGGTGGCGAGCGCGGGCGCGTCCAGGCGCACGTGCGCGTCGGCGACGTCCTCCCAGCCGGGGTCGTGCGCCACGACGAGCCCGGTCGCGCCGCGCAGCAGCACCGCCGCCGCGCTCCGGACGGCACGCGCGGCGTCCGGGTCGAGGTGCGCGGTCGGCTCGTCGAGCAGCACGAGGTCGGCGCCGCCCGCCCGGCGCAGGAAGGCCCGGGCCAGCGCGACCCGCTGGCGCTGCCCGGACGACAGCCGGGTGCCGCGCTCACCCAGGCGCGTCCGGTAGCCCTCGGGCAGGCCGGCCACGACCTCGTCCAGGCCGGCGGCGCGGGCCGCGTCGCGCACGGCCGCGTCGGACGCCCCCGCAGCGCCGAGGCGGATGTTGTCGGCGACCGAGGCGTCGAACAGGTAGGGCCGCTGCGGCACCCACGCGATCCGCCTGCGCCAGGCCTCGGCGTCGACCTGGGCCAGGTCCACCGCCCCGTCGGGGCCGAGCAGCACCCGGCCGGCGGCCGGGTCCACCAGCCGGGCCAGCACCCCGAGCACCGTCGACTTGCCGGCCCCGCTCGGCCCGGTCAGCAGGGTCGTGCGGCCCGCGGGCAGGTGCAGCGACAGGTCGTCGACGGCCGGCTCGGACCGGCCGGGGTAGGTGACCCGCAGCCCCTCGATCCGCACGTCCGGCGCCCCGGCGGGGCAAGGCGCCCCCGCCCCGCTCTCCCCGGCAGCGGCGCTCGGCGCGTCGAGCACCGCGAACACCCGCCGCACCGCGGAGACGCCCTCGGTGCTGGCGTGGAACCGGGCGCCGACCTCGCGCACCGGCAGGTAGGCCTCCGGGGCGAGGATCAGCACGAGCAGCGCGGTCTCCAGGTCGATGCGGCCGTAGAGCAGCCGCAGCCCGATCTCCACCGCGACCAGCGCCACGGCCAGCGTGGAGAGCACCTCCAGCACGAACGCCGAGAGGAACGCGACGCGCAGCGTGCCCATCGTGGCGACGCGGTGGGCGTCGGTGACCTCGCGGATCCGCGCCGCGGCCGCCCGCGAGCGGCGGAACAGCGCCAGCGTCGGCAGGCCCTGCACGACGTCGAGGAAGTGTCCGCCCAGGCGTTCCAGCAGCCGCCACTGGCGGTCGGTGCGGGCCTGGGTGTGCCAGCCGACGAGCGCCATGAAGATCGGGATCAGCGGTAGCGTCAGCCCGATGACCAGCGCCGACAGCGGGTCCACCGCGCCGACGACGACCAGCACGGCGGTCGGGACCAGCACGGCGAGCACCAGTTGGGGCACGAAGCCGGCCACGTAGTCCTGCAGGGCGTCGAGGCCCCGGGTGGCGAGCGTGACGACCTCCCCGGCCCCGACCCCGCCCGGCACGCCCGCGGTCGCGACCCGGCGCAGCAGCGCCCGGCGCAGCGCCGACTGCACCGACGCCGCGCCGCGCAGGGCGGCGGTCTCGGCCACGGCGGCCAGCGC
>NZ_JAHDTH010000430.1 GCF_018531445.1 Pseudonocardia lacus
CGGCGCGCCGGCGCGAGCACCACGCGGGCCACCGGCCCGGCGGCCGCCGGTCAGGGCGTCGCTCTGTGGGTGGCGATCACCCTCGACGCCGACCCGTTCACGCTGGCCGAGGGCGCCGAGACGGCCGCCGATCTGACGCTCGACCTCGCAGTGGCCGGCTTGGACGCCCCGAAGCTCACTGTGCGGCTGCGAGGGTTCCTCGAGCGAATGCCCGGCGGCTCGCGGAACCCGGCGCGGGAGATCGTCGTCGAGATCGCCGGGCTGGTCGACCTGTCGGTCACGAACCGGTCGGACCTCAAGGTGCCGGATTCGGGCCAGTACCCGGGGAACGTGCGGGTCGTGCTGCACCGCGGCCCGGTCGAGAGCGCTTCGACCTTCGCGGTCGCCAACGAGGACGCGACGCTGGCGGCCGCCGTCGCGTGGACCGGGTCGCCGACCGTGGTGCAGGGGGCGGTGTCCGTGCGCAGCGGTGAGGGCACCGGGCTGGGAGACCTGTTCGAGGCCCTGGTCGGCGCGCGGACGGGCCTGCTCGCGCGGCTGGCCGCGCTCGAGTCCTGGACGACGCCGATCGCCCTCGTCGCCCAGGAGGACCCGACGGACGGCACGCCGGGCCGGCAGCACCACGACGGTGCCGAGGCCGCCCTGACGCTGCTGGCCGCCTCGCCCAAGGCCGACCCGCGGGACGCCGGGGAACGCTACCGGCAGCTGTTCCCGCCCGACGGCACCGCGCTCACCTCGGAGGTCCGGCCGAGCACGGACTGGGTGTTGTTCCGCCGCCGCACCCGCAAGGACTGTGAAGGCGGTCCGCCGGTGGGACCGCCGGAAGGCGCGCCGGTGACGGTGTGGATCCGCACCGAGGACAGCGAGGACGAGGCCGAGAAGGTCGCCACCGCGATCCAGGAGGGCCAGTGGCCCGACGACGGCTGGCACCGCGCCGACGTGGTGTTCGAGCCAGCTGGGTCGGAGCTACTGACCCCAGCGGACACCTGGCGGTCGCGCTACCGCGACGCGCTCGGTGGACCGCACATCGCGCTGGCCGCCTATGCGGGGACGCCGACCGCACCGGCCGCCATCGTCGGGCCGGGCAGGCTGGACGCCCTGCTCGCCGCGACCCCGCCCGCGGCGGACCGCGACCCCGACGCGTCGGTCGGCGTCGCGGTCGACCCGCCCCCCGGGCGGATCCTGCCCGCGACCGTGGGCAGCGTGTTCCTGATCACCTACAGGGACCCCGAGCCGCCCGCCCCGCAGCTGGCCTTGGTGGGCGGAGAGGACACGGAGGCGCTGTTCACGGCGCTCGAGGGCGCGGACGTCGGGGCCGTCAGCCGGGCGTCGAACACGTTCACGCGGTTTGGGGAATTTGCCGCGGGGGACACGGACCGGGACACCCTGCAGCGGGCGCTCGGTGGGAAGCTCCCGTCGAACCCGTTATCCGCCCGGGCGGTCCTCTGGCTCGATACCTCGCTGCCGAAGGCCGACCAGGTGGCGCTGGCCGCCCTCGCGGAGCAGGCCAGAAGCGTTGCCGAGACGGTGATCGCTCCGATCGCCCTACCCCTCGTGGCGACGGTCACCGCCGCACCGCCGTCGGGCATGCCCCGGGCGGCGCTGTTCCTCTTGACCGTCGCCCAGGTGGGCTGATGCCCGTGGGCGCGGACACGACACCCGCCACCCCGGAGCGCGCGGCCGAGACGCGTCGGGCCCGGCCGCAGGAGCAGCCGGAGGCGGCCGCGGCCGTGGCCGGCGCTCCGTCGGCCGGGCTGGGGGAGCGGCGCGTGCAAGCGGCATCCCGGCTCGGCGCAGTCGACGACCCGGCGGAGCGCGCGGCCGACGCCGCCGCCGACGGTGTGATGCGCATGCTCG
>NZ_JAHDTH010000431.1 GCF_018531445.1 Pseudonocardia lacus
GCGCAGGACGGCGCGGCTGATGCGGTAGCGGGTGAGCAGGTCGGCTTCGGAGCCGAGCACGGCACCGACCGGCCAGCCGCGCACGGCGATGTCCTCCCGGATCCGGGTGGCCAGCACCTCGGCCATCTTCGCGTGGCCCGCCGAGGGCTCGGGAGGGCCGGGGCGCAGCGGTCGGTGCACGGTGCCCGACGGGCGGTTCCGCTCGAACCAGGCCGCTTCGGCGTCGAGGTGCTCGCGCATCAGCTCGGCGGCGCGCCGACCGTCGCCCGCGGCCACCGCGTCGACGACACCGGCCCGACCCCGCAGCGCTTCCGGTTGCCCGGTGTCGGCCCCGGCCCGCGCGACGGCGTAGGCGTACCGGCTGGTCAGGCGGGTCAGCACGTCGACGAACAGTTCGAGGACCGGGTTGCCCGACAGCTGCGCGAGCAGCACGTGCAGCGGGTTGCCCGCGCCCGGTGCGCGGGCCACGGCGCGCTCGCGCTCGGCGTCGAGCACGGCGCGGGCCCGCGCGGCGCCGTCCGCGCCGGCCCGGTCGGCGGCCAGCGCCACCGCCAGCGGTTCGAGCAGCGACCGGGCGTGCACGAGCTCGGCGACGCCGGTGCCGACGTACTCCAGGTAGATGACCATGGCGCCGGTGGCCGGCCCGGCGTCCGGGGCGGTGACGAACAGCCCGCCGTTGGGGCCGCGGCGCATCCGGGCGACCTGGTGGTGCTCGACCAGCCGCACGGCCTCGCGCAGCACCGCGCGGCTGACCCCGAAGTACTCGCGCAGCTGGGGCTCCGAGCCCAGCGAGGTGCCCACCGGCCAGCCGCGGCGCATCACCTCGGCCTCGATGTCACGCGCGACCTGGGAGGCCAGGGTGCCCGTCGGCGCGCAGTGCTCGGCCGGTTGCCGGGGTGGGACCGCGGTGTCGACGCCTGCTGCCGACATGGGCCATCTCCTCGGCGGTCGGGGTGGGTGGCCCAGCTTAGAGACCGCTCCCAGCCCGGCGTCGTCGACGGACGCGATCGGGCGACGTTCGTGCGGGGCGCCCAACCGGGCCCCCGCGGGGCTGTCGCGGGACCACCGCTGGCGCCGCGGCCGCCGCCGCCGCGATGCCCCACCTCACACTATTCAGGGCACGGAATCGGACGTACGGTGAGGTTGGCGCAGCGGGAGTCGGAAGAGGGGTGCGGACCATGCGGGACGCGGTGATCGTGGAGGCCGTCCGGACACCGGTCGGCAAGCGCAACGGTGGGCTGTCCGGGGTGCACCCGGTCGACCTGTCGGCGCACGTGCTGAACTCGTTGGTCGAGCGCGCGGGCGTCGACCCGGCGCTGGTCGACGACGTCATCTGGGGCTGCGTCTCGCAGACCGGTGAGCAGACGATGGACATCGGCCGCACGGCCGTGCTGGCCGCGGGCTGGCCGGAGGCGGTGACCGGGGTGAGCATCGACCGGCAGTGCGGGTCGAGCCAGCAGTCGGTGCACTTCGGCGCGGCCGGGCTGATCGCCGGCCAGTACGACGTGGTCGTCGCCGGCGGCGTCGAGTCGATGAGCCGCGTGCCGATGGGGTCGACGCGCCGCGAGGGTCAGAACCCGCTCGGCGACAAGTACCTGGCCCGCTACGACGGTGTCTTCCCGAACCAGGGCATCGGGGCGGAGATGATCGCGGAGAAGTGGGGCTTCTCGCGGACCCAGGTCGACGAGTTCTCGGTGGGTTCGCACGAGAAGGCCGCCGCGGCCCAGCAGGAGGGTCGCTTCGAGGGTCAGATCGCGCCGGTGAGGTTGGATGACGGCACGGTGGTCGGCAGGGACGAGGGCATCCGCCCGGGGAGCTCGGTGGAGACGCTGGCGAACCTGAAGACGGTGT
>NZ_JAHDTH010000046.1 GCF_018531445.1 Pseudonocardia lacus
CGGACGACCACCGGGTCGCCCTCGGCGCGGCCGACCCGTCGGTGCCATGGCTGCAGCCCGCGCCCGACGCGGCGCTGGGCGCCGACGACCCGGCGGCGGTGGTCGCCGGCCGGGCGGGCGTGCGACTGGCGCTGATCGCCGCCCTGCAGCTGCTGCCCGCCCGGCAGCGGGCCGTGCTCACCCTGCGCGACGTGCTGGGGTTCCGCACCGCCGAGGCCGCCGAGATCCTGGGCACGACCGAGGCCGCCGTCGACAGCGCGCTGCGCCGGGCCCGGCAGCGGCTCGCCGCGGTCGCCCCCGTCGAGGACGAGCTGGCCGAGCCGGACGGGGACGTGCAGCGCGCCCTGCTCGCCGGCTACGTCGACGCCTTCACCCGGGCCGACCCGGACGCGCTGGTGGGGCTGCTGCGCGCGGACGTCGAGCTGGAGATGCCGCCGATCCCCACCTGGTTCACCGGCCGGGCCGCCGTCGTCGGGTTCCTCGGGGCCCGCGTGCTGCGCCACCCCGACCGGTGGCGGATGGTGCCCGTGCGGGCCAACGGCCAGCCCGCCGCCATCATGTACGAGCACGTGGGCGGCGACTGGGTGGAGCACGGCGTCACGGTGCTGACCGTGCGCGGCGACCGGATCGCCCGCATCACCGCGTTCAACGACCCGGCGCTGGTGCCCACCTTCGCCCCGTCACGCGCGCCCGGGGGGTGACCCGGTCCGCGCGGGCCCGGCTGGCATCCTCGCGGGGTGGCGAGCCTGAGCAAGGGCGCGAACCTGCCGGTCGACGCGGCGAGCGTGCGCGTCGAGCTGTCCTGGGCGGCCGGGCCCGACGGGCCCGACATCGACGCGTCCGCGCTGCTGGTCGCCGCGGGCGGTGGCGTGCGCACCGACCACGACCTGGTCTTCTTCAACCAGCCGGAGCACCCGTCGGGGGCCGTGCGCTACCTCGGCGTGCCCGGCGACGCCGAGGACTCGGTGCGCGTGGAGCTGGGCCGGGTCGAGGACGACGTGGCGCGGGTCGTGATCGCCGCCTCCGTCGACGACGGCAGCTTCGCCGACGTGCGCGACCTGCGGCTGCGCGTGATCGACACCGCCGACGGGCGGGAGATCGCCGACTTCGCGATGACCTCCACGACCGAGACCGCGGTCATCGGCGGCGAGCTCTACCGGCGCGGGGACGGCTGGAAGTTCCGCGCGGTGGGGCAGGGCTACGCCGCCGGGCTGGGCGCGCTGGTGGCCGACTTCGGGATCGCCATCGCCGAGGAGGAGGTGCCGGCGCCACCGCCCGCTCCCGCACCACCGCCACCGGCTGCACCCGCGCCACCGCCACCGCCACCGCCCGCCGAACGGCAGGCACCCGCCCCGCCACCGGTGCCGCCGCCGACCGTCCCGACCGAGGAGCCGCCGCCCCGCGTCCCGCTCGACCCGGAGTCCGTGCGCCGGCAGTCGGTGCGGGACTCGCTGGCCGCGCACGGGCTCGAGCACGTCCGCGCGCGGATCGTGCTGGTGCTCGACGCGTCGCTGTCGATGGGCTGGCTCTACGAGCACGGCGTCGTCGCGCGCCTGGTCGAGCGGGTGGCGGTCCTCGGCGAGCACCTCGGCGGCCAGGTGCAGGCCTGGACGTTCGCCGCCAAGCCCGCCCGGCTGCCCGACCTGTGGCTCGACGACCCCGGCCGGTGGAGCGCACTGCACGCCAGGGTCGGCTCGACCCGCCGCCGGCAGCGCGGGCTGCAACCGGGCCAGGTCGACATGGGGCGGGTCGGCGCCTTCAACAACGAGCCGAAGGCCATCGCCGAGATCCGCAAGACGATCGACCGCGACCGCACCGAGGACCCCCGGCCGACCCTGGTGCTGTTCTGCTCCGACGGCGGCATCACCCGCGACGACGACATCCGCCGCCAGCTGCGCTCCGCGGCGTCGGTGCCGGCGTTCTGGCAGTTCGTCGGGCTCAGCGACGCCGACTACGGCGCGCTCCCCGACCTGGCGCGGTGGATGGACAACGTGGGGTTCTTCGCCGTCGACGACATCGACGCCGTACCCGACCCCGAGCTGTACGACCGCCTGCTCGCCGACTTCGCCGCCACCCACCGCTGAACGCCGGGAAGGCCACCTCCCCGGCGTCCGGCGCGGGGAAGGTGGCCTTCCTGGTGTGCGGTGAACTGGGAACTCAGCTGCCGGAGCGGCTGCGCCGGATCAGGAAGATGATCAGCAGCAGCAGGCCGCCGGCGATCACCGGGGCGAGCCGCTTGAGGACCGGGGCGCCCGCGGTGTCGAGCAGGTCGATCGCGTCGATCTCGCTCTTCATCGGCCCGGACGGGCTGGCCGTCGACGCGGGCTTGGTCGCGCCGGCGGTGGTGGTCGCCGTGGTCGACGGGACGATCCCGGTGGCCGTGCCGCTGGTCGGCTTCGCGGTGCTGCTGGACGTGCCGTTCGGCGAGCCCGCGGCGGCCGGCGCGGCGCTGGACGCGCTGCCCCCGGACGCGGCCGGGGCGTCGGTGGCCTGCGGGGTCAGCTTCTCGGCCACGCAGGACGCGAACTGACCGATGATCTTGTCGGCGACGTCGGAGATGACCCCGCGGCCGAACTGCGCCGGGCGGCCGGTGATGGTCATGTCGGTGACCATGGTGACCGCGGTCTTGTCCGGGCCGTCGGCGACCATCGAGCCGGTCACCGTCGCGCTGGCGGTGCCGTTGCCCCGGGAGTCGCGCCCGGAGGCCTCGATGATGACCTTGTGGGCCTCCTCGTCCCGGCTGACGTAGGTGCCCTTGCCCTTGTAGGTCAGCGAGATCGGGCCCAGCTTGACCTTGACCGTGCCGGTGAACGAGTCGCCCTCGTACTCGGTCAGCGTGGCCCCGGGGAAGCAGGGCGCGATGGTCTGGGGCGTGTTGAGCGCCTCCCACGCCTTCTCGATCGGCGCCTCGATGGTGAACTTGTTCTCCAGCTGCATGAGCTCTCCTCGGGTAAAAGCGAGCGGACGTCCGCCCCGGTGCCCCGGAGCGGACGTCCGCTGTGCAAAGCGTCGTATCAGCCCGCCGCGGCGAGCACCGCGCGGCCGGTGAGCACCCTGGCCAGGTGCTCACGGTAGTCCGCGGCGGCATCCGCGTCACTCGGAGCCGCCGTGCCCTCCGTCGCACGATCGGCTGCCGTCCGGATGGCCTCCGCACTCGCCGGTTGCCCGATCAGGGCCTGCTCCACACCCGCGGCCCGGATCGGGGTGGTGCCCATGTTGGTCAGGCCCACCCTCGCCTCGGCGATCGTGCCGCCCTCGACGCGCACCGCGGCCGCCACCGCGCACATCGACCAGGCCTGCGCGGTGCGGTTGAACTTCTCGTAGTGGCTGCCCCAGCCGGTGTACTTCGGGAACCGGATCTCGGTGAGGATCTCGCCCTCGCCGATGGCGGTGGTGAAGTAGTCCACGAAGAACTCCGCGGCCGGCACCGTGCGGGTGCCGGTCTCGCCGGCGATCACCATCTCGGCGTCCAGCGCGAGTGCGGGCGCGCCCAGGTCGCCGGCCGGGTCGGCGTGCGCGAGCGAGCCGCCCAGCGTGCCGCGGTGGCGCACCTGGTTGTCGGCCACCGTCTCGGTCGCCTGGGCCAGCAGCGCCACGTGCTGCGTGACCAGGTCGTCGCGCAGGATGTCGTAGTAGGACGTCATCGCGCCGATGGCGATGCGGTCGCCGTCCTCGCGGATGCCGCGCAGCTCGGGGATCCCGCCGAGGTCGATGACCAGCGACGGGGCCGCCAGCCGCAGCCGCAGCACCGGCAGCAGGCTCTGCCCACCGGCGATGATCTTGGCGTCGTCGCCGCCCTCGCGCAGCGCCCGCACCGCGTCGGCGACCGACGCCGGCTTGACGTAGTCGAACTTGGCCGGGATCACTGGACCTCTCCCTGGGGGTTGTTCGGGTCGATGGAGCCGAGGCCGGCACCCGGCGAGTGGGTGTCCACCGGGGTCTCCTGGGTGGCGCGGCCCTGGGCCTCCTGGATGGCCCGCCACACCCGCTGCGAGGTGGTCGGCATCTCGATGTCGGTGACGCCGAACTGGCGCACCGCGTCGAGCACCGCGTTCACGATCGCCGGGGTGGAGGCGATCGTGCCGGCCTCGCCGACGCCCTTGACGCCCAGCGGGTTGGTCGTGGCCGGGGTGCTCACCACGGCCGTGTCGAAACTGGGCAGGTCGGCCGCCGAGGGCAGGGTGTAGTCGACGAACGTGCCGTTGACCAGCGTGCCCTGCTCGTCGTAGTTGGCCTCCTCGAACAGCGCCTGGGCGATGCCCTGGGCCAGCCCGCCGTGCACCTGGCCCTCGACGATCAGCGGGTTGATCACGACGCCGACGTCGTCGACGCAGACGTACTTGCGCAGGTCGACGTGGCCCGTCTCGGTGTCGATCTCGACGGCGGCCAGGTGCGTGCCGTGCGGGAAGGAGAAGTTCTCCGGGTCGTAGACCGCGTCGGCGTCCAGGCTCGGCTCCATGCCCTCGGGCAGGTCGTGGGCCATGAACGTGGCGAACGCGATCTCCTGGATCGCCTTGCCCTTGTCGGTGCCCCGGACCGTGAACGAGCCGTTGGCGAACTCCAGGTCGTCCTCGGCGGCCTCCAGCAGGTGCGCGGCGACCTTCTTGGCCTTGGCGATGACCTTGTCGACGGCCATGGTGATCGCCGGGCCGCCGACGGCCAGCGACCGCGACCCGTAGGTGTCCAGGCCCTTGGGCGAGATCTGGGTGTCGCCGTGCAGGATCTCGACGTCCTCGAACGGCACGCCCAGCCGGTCGGCGACGATCTGGCTGAACGCCGTCTCGTGGCCCTGGCCGTGCGCCGACGCCCCGGTGATGACCTCGACCTTGCCGGTGGCCAGCATCCGCACGCTCGCGGCCTCCCAGCCGCCCGCGCCGTAGGACAGCGAGCCGAGCACCCGCGACGGGGCCAACCCGCACATCTCGGTGAACGTCGAGATGCCGATGCCCAGCTGGACCGGATCGCCGTTGCGGCGGCGCTCCTCCTGCTCGCGGCGCAGGCCCGCGTAGTCGAAGGTCGCCATGGCCTGGTCGGTGGCCTGCTCGTAGTTGCCCGAGTCGTAGGTGAGCCCGACGACCGTGGTGAACGGGAACTCCTCGTGCGGGATCCAGTTCTGCTGGCGCAGCTCCATCGGGTCGCGGCCGAGCTCGACGGCCAGCTCGTCCATGATCCGCTCGATGGCGAAGGTGGCCTCCGGGCGCCCGGCGCCGCGGTAGGCGTCGGTCAGCGTCTTCGTGGTGAAGACGTTGGTGCAGGTGAACTTCAGCGCCGGGATCCTGTAGATGGCGTTGAACATGAACGCGCCCAGGATCGGCACGCCCGGCCCGACCAGGCCCAGGTAGGCGCCCATGTCGGCGAGCAGGTGCACGTCCAGGCCGGTCACCGTGCCGTCGCGCTTGGCGGTGATGGTGATGTCCTGGATCTGGTCGCGGCCGTGGTGGGCGGCCAGCAGCGACTCCGAGCGGGTCTCGGTCCACTTGACCGGCCGGCGCAGCTTCTGGGCCAGCGCGACGCAGAGCATCTCCTCGGGCAGCACGCCGATCTTGCCGCCGAAGCCGCCGCCCACGTCCGGGGCGATGACCCGGACCTTGGACTCCGGCACGCCCATCGTGACCGTGGTCATCGTGCGCAGGATGTGCGGGATCTGGGTGGCCGCGTAGATGACCATCTGCTCGCCGGTCGGGTCGACCACGCAGGACCGCGGCTCCATGAACGCCGGGATCAGCCGCTGCTGGCGGAAGCGCCGCTTGACCACGACCGAGTCGGGGTCGGCCTCGGCGGCGGAGATCGCGTCGGCGACGCTGCCGCCGGTGCCGGCCTCGCCGGAGTCGAACACCCAGGTGGCGTTCTCGTTGGTGCCCAGGTCGGGGTGCACGAGGGTGGCGCCCTCGGCGAGCGCGGCCTCCATGTCGAGGACCGGCTCCATCTCCTCGTAGTCGACGTCGACGAGGTCGGCGGCGTCGCGGGCCTCGGCGGCCGAGCGGGCGACCACGACGGCCACGCCCTCGCCGGCGAAGTGCACGGTGTCCGAGGCCAGCAGCGGGCGCTGCGGGGCCTTCATGTCCGGGGTGATCGGCCAGGCGCAGGGCAGCCCGACGGACTCGACGCCCAGGTCGGTGGCCGTGTAGACGCCGATGACGCCGGGCGAGGCCGCGGCCTCGGCCTTGTCGACGCCGAGGATCTTCGCGTGCGCCAGCGGCGAGCGGACGACGTGGACGTGCAGGGTGCCCTGCGGAGTGATGGCGTCGGTGTAGCGGGTGCGGCCGGTGATCAGGCGCGCGTCCTCCTTGCGGACGCGGGCCTTGCCGACCTCGGGGGAGGGCGTCGTGGTGGGTTCGGCGGTCGTCGTCATGTGTTAGTTGCCCCCTCCGGCGACCGACGCCGGGGTCTGCGCGTCGGCGGTGGCGCCGGGCTTCATCTTCTGGGCCGCGGACTGCACGGCCCGCACGATGTTCTGGTAGCCGGTGCAGCGGCAGAGGTTGCCCTCGATGCCCTCGCGGACCTCGCGCTCGTCCGGGTCGGGGTTGTCGCCCAGCAGGTCGACCGCCTGCATGATCATCCCGGGCGTGCAGTAGCCGCACTGCAGGGCGTGGTGCTCGTTGAACGCCTCCTGCACCGGGTGCAGCTTGCCGTCCCTGGCCAGGCCCTCGATGGTGAGGACCTCGCCGCCGTCGGCCTGCACGGCCAGCACGGAGCAGGACTTCACGCTCTGCCCGTTGAGGTGGACGGTGCACGCACCGCAGTTGCTGGTGTCGCAGCCGACCAGGGTGCCGGTCTTGCCGAGGCGTTCCCTCAGGTAGTGGACCAGCAATGTGCGGGGCTCGACGTCGTCGGCGTAGTTCACGCCGTCGACGGTGACCCGGACCTGTGCCATCAGCTTCTCCTCGAACCGCGACGACAGCGCCGCGCTGGGCTCCCGGGGACCGTCCGGACGCGGTCGGTCGGACAACGACCTCGGCGTCCGGTGCCGACCACTCCGTTGTGGCGGCGACCACATCACACCGCCGATGATCGACGGGTGCAAGTGATCCGCGGGTCAGGGTGCCCCCATCGGGGAGGCACAGCTCACATGCGCCCACGGCGAGTCCGACCCCGATTCCGCGCTGGCGGAACGAATACCCGTTCGCCACCGCAGAAGCGGAGCCCTACCCCTTCTTCGATCAACTATTCGGACTAACCCTGCGGGCGGGGCGGGGACTTCCGCGCCCGTTCGTCCCCGGCCGAGCGGATCGCTCCGAACGGCCGGACGCCCCCGATCCGACCGGACGCAGCGGCTGCACCGTGCGGTGTCGCCAGGCCCCCCACCACAGCCCCGCCCCGTAGCCGAGGTCGTCCAGCCGACGGGCCAGCACGAACCGCACCGGATCGAGTTCGGCGCGGCGCTGCGGGTCGCGGTGCCGCCACCAGTCCACGACCCCCTCGACCACCGCGATCGCCAGCACCCGGCGGCGGACCCGGCGCGAGAGCAGCGCCGCCACCACCGAGACCGGCCAGTAGTGCCGCGTCACCGCGTCCGCGGTCTGCGCGACCGTGCCCAGCGCACCCGATCCGACCAGCCGCGCGGCCGTGCGCCGCGGGCTGCCCAGCCGCTCCAGCCGCCGGGCCAGCCGCTCGGTCGCCCCGGCTCCCACCACCGCGGCGGCCAGCAGCGACCACGGCCGGGCCAGCACCACCAGCCCGGCGATCGCCGCGCCCGACGGGCTGAGCACCATCGGCGGCACCGCGCCGTGGTGGCGCAGCGCGAGCGGCGCCGCGCCGGTGCCGTAGTAGGCCTTGCGCAGCCACCACTGCGCCGGCCGCGTGCGGTGGTCGTGCGCGACCCGCGACGACGGCTCGTAGCGCAGCCGCCACCCCGCCGTGTGCAGGCGCAGCACCAGGTCGACATCCTCGGCCACGTGCATGCCCTCGTCGAAGCCCGCGCCCGCGGCGTCGCGGCGGACCACCATCGCCGCGCTCGGCACGTACGCGACCCGGCTGCGCGGCACCACCAGCGCCGGGTCCGGCCCCAGGTCGAGCGACGAGCGCAGCGCCTCGTAGCGGCCCAACCACCCCCGCACCGGGGCCAGCGCGACGATCCGCGGCGCCGCCAGCCCGACCGCCGGATCGGCGAACGCGGCCAGCAGCGGGTCCAGCCACCCCGGCTCGGGCACCACGTCGGAGTCCAGGAACGCGACCAGCGGCGACGTCGCCGCGGCCAGCCCGGTGTTGCGGGCGGCGGCCGGCCCCCGGCTGCGGCCGTGGCGCAGCACCGACGCCCCCACCTCCGCCGCGACCGCCCCGATGGCGCCCGGATCGGCCGACCCGTCGTCGACGACGAGCACGCGCATGCCGTCGAGCGCGGCGAGCAGCCTGCGCAGGCCGTCCACGCGGTCGCGGACCGGGACGACGACCGTCACCTCGTCGGCGACCGGCACCGCCCCCACCGGCACCTCGACCGGGTGCGCGATGCCGGCGTCGAGGAGCTTGCGCACCAGCGCCGCCGACGTCGGACCGTCCACTGTGGTCGTCCCGTCGGCGCCCACCAGCCGCGCGGCGGCCGGGGCCAGGTGCATCATCCGCGGCGGCGCCCCCCCGACCAGCACCGCGCCGCCGTCGAGGCGCAGGGCCTGCCGGTCCAGCCGCACCACGGTCCCCCGCGGCACCCGCGCCTCCCCCGGCCCCCCACCCGCCCCTCCACCCACGCCCCGACCCTATGCCCGCGCCCCCACCCCGGCTCCCGTAGTTCAGGAAAGCCACGATGCTGCCCTCTGAGGGCAGCATCGTGGCTTTCCTGAACCGGGGGCGGCCAGGAGCGAGCGCGGACGGGGGCGACGCGCGGCCCGTCCATCTGCGAGGCTGCGGGGGTGAGTCCCACCGCCGGCCTGCACGAGGAGCCGCTGCTGCCCCGCTACGGCCGGCGCTCGCTGGCCGAGGTCATGCCGGCCATCCTCGCCGCACTCGCCGTGCCGGCCGAACCCGACGCGCCCGAGGGGTCGGAGCTGGAACTGCCGGCGGTGCGGGCCGTCGCGCTGCTGCTCGTCGACGGCCTGGGCGCCGACCTGCTGCGCCGGTTCCCCGACGACGCCCCGTTCCTGGCCGGCCTCCCCGACCTCGGCCCGCTCACGGCCGGGTTCCCGTCCAGCACCTCGATCAGCCTCGCGTCACTGGGCACCGGCGCCCCGCCCGGCGCGCACGGTGTGGTCGGCATCAGCTTCCGGACCGGCGACGAGCTGCTCGACAGCCTGCGCTGGACCACGCACGGCACCGGCGAGAGCGTCGACCTGCGCGAGGAACACCCGCCCGAGCAGGTGCAGCCGCTGCCGACGGCGTTCGAACGGGCGGCCGCGGCGGGCGTCGCGGTGACGGTGGTGTCGCAGCGGCAGTTCCGGGGCTCCGGGCTGACCAGGGCGGCGCTGCGCGGCGGGCGGTTCCGGGGGACGCTCGCGCTCGGCGACCTCGCCGCCGAGATCGTCACCGCCGTCGATCGGCCCGGCCGCCAGCTCTGCTACGGCTACCACTCCGAGCTCGACGGGCTCGGCCACCTGCACGGGCCGGGCAGCCTGCCGTGGCGGATGCAGCTGGCCCAGGTCGACCGGCTGGCCGCGCGGATCGCCGAGGAGCTGCCGGCCGGCGCGCTGCTGGCGATCACCGGCGACCACGGCATGGTCGAGGTCGACCGGCGCTTCGACTTCGACCGCAACTCCGACCTGCAGCGCGGGGTGCTGCTGCTGGGCGGCGACCCGCGGGCCCGGCACGTGTACGCCCGGCAGGGCGCCGCGGACGACGTGCTCGCCACCTGGCGCGAGGTCCTCGGCGACTCCGCCTGGGTGCTGTCGCGGGAGGAGGCCGTCGCCCGCAACTGGTTCGGCGACGTCGCCGAGCGCACGACCGCGCGCCTGGGCGACGTCGTGGTCGCCACCCGCGGCACGGCGGCGGTGACCCGCTCGGAGGCCGAGCCGCTCATCTCCGGCATGCCCGGCCAGCACGGCTCGCTGACCCCGGCCGAGCAGCTGGTCCCGCTGCTGGTCAGCGGCCCGTCCTGAAGGATCGGCGGGACACGCTCGACGGCGCCGACTCAGAGGCGGCCGTTCGCGTCCGGCTCCCACCCGGCGAGCCCGGCGCGCAGGTCGGCGGCCATCTCGTCGAGCAGCCGGCGGCCCTCGGCGGCACTGGCCCCGGTCGGGTCGCCCAGCACCCCGTTGCGGCTGACCGCGGTCACCCCGCCGCGGCGCAGCGCGGGCAGCAGCTCGCGCAGCGGCGCGGTGTTGCCGGGCTGCGCCGCCCCGCTGCGCACCACCGACGGGTCCAGCTCCAGCAGGATCGAGGTCTCGGTGCGCCCGGCGTGCGCGTCGCCGCCGGGCACCGCGCAGCCGTACCAGGCCACGTCGCGGCCCTCGTGGCGCAGGGTGTCGACCGCCGCCGGCACGGTGGGCAGGTTGCCGCCGTGGCCGTTGACGAACACCAGCCGCGACGCCCACGCCGCCGCCGACCGGCCCAGCTCCACCAGCACCACGCGCAGCGCGTCGTGGCCGATCGACAGCGTGCCGGGGAAGCCCTCGTGCTCCCCGGAGGCGCCGTAGGCCAGCGGCGGGGCCAGCAGCACCGACGGGTCGCCGTCGGCGGCGCGGCGGGCCACCGCCGACGCGATGCGGGCGTCGGTGTCCAGGGGCAGGTGCGGGCCGTGCTGCTCGAGGGAACCGACCGGGACGAGGACGGTGCGCGGGGCCGGACCGTCCAGCTCGACCCAGGTGCGTTCGCCCAGGCGCCCGGTCACCGCGCCCCTGCCGGGCCGGGGCGCGGAGCGGGGAGACGGTGGGCGGAGCGGCAGCGCACGACCGAACCGTAGCGAGCGCGGACCCCGTCACCAACGCCGCCGACGCCCGATCGCCGCACCGGAGCAGCGAGCGGTCACCCAGCGGAGGACCACGCGGTGAGCGGCACCACCGGTGGACCCCGAACGGGTGCCGGCGGCGCCGATCCCGCAGGACCGGTCAGAGCACCAGGGCGACCCGGTCGCCGTCGCGGACGGCGGCCCCGGCCGACCGCGGGGCCAGGCAGTCGCCCACGCGGTGGACGCCGGGGCGCCCGCGCAACTGGGTCCACAGGCCGTCGCGGGGTTCGGCCGGGACGGCCGTGACGACCCAGTCGTGCTCGACGTCCGCAACCGCGCCGGTCGTGTGCTCCAGCACCCGCACGAGCACCCCGTCGGGGCGCGCGGTCGCGGCGAGCACCACCCGGTCGGTGTCGAGGGCGATCCCGGCCCGGTGGGCGCGGCGGTGGAACATCTCCGCGTCCAGCGTGGTGCCCAGGTACTGGGCCGCGACCATGGCCGGGGTCGAGATCCGCACGGCGCAGCCGCGGGCCGCGAGCAGTTCGGCGACCGACGTCGCCGCGTGGTCGCCCACCTCGTCGTGCAGCAGCACCGACCCGGTGGGCGCCGCCCGACCGGCCAGCACGTCGCGGACGTCGACGACCCGGTCGACGCCCCGCGCCCACTCCGGGCGCCCCGGGCCCGCCCCCGTGGCCAGCACGACGGCGTCCGGTGCCAGCGCCCGCACGAGGTCCGCGTCGACCTCGCAGCCGGTCCGGACCTCGACACCGAGGGCCCGGCAGCGGGCCAGCAGGTCGCGGGTGAGGTGGCCGAGCTCGGCGCGGCCGGGAGCGCTGGCGGCCAGCGCGACCTGCCCGCCGGTCGCCGCCGAGCGCTCGCACAGCAGCACCCGGTGGCCGCGCTCCGCGGCGGTCGCGGCCGCGCGCAGCCCACCGGGCCCTCCCCCCACCACCAGCACCCGCCGGGACCCGGTCGGCGCCGGCAGCGGCACAGCCTCCCGCCCGGCCCGCGGATTGACGGCGCACTGCAGGCTCCGGTTGAGCCCCACCCGCCCCACGCACTCCTGGTTGCACCCGATGCACGCCTGCCCGCTGCGCCGTTCGGACGGGCCGCCCCGCCTCGGAGGTTCAGGAAAGCCACGTTCCGGAACTCCCGGTTCAGGAAAGCCACGTTCCGGAACTCCCGGTTCAGGAAAGCCACGTTCAGGTCCCCACAGGACAGGAAAGCCACGTTGCTGAACCGCAGGTTCATGAACGTGGCTTTCCTGAACTTGCGAGGGGGCCGACGCAGCGGGGGCGGGCGGGAGGAGGGGGGCGGCGAAGGTGGGGTCGGCGATCTGGGCGCGGACGACGCCGACCAGGTCGCAGTGGCCCTCGGTGAGGGCGCGCTCGGCGTGCTCCCGCGCGGTGAACCGGCCCACCCCGACCACCGGGACCGAGACCGCGCGCCGCACGGCCGCGGCGATGGGCAGCGCGTAGCCGGGCTCGACGTGCATCGACGCCTCGATCAGGTGCAGGGTCGCGGTGGCCACGCCGATCGAGGTGTTGACGTAGTCGATGTGCGGTTCGAGCAGCCGCGCGGTGCGCACCATCTCGTCGAGGGGTGTTCCGCCGGGGATGCCCTCGTCGCCGCAGAGCCGCACCCCGACCACCCGGTCGGGCCCGACCGCGGCGCGCACCGCGACCAGGGCCTCGCGGACCGTACGCACGCGGTTCTCCAGGGGGCCGCCGTAGTCGTCGGTCCGGTGGTTGGTCAGCGGGGAGAGGAACTGGCGCAGGATCGAGGCGTGCGAGCACTGCAGTTCGACGCCGTCGAACCCGCCCTCGACGCAGTGCCGCGCGACGAGGGCGTAGCCCTCGACCAGCTCGGCGATGCCGGCCGTGGTGATCTCGCAGGGCACTTCGCGGAACATCGGGTCGGCCACCGGGGAGGGCGCCACGACCGGCCGGCGGGAGTACATGCCGCTGGACTGGCCGCCGTTGTGGTTGAGCTGGGCCAGCACCGGCACGCCGTGCGCGTGCACGGCCCCGGTGAGGCGCCGGTAGCCGGGCACGACCGCCGGGTCCCAGCCGCGGATCAGCTTCTCGTAGGGGTGGTCGTCGGGGCGCACCGAGTGCTCCTCGGTGATCACCAGCCCGGCCCCGCCGGCGGCGCGCGCGGCGTAGTAGGCGACGTGCTGGTCGGTGACCAGGCCGTCGACGGCGGCGTTGGTCAGGTGCGCGGAGAACACGAGCCGGTTGCGCAGCCGCAGCGGCCCGACGCGCAGCGGCTCGGCGAGCCTCACCGCGACACCGCCGCCGCTGCGGCGCGGCGGCCCTCCAGGACCGCCTCGTACAGCGTGCGGGGTGCCACGCAGTCGCCCGCGCGGCTGAGGTGCGGGCGCGCCCGCCAGAGGGCGTCGGCCGGGAGCCGGTGCCCGCAGTCGAGCACCAGGGCGCAGTCGAGGGTGCGGCCCTCGCCGGTCCAGACGTGCTCCAGCACCGCCCGCCCGTCGACGACCGCGCGCACGGTCGAGCGCAGCTCCCGCGCGACCCCGGCCCGGGCGAGGCGGGCGTTGGCGGGGGCGAGGTCGCCGGTGCGGGCGAGCTGGGTGCCGGCGACCTGGTCGGGTGTGACGAGGACGGTCGCCCACCCGGCCGCCGCGACCTGCTCGGCGATCCCGACACCCGTGCCGTCGCCGATCGGGTCGCGCACCACCACCGCGCCCGGGTTCAGGAAAGCCACGTTCCGGAACCCAGGGGGCAGCATCGTGGCTTTCCTGAACCCCGGACCGGTGAGATCGGCGAGGGCCGCGGGCGTCGACCCCGCGGAGAGCACGGCGGCCTCGAACTCGCCGGCCGCCACCACCGGGCGGTCGGAGTCGAACGCCGGCGGCGCCGGGCGCGAGCCGGTGGCGAGGACGACCGCGGCACCGGCGCGCTCGACCGCGTCGAGGTCGTCGGGGGTGGCCTCGACGCCCAGCTCCACGACGACCCCGAGTCTGCGCAGCTCCGCCGCCCACCACGGCACCGGAAGACCCATCCGGGCCCGGCCGTGCACCGCGGCGGCCCAGTGCAGCGCCCCGCCCAGCACCGGCCCCCGCTCGACCAGCCGCACCCGGTGCCCGCGCAGCGCCAGCGTGCGGGCCGCCTCCAGCCCGGCCGGGCCCCCGCCGACCACGAGCGCATCGCGGGGCACCGGGTCGACCGGGGGCGGCCACTCGTCGTCGAGCTCGTGGCCGGCGCTCGGCTCGACCTCGTCGGAGACGACCGGGTTGCGCGGGTCGCGCACGGCGGTGCGCTGGTTGGACAACGTGCACGGGCGAACCCGGTCGGGACGGCCGGCGCGCACGTGCGCGACGAGGTCGGGATCGGCGATCTGGGCGCGGGTCATCTCCACCAGGTCGGCCACGCCGGAGTCGAGGGCGGCCCGCGCGGCGGCCGGGTCGACCACGCCGCCCTGCAGGACGGTCGGCGCACCGGTGGCCCGCCGCGCCGCCGCGCACAGCCGGGTGCCGAAGCCGGGCGCGACGTGCAGGTCGGGTCGGGACGCGGCCATCGCGCCGCCGCGCACCGGCACGAGGTAGTCGACGGCGCCGGCCACCGCGGCGGCGGTCGCGAGCCCCTCGTCGGGGGTGATCCCGCCCCACGGGGCCATCTCGTCGCAGCTCAGCCGCAGGCCCAGGACGCGGTCGTCGCCCAGCCCGGCGCGCACGGCGGCCAGCACCTCGCGCAGCAGCCGCGTGCGGTCGGTGCCGTAGCCGTCGGTGCGGCGGTTGGTCAGCCCGGACAGGAACTGCCGCAGGACCGAGAACTCGCCGGCGTCGACCTCGACGCCGTCCAGGTCCTGCGCCGCGGCCAGCGCGGCGGCCGCCGCGAAGCCGGCCACGAGCGCGTCGATCTCGGGCTGTTCGACGGCCATCGGCACCTCGCGCGAGACCACGTCCGGCACCCGCGACGGCGCCCACAGCGCCTCGCGCCGGTGCGCCGAGCTGCCCTGCCCGCCGGCGTGGCCGATCCCGGCCAGCACCAGCGCCCCGTGCGGTCGGCAGGCGGCCAGCACACCGCCCCAGCCGGACGCGGCCAGCGGGGCGCGCTCGTAGGGCCAGTCGGAGTCGTGCACCGAGGCGACCTCGGTGACGACCACGCCGGCGCCGCCGGCGGCACGCCGCCCGTAGTAGGCGGCGTGCCGGGCGGAGAACCGCCGCCCGTCGCCCAGGTTGGTCTCGTGCGGTCCGAACAGGACCCGGCTCGGCGCCGTGCGCCCCCGCAGGGTGAACGCGCCGGTGAGCGGGTTCAGGCGCGGGCGGCGGCCGGGGACAGCGGCGAGTCGGCGCCGACGGCGAGCGGGCTGGCGTCGCAGGCGCGGTCCGGGCGGGCGGCGTCCGCCGGGCGGGCGGTCAGGGTGAGCGGGACGGGCCCGCGCCCGCGGGAGTTACGTGGGGCCGACCGCGAGTGGTCGACGTCGGACTTCGGGATGGCGGTCGACCCGTCGCGCGCGGCCAGCGCCTGCTCGCCGAACCCGCGCACGCACTCCGGGTCGGGGCCGTCGAGCGGGAGGCCGGTGAAGAACTTGGCCGCCATGCACCCGCCCTGGCAGGAGTCGTAGAACGAGCAGGAGCGGCAGGCCCCTCCGGTCTGCGGCCGGCGCAGCTCGGTGAACAGCTCGGAGTGCTGCCAGACGCGCTGGAAGCCGCCCTCGTCGCGGACGTTGCCGGCCAGGAAGTTCTCGTGGATGGCGAACGGGCAGGCGTAGACGTCGCCGACCGGGTCGATCAGGCAGACGACCCGGCCCGCGCCGCACAGGTTGAGCCCGGGCAGGGCCTCGCCGTAGGCGGAGAGGTGGAAGAAGGAGTCGCCGGTGAGCACCTGGTCGCCGTGGCTGACCAGCCAGTCGTAGAGCTGGCGCTGCTGGGCGGCGGTGGGGTGCAGCTCGTCCCACACGTCGGCGCCGCGCCCGGACGGGCGCAGCCGGGTGATCCGCAGCTGGACGTTGAACTTGGCGGCGATGGCGGCGAACTCGTCGAGCTGGTCGACGTTCTGCCGGGTCATCACGACGCTGATCTTGGGCTGGCCGAACCCGGCCTCGGCCAGGTTCTCCAGCGCGCGCATCGCGGTGGCGTAGGAGCCGGGGCCGCGGACGTGGTCGTTGATCTCGGCGGTGGCGCCGTCCAGCGAGATCTGGATGTCGACGTAGTCGGTGCGGGCCAGCTGGGCGGCGCGCTTCTTGTCGAGCTTCACGCCGTTGGTGGAGAACTTGACCCCGACGTTGTGGTCGATGGAGTAGTCGAGCAGCTCCCAGAAGTCCGGGCGCACCGTCGGCTCGCCGCCGCCGATGTTGACGTAGAAGACCTGCATCCGCTGCAGCTCGTCGACCACGCCCTTGGCCTCGGCGGTGGTCAGCTCGCGCGGGTCGCGCCGACCGGACGACGACAGGCAGTGCACGCACGCCAGGTTGCAGGCGTAGGTGAGCTCCCAGGTCAGGCAGATCGGCGAGTTCAGGCCGTACTGGAAGTGCTCGACCAGCTTCACGCTAACGCTCCTCGATGGTTCCGTTCGCGGCCAGACCGGCCAGTGCCTTCAGGTAGGCGGGGCGTTGGGCCGGCTCGACGCCCGCGGCGTCGATGGCGGCGTGCACCGACGGGTGCCGCTCCAGCCCCGAGACGACCGCCAGCAGCTGCGGCGTCTTCAGGAACGACAGCTTGCGGGTGCCGAAGTGGTAGACGAGCGCGCCGAACGGCTCGGGCCGCAGCGAGACCTGCGGGCTGCACCGGAACGCGCGGGTGGGGTCGAACTGCTCGGCGTCGGTCGCGGCGTTGTCGAGCGCCGGCCCCGCCGCGGGGGCGGGACCGGCGCCGGTCGAGTCCGTCAACGGTTTCCGCGCCGGGTCAGTAGACGCCGCACATGCCGTCGATGGAGACCTCCTCGACCAGGGTCTCCTCGACGACGGGCTCCGCGGGCGCGGACTGGTTCTGCGGGGTGGCGGCCATAAGCGGCTCCTCACGTCGGCTGCGCGGACGCCCCCGACGCTAAGTGGCACCGGGTGCCAATACAAGACTCCCCCACCGACCGGACCCCGCGGACCCACCCGACCGGAGGGGTCGGTGACCGGTCGTGGTCGGACGGGTATCGCCCGTCGCGGTCCGTCGGCGGCGGTCCCGGAGTGGCGCGACCCCGCGTCCACCGGCGCGGCGGTGCGGGATGATTCACGGGTGGGGGAACCGCTGCTGCACCTGGCGACGATCGAGCAGTGGAAGGCCGCGGTCGCCGCGGGCGTGCTGGCCCCGCCTTCGCTCGCCCAGGTGGGCTTCGTGCACCTGTCCACGCCCGAGCAGGTCCACCTGCCCGCCGACCGGATGTTCGCCGGCCGCCCCGACGTCTGGCTGCTGGTGCTCGACCCCGACCGCATCGGCGTCGAGGTCCGCTACGAGCCCGGCCTGCCGACCGACCCGGCGTCGATGCTGTTCCCGCACGCCTACGGCGCGGTCCCGCTCTGCGCGGTGACGGCCGTGCTGCCCTACCGGCCCGGACCCGACGGCCGCTTCGCCCCGCCGCGGCTACCCCGCCAGGACGCGGCCGGCCGGCTGGCGACGCTCGAACCGTCGCTGCTGCGCCGGGCGGCCACCCACGAACTGCCCGTCGCCGGCGGCACCGCGGTGCTCACCGACCCCTACCCGGCGTCCTACCAGCACAACCAGCTGCTGGTCGACGACGAGGTCGACACCGCGCAGGTGATCGCCGAGACCGACCGCGTGCTCGGCGGCGCCGGGCTGCGCCACCGCAGGGCCCGGCTCACCGGCGACCACCTGGCCGGCACCGCGGCCGGGCTGGCCCGCCGCGGCTGGACGGTCGAGGCGCTGGTCGGGATGGCCTCCCCGGTCGACGGGCCGATCGAGCCCGTCGCCGGCGAGCCGTGGGCCGAGCAGGTCGCCCGGGTGCGGCTGACCTCGTTCTGGGCGGCGAACTGGCGGCGCACCCTGCCCGGCATCACCGCGCCGGAGATCGCCCAGCTGGCCGCCCGCTACTCCGCCGAGGAACCCGTCGTCGACCTGCGCTACCTGGCCGTGTTCTCCCGGTTCGTGCCGGTCGCCGCGTGCGTGCTCAAGATCGACGGTGGGACAGCGCTGGTCGACGCCGTGGCCACCGACCCGGCGCACCGCGGCCGTGGGCACGGCGACACGCTGCTGCGCACCAGCCGGGCGCTGGCCGCCGCGGCCGGCTGCGACCTGCTGGTACTGCAGGCCGAGGCCGACGACTGGCCCCGCCGGTGGTACGCCCGCCGCGGCTTCACCGGGGTCACCCGCTCCTGGGAGGCCACCAAGGTCCTCCCCGCCCGCTGATCCCTGCCGCCTGGACTGATCGGCCGGTGACCGTCGAGAACGAACTTGTCGTGATATTGGACCGGTCCAACGCGCCACAACCTCGTTCTCGACGGGTGGGGGCGCGGGCGGTAGCGTCGGGGCCGGCGCGCAGGTCGCCCCCGGTCCGCGGGAAGGGCTCAGCCCACCTGTCGCAGGTCAGCACGGCCGCCACGGCACTCCCGTCCGGCCCGAGCATGCGGACGCCGGGCTCACGGACCGGAGGCCGCCATGCCGACGCTGCACTTCCCCGAGGACCCGAGCCTCGACCACCTCCGCGGACAGGCCCGCAGGCTGCTGCGCGGGCTGCGCGAGGGCGACGAGCGGGCCGCCGCCCTCTTCGCCGAGCACCACCCGCGCCCGCCGGCCGCCCCGAAGCTCGCCGACGCCCAGCTCGCGCTGGCCAGGGCGTACGGCTTCACCAGCTGGCCCGACCTGCGCCACCACCTCGACGCGGTGCTCGCGCGCACCCGGTCGCCGCACAAGGTCGCGCCGGCCGACGACCCGGTCGACGAGCTGCTGCGGCTGGGCTGCCTGCGCTACGGCGGCGACAGCCTGCTCGACCAGGCCCGGGCCGGCGCGCTGCTGGCCGCCGACCCCGCACTCGGCGGCGCCTCGATCCACGCGGCGGCCGCGACCGGCGACCCGCCCGCCGCCGAGCGACTGCTGGCTGCCGACCCCGCCGCCGCCACCCGCTCCGGCGGCCCGTTCGACTGGGTGCCGCTGCTGTACCTGGCCTACTCCCGGATCGACGCCCCCGGCGCCGACCCGCTCGGCGTGGCCAGGCTACTGCTGCGCCACGGCGCCGACCCGGACTCCGGCTACCTGTGGGGCGGCATCTGCGCCTTCACCGCGCTCACCGGGGCCTTCGGCGGTGGCGAGGACGGCGCCAACCAGCCGCCCCACCGGCATGCCGAGGCGCTGGCCCGGGTGCTGCTGGAGGCCGGCGCCGACCCGAACGACGCGCAGGCCCTCTACAACCGCATGTTCACCCCCGACGACAGCCACCTGCGGCTGCTCGTCGAGTTCGGCCTCGGCCGCGACGGCAGCGGCCCGTGGACGGCGCTGCTGCGCCAGCGGCCGGCGGCGCTACTGGAGGACCAGCTTTCCGTGGCCGCCGAGCACGACCGCCCGGAGTGGGCCCGGCTGGCGCTGGCCGCCGGCGCCGACCCGGACGGCCTGGGCACCCGCCACCCGATCCGGCACGGCCTGCGCCCCTACGAGCTGGCGATCGGGCGGGGCAACCGGGAGGTCGCCGAACTGCTGCGCGCCGCCGGCGCCACCGTGCCCCGCACCGATCCGGTCGACGACCTGCTCAGCGCCTGCCTCGCCGGCGACCGGGACGCCGCGCTGGCCGCCGACCCGGCCCTGCTGGCGCGGGCGAAGGAGCGCCGGCCGAACGCGGTGCGCGTCGCGGCCGAGGTGGGCCGCACCGGGGCCGTGCGACTGCTGGTCGAGCTCGGGTTCGACCTGCACCCCGACGGCGACGCCACGCCGCTGCACCAGGCCGCGCACGCCGGCGACGCGGCGATGGTGGCGCTGCTGCTGGAGCTGGGCGCCGATCCGGACCGCCGCGACGCCCGGTTCGACGCCACCCCGCTGGGCTGGGCCGAGCACAACCACCAGGAGGCCACCGCGGCGCTGCTGCGGCCGGTGACCGGGGCCTAGGGGCTCCCGGTTGCCAGTTCCGTGAAGACTATTGTGCATCGTGACCAGATGAGGTTTTCTGGTCACAACGAACGGAGGAGCGGTGTCGCCGAGGGGACGGTCCGATGTCGACGGGGCGGCGATCCTCGACGCGGCCGCCGCCCTGCTGCTCGACCGCGGCTACGACCGCACCACCCTCGACGACGTCGCCCGCGCGGCGGGCGTCTCCAAGAGCACGCTCTACCAGCGGTGGGGAGCGCGCGAAGCGCTGTTCGTCGCGGTGCTGCACCACCAGCGCGCCGCCATGCACCGCCACGTCCGGGCCGAGATCAGCGGCCGCGACGGGCTCGTCGGGCTGCGTCATCTGTTCGCCGCGCAGGTGCGCGCCTACCAGCGGCACCGGCTGATGACCGCCATCCTGCTGAACGACCGCGAGGTGCTGGGCAGGCTGATCGCGCCGCTCGTGCGCGGCGATCGCGACCCGATGCCCCGCGACGGCACCGTCTCGCTGCTCCGCCGGCTGCAGGGCGCCGGGCTGGTCCGCGCCGACCGCACCCTGCCCGAGCTGGTCGCCGTGCTCAGCTCGGTCTTCCACGGCCATTTCGTGACCGCCCCGCTGCTCGTCGGACCCCTGCGCCTGCCCGAGGACGCGGCCCCCGACCTGGTCGCCGACGTCCTGCAGCTGGCCCTCGCCCCACCCGACCCGCTCGACCCCACCGCGGCCGCCGCCCTGGACGCGGCCGTCCGCGACCACGTCAGCACCGCCGTAGCCGCCGATGACGCCGCAGATGGTGCCGCCGGCGCCGGCAGGGAGGACCCGCCATGACCGCCCCCGTCACCGCCCCGGTGGTGCTCGACCTCGCCGACCCCGCGGCCGACCTGGCCACCGCCGGGGGCAAGGGCGAGTCGCTCGGCCGGCTGGCCCGCGCCGGGCTGCCCGTGCCGGCCGGCTTCCACGTCACGACGGCCGCCTACCGCCGGTTCGTCGCCGAGCACGACCTCGACGAGCGGATCGCCGGTTCCGACGGGGCCGGGGTCGCGACCCTGTTCGCCGCGCACGAGGTGCCCGCCGACATCGCCGACGCGGTCCGGGCCGCCTACGCCGCGCTCGGGTCGCCCGCGGTCGCGGTGCGCTCGTCGGCCACCGCCGAGGACCTGCCGGGCGCGTCGTTCGCCGGCCAGCAGGACAGCTTCCTGGACGTGCGCGGCGCGGACGCCGTGGTCGACGCCGTGCGGCGCTGCTGGGCGTCGCTGTGGACCGACCGCGCCGTGGCCTACCGCGAGCGCGCCGGGATCGCGCCGCCGGACGTGGCGCTGGCGGTGGTCGTCCAGGAGTTGGTGGACGCCGACGCGGCCGGCGTGCTGTTCACCGCCGACCCGGTCACCGGGGCGGCGGACCGGATGGTCGTCGACGCGACCTGGGGGTTGGGCGAGTCGCTCGTCGGCGGCGCCGTCACCCCCGACGAGCTGGTGCTGGACGCGGCCACCGGCGCGGTGCGCGAGCGGCGCACCGGCGACAAGGCGGTGATGACGGTCCGCACCCCCGACGGCACCGTCGAACGCCCGGTGCCCGACGACCGCCGCGCCGCGCCCGTCCTCGACGACGCCGCCGCGGCCGAGCTGGCCGGGCTGGGCCGGCGGATCGCCGCCGAGTACGGCGGCCCGATGGACGTGGAGTGGACCCGCGCCGCGGGCGTGTTCGCGATCGTCCAGGCCCGCCCGGTCACCGGCGTGCGCGACCCGTGGAACGACAGCGCCGGCGGCGACTTCCTGTGGACCAACACCAACCTGGGCGAGGCCATCCCGGACGTGATGACACCGGCGACGTGGTCGTTGGTGCGGATCTTCCTGGGCCGGGCGATGCGCACGCTGGCGCTGCCCGGGTACGAGGCCTACGGGCGCATCGGCGGGCGGCTGTACCTGAACCTGAGCCTGTCCGCGGCGCTGTCCGGGGCGCTCGGCGTCTCGCTGGTCAGGTTCCGGGCGCTGACCGAGCAGGTCTTCGGCCGGCTCCCGGCCGGCGTCGCGATCGACCCGGTGCCGCTCGCCCGCCTGCGCGTGCTGCGGGTGCTGGTGCCCAACGCCGTGCGGTTCGTCCGCGAGGTGCGCCGCAACGCGCCGCGCCTGCCGGCCTACGTCGCCGGGAGCCCGGCGCGGTGCGCCGCGGCGATCGACCGCGTCCGGGCCACCGACGATCCCGCGGCGCTGGCCCGCGTCTGGGACGACGAGGTGGCGCCGCTGGTCGTGCTCGCCTCGGACATGCTCGCCGCCGCCGGGCGCGCCGACCCGCTGGCCCTGCTCACGACGCAGCGGCGGCTGCGCAAGCTCGTCGGCGAGGCCGACGCCGCCGCCCTGACCTCCGGCCTGACCGTCGACGGCGACGTGCTGGCCAGCCTCGGCCCGGTGGTCGGGCTGGCCCGGCTGGAGCGCGGCGACATCGACGAGGCCGAGTACGCCCGGGAGTACGGGCACCGCAGCCCGCACGAGTTCGAGGTGTCGCTGCCCCGGCCCGTCGAGCGGCCCGGGTGGGTGCGGGAGCAGATCGCCGCGCTGCGCGCCGCCGGCACCGACCCGCTGGAGATGCTGGAGCGGGTGGAGGCGGCCAACCGCGCCGCGTGGGACCGGCTGGTCGCCGCGCACCCGGGCCGGGAGCGGTCCCTGCGGGCCCGCCTGGACCGGTGGGCGCGCACCGAGCGCGGCCGCGAGCAGGCGCGCACCGAGGTGGTGCGGGCGTTCACCGTGGCCCGGGCGCTGTTCCTGCGCGCGGGCGAGCTGACCGGGCTCGGCGACGACGTCTTCATGCTCGCCGTCGACGAGCTGACCGCGGTGCTGCGCGGCGGCCCGGTGCCCCCGCTCGCCGATCGCCGCGCCGCCCACGAGCGCTACACCGCGCTGCCGGCCTACCCGTCGGTGATCCGGGGGCGGTTCGACCCGTTCGCCTGGGCCGCCGACCCGCACCGCCGGGGGGACGTCTTCAGCGCCGACGACACCACCGCCGTGCCGGCCGACGGCACCGTCAGCGGGTTCCCCGGGGCGTCCGGGGTCGTGGAGGGTGTCGTCCGGGTGCTGCGAGGAGCGGAGGAGGGCGACCGGTTGCAGGCCGGCGAGGTGCTGGTGACCACGGTGACCAACATCGGCTGGACCCCGCTGTTCCCGCGGGCCGCCGCCGTCGTCACCGACGTCGGGGCGCCGCTCTCGCACGCCGCGATCGTCGCCCGCGAGCTCGGGATCCCGGCCGTCGTCGGCTGCGGCAACGCGACCACCGTCCTGCGCACCGGCGACCGGGTGCGGGTGGACGGCGGCCGCGGCACGGTCGAGCGCCTCCCCGCCGTCGAGAACGACGTTGTCGTGATCAACAAGGCGGAATGATCACGACAAGTTCGTTCTCGACGGGGTCGGGAGGAGGCGGTGGGTCAGCAGTTCGAGGGGGCCGCGGTCGAAGCGGCGCAGCCAGAGCGTCGCCAGCCCGACCAGCAGCAGCGACGTGCCGGCCCACAGCCCGACCACCCACCACGGCCAGGCGCCCTGCAGCCGGCCGGCCAGGCCGAAGCCCCAGTCGAAGCACAGCACCGCGGCCAGCAGGTTCTGCAGCACGTAGCACGACAGCGCGGTGCGCCCGACCGCCGTGAGTCCGCGCCGGGCGGCCCCGCCGGGTCCGCGCAGCACCACCGCCGTGATCAGCGCCAGCAGGCCGAACGCGACGGCCGGGGCCACCAGGTACCGGTCGACCAGCACGAAGGCGGTGCCCCCGAACGTGGTCACGACGTTCAGCGGCGCGGCCACGCCCAGCCCCAGCACCATCAGCCTGCGCCGGATCCGGGCGCCCGCAGGGGAGTCCTCGAACGCCCCGGCGCGCATCAGGCGGGAGCCGGCCAGGAACAGCACGACCGCGGACGGCACGATCAGCACCAGCTCGACCCGGAACAGCCCGAAGTTCGCCACCCGCTCGCCCACCTGCGCCGTCCAGCTCGCGGTCGACGCCGGCGCGGGCGCCGGACCGCCCCCGCCGCCGGGGAACGCGGCCAGCAGCGCGGTCAGCCCGAGCAGCGCCGCCACGTAGACCCCGCCGACCACGCCCATCACCGCGCGCACGACCCGGTCGGAGCGCCCGATGACGTGCGCGACCACCAGCGACGCGATCGCGTAGCCCATGAGCACGTCGAACTCGAAGACCAGCAGGTAGTGCAGCAGGCCCTCGACGAACAGGATCGCCGCGCGGACCCAGTATCGCCCCGGCCACGGCAGCCCGCGGCGCACCGCGGACCGGTACTGCACCTCGACCCCGATCCCGAACAGCAGCGTCAGCAGGGCCAGGAACTTGCCGTTGGACAGCACCAGCAGCCCCGCCTGCACCGGGTCGTTCGCGAGGCCGCCGCCCCCGGTCAGCAGCGCGGCCGGGCCGCCGGCCTGGGCGAACAGCCAGGCGTTCGAGCCGAAGGTGCCCAGGATCGCGACGCCGCGCAGCACGTCGAGGGCGGCGATCCGGCCGCGGGTGCGCTCAGCGGTCGGCATCGGCGTGCTCCCGGTCGCGCGGCGGGGCGATCGTGGTCCACACCGGACCGACGGCGAACCAGATCAGCGTCACGATCCCGACCCGGAACGCCCAGTTCCACATCGGGTCGGCGCCCCACTGCGGCACCGGCGGCACGCCCGTCCCGGCGACACCGGCGACGAGCAGCATGACCGCGACCGCGATGCCCGTCAGCAGCGCCATCTTCGCCCACTCGCGCCACTCGTAGGCGACCCTCTCCGCGCCGTACTTCGGCTTGCCCCGCGGGCGCGGGGCGCCGGCGAACCGGTGCGCCACCCAGCCGTCCGCCCAGCGGATCAGCGAGTGCCCGAACGCCACGGTGCCGCCCAGGTAGACCGCGGCCAGGCCGTGCACCTGGCCCGGTGGCGAGCCGGTGGCCACGTCGGCCAGCGAGGCCCCGATGAGCACCAGGTCCAGCACCGGGACGAGCAGCAGCAGGACGGCGCTGGTGCGGCGCAGCCGCAGCAGGTAGCGGGCGACCAGGCCCGCGCCCAGCAGCACCCAGAACCCGATCTCGGCCGCGGCGATCAGCCAGACCAGCGGGTTGGCGAGCAGTTCGGACATGGTGACGAGCCTGCTGCGCGGGCGCCCCGGGCGCGTCGGGCGGAGGATCGGTCTTCCCCGGCCGCCGCGTACATCCTTCGATCGACGCCGGGGTCGGCGGCGGGTGGTGAAATGGGGTGGTGACCGGGCGGGTTCGGACCGACGACGCGCTGCGCGCGGGCGTCTACTTCGCGCTCGGCGTGCTGCTCGTGGCGATCGTGCCCGACGTCGCCAACTCGATCAGCATCAACGGCCCGCCGCCACCGCCACCGCCGGCCTGGCAGGCGCTGCTCATCCTGGGCGGGGCCTGCGCCGGGCTGGTGCTGCGCCGCTCGTACCCGGTGACCGGCCTGGTGGTGTGCGGATCGGTCGCGGTCACCGGCGCGGTGCTGACCGGCAGCATCCACATCGGGGTGTCACTGGCCTGCGGTGAGGCGATCTACAACGCGGTGCTGTACTCGTCGCGCCGGGCCAGCCTGACGATCACCGCGGCGGTCGGGGTCGTGCTCGCGCTGGGCGCGCTGGGCAGCTTCGCCGCCGCCGGCACCCGGGAGGCGGTGCTGGCGCTGCTCGGGCTGTCGCTGCTGCTGGTCCCGGTCGTGTGGGCGCGCGAGGTGCGCCACCACCGGGAGCTGATAGTCGCCGCCGAGGAGCGCGCCGAGCAGGCCCGCCGCGTGGCCGACCTCGACCGGGCGGCCGCGATCGCCAACGAGCGCGCCCGGATGGCCCGCGACCTGCACGACGTCGTGGCCGGCCAGCTCTCGGCCATCGCCATCCAGTCCGAGGCCGCGCTGACCCTGCCCGACGTCGACCCGGCCACCCAGCGCAGGCTCCTGGAAGCCGTGCGCGCCGGCAGCGTGTCGGCGCTGAACGAGATGCGGGCGATGATCGGGCTGCTGCGCGCGGGCGACGCCATCGACGCCGACGCCCGCACCGCCCCGACCGGCCTCGACCAGCTCGCCCCGCTGCTCGACGCCGGACGCGCCTCCGGGCTGCGCATCGAGGTCGACGACCGCCGCCCACCGGCCGACCCGCTGCCGGCCGCCGTGGACCTCACCGCCTACCGGATCGTGCAGGAGTCGTTGACCAACGCGGCCAAGCACGCCCCGGGCAGCACCGTCTCGCTGCGGCTGGCCCGCGCGGACGAGACGCTGACCGTCGAGCTCGCCAACGCCGTCGGGTCCGTGCCGGGCCACGACCCCGGCGGCACCGGCACCGGGCTGCTCGGGCTGCGCGAGCGGGCCGCCGCCGTCGGCGGCACCGTGGAAGCCGGCGCCCGCAGCGGCACCTGGACGGTGCGCGCCGACCTGCCCACCGCCGTCCCCGACCGGGCGGGGGCACCGTGACCGACGCCCCCGTGCGCGTGGTCGTCGCCGACGACCAGGCCGCCATCCGCACCGGCCTGGTGCTGATCCTGGGCTCGGCGCCCGGGATCGAGGTGGTCGCCGAGGCCGCCGACGGGCTGGGGGCCGTCGCCGAGGCCGTCCGGCTGCGCCCGGACGTGGTGCTGATGGACATCCGCATGCCCGGCATCGACGGCATCGAGGCCACCCGCCGCCTCGTCGGCGACGGCGTCTGCGACGTCCTGGTGCTGACCACCTTCGACCTCGACGACTACATCGACGACGCCCTCGCCGCCGGTGCCGCCGGGTTCCTGCTCAAGACGGTGGAGGCGCCCGCGCTGATCGCGGCGGTCCGCTCGGTCGCCCGCGGCGACGGCGTGCTGGCCCCCGAGGTGACCCGCCGGGTGCTGGCCCGCCTCCCGGCGCCCACCGCCCCAGCGCCCGCGCAGGTCCCCGGCCTCGACGAGCTGACCGCACGCGAACGGGAGATCCTCGGCTGCCTGGGCGAGGGCCTGTCCAACGCCGAGATCGCGGCCCGACTGGTGATCACCGAGGCGACCACGAAGACGCACGTCTCCCGCGTGCTGACCAAGCTCGGCCTGCGCTCCCGGGTGCAGGCCGCCATCGCCGCCCGCTCCGCCGGCCTCGCCGGCTGACGGCGGCGGGAGTCAGGGGCCGTCGGGGAGGACCGCCTCGACGACCGCCGGGACGGGCTGCACGGCGGGGAACCTGGCGACCGGGTCGGCGGATTCCGCGCCGACCGGGCCGACGCCCATCATCAACGCCAGCACCCCGACCAGGCTGACCAGCAGCAGCGCCGCCGCGGCGACGGGCACCAGCACGGCGCGCCGGTGCCGGCCGACCGCAGCCGGTTCCGGCATCACCACGGGCGTCACGACGGGGGTCGGGCCAGTGGGCGGCGAGTCGGCGGCGGGGGCCTCCGCGGCGGTGAGGGCCTCGGCCACCTCGGCCGCGGTCGGGCGAGCGGCGGTGTCGGGGCTGGTCATGGCGGCGAGCAGCCGGGTGAGGCCACCGGGCAGGCCGGCCGGGATCGTGGGCACGCGGTGCAGGCGGGCGACCGCGGACTCCATGGCCCGGCCCGGGTACTCCCGGCGCCCGGTGAGCGCCTCGAGCATCACCAGGCCCAGCGCGAACACGTCGGCCGGCGGGCCGACCCGCTCGCCGCGGACCTGCTCGGGAGCCAGGTAGGCGGCGGTGCCGACGATGCAGCCGGTGGTGGTGACCGCGGTGCCGTCGACGGCGCGGGCGATGCCGAAATCGGCGAGGCGGGCGCGGCCGTCGTCGCCGAGCAGGACGTTGGCCGGCTTGACGTCGCGGTGGATGTAGCCGGCCTGGTGGACGTGGTCGAGCGCGCGGGCCACGTGCAGGCCCACCCGGCGCACGGCGGACGGGTCGAGCGGGCCCTCCTTGAGCCGCACGTCCAGCGACGGGCCGTTGACCAGGTCGGTCACCACGAAGGGGCGCCCCTCGACGCTGCCGCCGTCGCGCAGCCCGACCAGCGCGGGGTGGTCGAGGCGCGAGAGCGCCTCGATCTCCTGGCGCTGCTGGCGCAGGTCGACGGCGTTCGCGCCGCGGTGGAACAGCTTCAGCGCCACCAGGGCGCCGCTGCGCAGGTCACGGGCCTTGCGAACCACCGCGGAGGAGCCCGTCCCCAGCACTCGCCCGAGGACGTACCGCCCCGCGACGACCCGTGGGCCGGAATCGGGGGTCTCGGCGGTCACGATGGTCACGTTCCCGACCCCACCGCGGATCACACAAATCCACCGAACTTTCTCGCTCCGAGCCTGTCCCACCCCTGTCCCACCCCCGCCCCCCGAACGCCAGGAAAGCCACGATGCTGCCCGCAGAGGGCAGCATCGTGGCTTTCCTGAACCGAGTCGGCCGGGTCGGCGGGGCCGGGTGGGCGGGGACGATCAGCCGCCGGCGGCGGTGGTGAGCGCCCGCTTGGTGAGCACCCGGGCCAGGTGCCGGCGGTACTCCCTGGTGCCGGCGAGGTCCTCGGGGGGCTCGGTGCCCTGGTCGGCCAGCGCGGCGGCGTCGGCGATCGACGCGCCGGCGGCCAGCGCCTCCTCGGTGGCGGTGGCCCGCAGCGGGGTCTGGCCCATGTTGACCAGCCCGACCCGGCCGTCGACCACCGCGACGCCGACGACCGCCCAGTCGTTGGCCCGGCGGGTGAACTTCTCGTACGCCCACCCGGCGCCACCGGTGCGGGGCACCCGGATCTCGACGATCAGCTCGTCGGGCTCCTTCACCGAGGAGAACACCCCGGTGTAGAACTCGGTGATCGGCACGGAGCGGGTGCCGCGCGGGCTGCGCAGCACCACCGTGCCGCCGAGCGCGAGCACCGCGGCGGGCAGGTCGGACGCCGGGTCGGCGTGCGCGAGCGAGCCACCGATGGTGCCCCGGTGGCGCACCTGCGGGTCGCCGACGGTGCGGGCCACGGCGGCCAGCAGCGGCGCCTCGGCGGCCAGCACCTCGGACGCCTCGACCGTGCGGTGCTTCGTGCCCGAGCCGATGGCGACCTCGTCGCCGTCGACCTTGACGTAGCTCAGCTCCGACAGCTTGCTGATGTCGATGATGAGCTCGGGCGCGGCCAGGCGCAGCTTCATGACCGGCAGCAGCGAGTGCCCGCCGGCCATCACCGAGGCCTCCTCGCCGTGCTCGGCGAGCAGCGCCAGCGCGCCGTCCACGCTGGACGGGCGCTCGTAGGCGAATCCGACGGGGATCATGCGCCGCTCCCGGTGGAGAAGCCCGGCGCGACGACGTCCGGCTCGGAACCCTCGGCCTTGTCGGGGTCCTGACCGGACGCGGCCAGCACCGCGCGGACGATGTTGTGGTAGCCGGTGCACCGGCAGAGGTTGCCCTCCAGGCCCTCGCGGACCTGCTTCTCGGTGGGCTTGGGGTTCTCCTCCAGCAGGCTGACCGCGGCCATGACCATGCCCGGGGTGCAGAACCCGCACTGCAGGCCGTGCTCGGCGCGGAACGCCGCCGGCACCGGGTGCAGGTTCTCCGGGTCGCTGGACAGGCCCTCCATCGTGGTGACCGACTGCTGGTCGGCCTGGACCGCCAGCACGGTGCACGACTTGACCGACTCGCCGTCCAGCAGGACGGTGCACGCCCCGCAGGAGGTGGTGTCGCAGCCGACGTTGGTGCCCTTGAGCCCCAACTGGTCGCGGAGGTAGTGCGCGAGCAGCAGGCGGGGCTCGACGTCCGCGCTGGTGGACTCGCCGTTGACGGTGATCTCGACCTTGACGGTCATGCGTCGCTCCCGTTCGTGGTCGCGGTGCCGTTCTGTGCGGCGTTGATGGCCTCCCACACCCGGAGCGGGGTGGCCGGCATGTCGATGTGCCGGATGCCGAGGTGCGCGACCGCGTCGCAGACCGCGCTCTGCACGGCGGGCGTGGCGCCGATGGTGCCCGCCTCGCCGATGCCCTTGGCCCCGATGGGGTTGAGGTGCGTCGGGGTCTCCATGGTGAGCAGCGTGAAGCTGGGCAGCTCGGCCGCGGAGGGGATGCCGTAGTCGGCGAAGGTGGCGGTCAGCGGGTTGCCGTCGGCGTCGTAGACGACCTCCTCCAGCAGCGCCTGGGCGATGCCCTGGGCGATGCCGCCGTGGCGCTGCCCCTCGGCGAGCAGCGGGTTGAGGATGGTGCCGGCGTCGTCGATGGTGATGATCTTCTCGACGACCGCCTTCCCGGACTCGGTGTCCAGCTCCACGACGGCCAGGTGCGCGCCGAACGGGAACGTGGGCAGCTGCTGGTCCCAGTGCGTCTCGACGCGGAGCTGGTCCTTCTCGGCCAGCTGGGCCAGCGTGATGCCGGTGCCGGTGCCGGCCACCCGGACCTCGCCCTCGGCGACCTCCAGGTCGTCGACGCTGGCCTCCAGCAGCTCGGCGGCCCGCTGCTTGGCCAGGTCGGCGAGCTCGCCCGCGGCGTTGTAGACCGCCACGCCGCCGGACTGCAGGCTGCGCGAGCCCATCGTGCCGACGCCCTTGGGGATGAGGTCGGTGTCGCCGTGCTTGACCGTGATCTTCTCGACCGGGATGCCGAGCTTCTCGCTGGCGAGCATCGCCCAGGCCGTCGCATGGCCCTGGCCGTGTGGTGAGGTCCCGGTGAGCACCGTGACGGTGCCGTCGGCGTGCACCTCGACCGTGGCGTCCTCGGCCGCCATCCCGCCCGCGGTGATCTCCACGAAGCAGGACAGCCCGATGCCGAGCTGCATGACGTCGCCGCGCTCGCGGCGGGCCTTCTGCTCGGCGCGCAGGGCCTGGTAGCCCCCGGCCTCCAGCACCGTGTCGATCGCCTTGGCGTACTCGCCGGTGTCGTACTGCGCGCCGCCCTTGTTGGTGAACGGGAACGCGTCCGGCGGGGGCACGTTGCGCTTGCGGACCTCGGCGACGTCCATGCCGATCTCCGCGGCGAACAGGTCGAACGCCCGCTCGATGGCCGCGGTGGCCTCCGGGCGCCCGGCGCCGCGGTAGGCGCCGGTGGAGGTGGTGTTGGTGACCAGCACCCTGGCCCGGGTCTCGACCTTGGGGATGTCGTAGACGCCGCCGGCCATCATGCGGGTGAACGTCGGCAGCGCGGTGCCGATCCGCGGGTAGGCGCCGGCGTCGGCGAGCACGTCGAGCCGGTAGGCCAGTACCTTGCCGTCGCGGTTGCCGCCGATGGTGATGGTCTGCAGCTGGGCGCGGCCCTGCAGCATCCCGGTCATGTTCTCCGAGCGCGACTCGTTCCAGCGCACGGGGCGCTTGACGTGCCGGGCCGCCCAGGCGACCAGCGCGAACTCCGGGTCGGCGCCGATCTTGGCCCCGAACCCGCCGCCCACGTCGGGGGTGATGACGTGGACCTGCGCCGGGTCGACGCCGAGCCAGCCGGCCACCTCGCCCTTGCTCTGCTGGGCGTTCTGGGTGGACAGGAACAGGGTGACGCGGCCGTCCTCGCCCCACGCCGCGGCCGCGCCCCGGGTCTCCAGCGGCGCCGCGGCGACGCGCTGGTTGACGATCTCCCGAGTGACGACGACCTCACACCCTTCGAAGAGGTCGTCGCTGAAGTCGTCGTTGCCGAAGGACGGGACCGCGAAGTTGGTGCCCGCCTCCGGGAACAGCAGCGTCTCGTCGGTGGCCGCCTGCTTGAGGGTGGTCACCACCGGCAGCGGGTCGTAGTCGACCTCGACCAGCTCGGCGGCGTCCTCGCCCTGGTAGGCCTGCTCGGTCAGCACGGCGGCGACCGGCTCGCCGACGAACCGCACGACGTCCTTGGCCAACCACGGCCGGGCCATGGCGTCGGGAACGGCGGGGAAGTGCTTGGTCGGCTCGAGGTCCATCTCCTCGGCCGTGATGACGGCGACGACGCCCGGGGCCTCCCGGGCTGCCGTCGCGTCCACGCTCGTGATCCGGGCGTGGGCCATTGGGGAGCGGACGAACGTCAGGTGCAGGGCACCGGACAGCCGCTCGTCGGTGAGGTCGTCTGTGTATGTGGCGCCCCGCGTGAGGAATACCGGATCCTCGACGCGGCGGACGCGCGTGCCCATGATGCTCATCGATTCGGGACCCTAGTTCGCCCGGCAACATCGCGCGACGGCTCCTTGTCGCGTGTCCGCCGGCGGGCTACTCCCACCAGTGACGGACCGTCCACATGCTGGACACCGGTCCGTGACCTGCACCGAGCGGGTAGGAGTTGCGCACCGCCTCGGTGACGAAGCGCTTGCCGAACGCGACGGCGTCGGCCACCGACGCTCCCCGGGCCAGCGCGGCCGCGATCGCCGACGCCATCGAGTCGCCGCCGCCGTGGGTGTTGCCGGTGTCGAACCGCGGCCCGGGCAGCTCGGTGAAGCCGGTGCCGTCGGAGTAGAGGTCCACGCAGGATTCAGTGTCCTCGACCAGGTGACCGCCCTTGATCAGGACGTGGCGCGCGCCGAGGTCGTGGAACGCGCGGGCGGCGTCGTACTGGCCCTTGCGGTCGTGCACGTCGATGCCGACCAGCAGCCGCACCTCGTCGAGGTTGGGCGTCACGATCGTCGCCCGCGGGAACAGCAGGGAGCGGAAGGCGTCGAGCGCGGAGTCGGCGAGCAGCTGGTCGCCGTGCATGGACGCGGCGACCGGGTCGAGCACGAGCGGGGTGCGCCCGCCGACGCCGATCCCCACCTCGTCGCACGCCCCGACGATCGCCTCGACGGTCGGGGTGCCGGCCAGCATGCCGGTCTTGACCGCGTCCAGGCCGATGTCCGAGGCCACCGTGATGATCTGCGCCGCCACCGTCTCGGGCGGGAGCACGTGCACGTCGGACACGCCGAGCGAGTTCTGCACGGTCACCGCGGTGACCGCGACGCACCCGTGCACCCCGCAGGCGGTCAGCGCGCGCAGGTCGGCGGCCACGCCCGCGCCGCCCCCGGAGTCGGTGCCGGCGATCGTCATGACCCGCGGCGGTGTCGTCCCCACGGCCGGTTCCCCCATGGCGGCGACGGTAGCGGGTGACCCGCGGAGCAAATCACCGCGCCGCTGTGTTGGATCGGGACATGCCCCTTCAAGGAGAGACTGAGCTGAGCCCGACCGACTGGGTCCGCAAGCACACCGAGAAGATCCAGGCCAACGGCACGACCGACGGCACCACGATCCGCGGCATCCCGGTGATCCTGCTGACCACGCGCGGGGCCAAGAGCGGCAAGCTGCGCAAGGTCCCGCTCATGCGCGTGGAGCACGAGGGCCGCTACGCGATCGTGGCGTCGCTGGGCGGCGCCCCGAAGCACCCGGTCTGGTACCACAACGTCAAGGCCGACCCGCACGTCGAGCTGCAGGACGGCACGGTCACCCGCGACTACATCGCCCGCGAGGTCGAGGGCGAGGAGAAGGCGCAGTGGTGGGAGCGGGCCGTGGCGGCCTACCCCGACTACGCCGACTACCAGAAGAAGACGACCCGGCAGATCCCGGTCTTCGTGCTCGACCCGATCGAGTCCTGACCGGCCGCTGAGCCCCGGTCGGCCCGCCGCTCGACGGGCGACCTCGGCGGACGAGAGTGGCTCTCGCCCAATCTGGCTGGACGAAAGCCACTCTCGTCGCGTGCGGCCCGGGCCGGGAGCGCCGGGGACGTCACGCCACGGACCGGGACAACCCGGCCAGCGCGGACAGCACCTCCTCCGGGCGCGGGGAGGGCAGGGAGCCGGCCAGGCGCCCGTCGCGCAGCAGCACGGCCTGGTCGGCGAAGGACGCCGCGACGGGGTCGTGGGTGACCATGACGACCGTCTGCCCCAGGTCGCCCACCGAGTGCCGCAGCAGCTCCAGCACCTCGTGGCCGGTGACGGTGTCCAGGTTGCCGGTCGGCTCGTCGGCGAAGACGACCTCCGGGCGGGTGAGCAGCGCCCTGGCCAGCGCCACCCGCTGCTGCTGCCCGCCGGACAGCTCGGTGGGCCGGTGGTCGAGGCGGGCCCGCAGGCCCAGCAGGTCGACCAGGTGGTGGCGCCAGGCGGGGTCGGGGCGGACGCCGGCGAGGCGGGCCGGCAGCTCCATGTTCTGCTCGGCGGTCAGCTGCGGGAGCAGGTTGAACGCCTGGAACACGAAGCCGACGCGGGTGCGCCGCACGGCGGTCAGCTCGGCGTCGCCGCAGCGGCTCAGCTCGGTGCCGCCCAGCAGCACCGAGCCGGACGTGGCCGTGTCCAGCCCGGCCATCAGGTGCATCAGCGTCGACTTGCCGGAGCCGGACGCCCCCATGATCGCGGTGAAGCGGCGGGCCGGGACGTCCAGGCTCACCCCGTCCAGCGCGCGGACGGCGGCCGCGCCGCGCCCGTACACCTTGACCAGCGCGGCGGTCCGCACCGCGTAGCCGGGGTCCTCGCGCCGGGCCGGTGATCCGCTCGCGAACTCGCTCATCGTTCTCCCATCGGTTCCGATCGTGTGGTCGTCCACGGGCCCGTCCCGCATTCGTCCCCGCCTGTCATTCGTCACCGCCGCGTTCGGCGGTGACGGCCCGCAGCAGCGGCCGGCTGGCCGCCGAGGCCAGCACCACGAGCAGCAGCCCGACGGCGAGGACCGAACCCAGCAGCACGAGTGCGGCCGGATCGAACACTTCCGTCAGCGCGACGAACGGCGCAGCGCAGATGAGCCCGAGTGCCAGTGCGATGGCCGCGTTGACGAGCAGCGGGCGCACGGTCTCGATGCGCCGGGCCGCGTCCAGCACGGCCAGCGGCGTGCCCGCCAGGCGGAGCCTGCGCAGCGTGTCGCGCTGGTCGAGCACCCGCGCCGCGGCCGTCGTCCCGGCCGAGGTGGCGGCGAGCACGAACGTGCCGGACAGCACCACCAGCGCGCCCCGGACCAGGTCGCCGACCAGCACGCTGCCCTGGCCGTCGCGCTCGGCCTCGGTGAGCAGCGAGCTGCCCGGCGCGAGCGGGGCGAGGGCGGTGCGGACCCGGTCGCGGTCGACGCCCGGGCCCGGCACGACGGCGACCTCGCTGCGCGTCGTCGTGACCTCGGCCGCCAGCTCCTGGTCCGCGAGCCGCCGCTGCACCGCCTCGGCCACCACCGCGGGCCGCCCGTCGCGCGGGTCCATCCGCAGCGCGACGTCGTCCGCGGCCAAGGTCCCGCTGACCGTCGCGGTCAGCGGGGCCAGGAAGCCGGCCACGAACACCGCCAGGGTGAGCCCGGCCAGCGGCCGGAACGCGCCCTTCGGGTCGTCGAGCAGCCTGCGCCCGGCCAGCAGCACCGCGGGTGTGCGCGCCGAGCGCGCCATCGCCCGCCCGCACAGCCGCACGACCAGCGGCCCGACCAGCGACGCCGCCCCGAACAGCGCCAGCATCCCGCCGCCGAACACCAGCCCGGCCACGTCCGGGCTACCGGTCCGCATGACCGCGTTCGCCGCGGCGAACACCGCGACCGCCGCGACCACGCCCAGCAGCCGGACCAGCCGCGCCCCGCCCGGGCGGTCCCGCTTGGCCACCCCCAGCGGCCCCACCACCACCTGCCGGGTGCCGCCGACCGCGGCCAGCGTGGCCAGCAGCGCCACCGCCGCGACGACCACCAGCAGCGCGACGGGCGACGGGCGCAGGTCGTCGGCGTACCAGCCGGAGCCGCCCAGCTCGATCGCGGCCAGCGCGGGGGCCAGCGCCCACTGCGCCGCGGCCCCGGCGACCGCCGCCGCCGTGGCCACCACGGCGACCTCGGCCACCGCCACCACGGTCACCTGCCCGGTCCCCGCGCCCAGCAGCCGCAGCGCGGCCAGCCGGCGCACCCGCCGGGCGGCGCTCAACCGGGCGGCCGCGCCGAGCAGCCCCACCGCCGGCACCCCCATCAGCACCACGGCGACGACCGTCAGCTGCCGGTACACCTCGATCTCGTCGAGCTGCAGCGGGGAACCGGCGAACGAGTCCAGCGCCGCGCCCCCCGGCAGCGGCGCGGCCGCGCCCCGCACCGCCACCAGCTCCGCCGGGTCGCGCAGCCCCTCGGCGGCGATCGTCCCGGTCGGGGCGACGCCACCGAACCGGTCGGCCAACCGGTCGGCCGGCAGCTCCCGCAGCAGCTCGGCCAGCGCGGGCGACACCCACAGCTCACCGGGAGCCGGCACGTGCGGCAACCCGGGCGGGACGTCGGCGGGGCCGGTCCCGGTGCCGACCGCCGCCACGTCCACCACCTGCAGCGGCTGCCCGGCGACCCGGTCGGACGTCGTGCGCACCAGCGCCACCGCCGACGCCGGCACATCCGTCGTCTCCGGGCCCTGCGCCGCCGGGCGCCACCCGGTGCGCGACTCGCGCGCGTCCCAGCCGTGCAGGGCGCCCACCGCCACGGCGAGCAGCAGCGTGCCGACCGCGACGCCGGCCCCCATCAGCCCGGCCGCCGTCCACGCCCGTCGCCCGCCCAGGCGCAGCAGCCGAAGACTCAACCCCACCGCCCGGACCAGCCGTCCGCCGCCCCGCGCCCCCGCGCGTCCCCCCGCCCCCGGTTCAGGAAAGCCACGATGCTGCCCCGTGGGGACCGGAACGTGGCTTTCCTGAACTCCGGGCGGCGGCGGGGAGGGCGGCGTTGCGCTCATGCCGCACCGCCCGTGCGGCCATCACGCAGGACGACCGTGCGGTGGCAGCGGGCCGCGACCTCGGCGTCGTGGGTGACGACGACGAGCGCGGCGCCCGTGCGCGCCACCAGCCCGGCCAGCAGGTCGATCACGTGCCGGCCGGTGGCGCTGTCCAGCGCGCCCGTCGGCTCGTCGGCGAACACCACGTCCGGCCCGGTGACCAGCGCGCGGGCGATCGCCACCCGCTGCTCCTGGCCGCCGGACAGCTGCCCGGGCCTGCGCTCCTCCAACCCGGCCAGGCCGAGCGGGGCGAACCACTTGCGGGCCTCGTCCACCGCCTGCCGGCGACCCATCCCGCCCAGCATCAGCGGCAGCGCCACGTTCTCGACCGCCGGCAGCTCGGGCAGCAGCTGGCCGAACTGGAACACGAACCCGAACCGCGACCCGCGCAGCCGGGTCCGGCGCGCCTCCGACCAGCCCTCGATCCGGTCGGCGCCCAGCCACACCTGCCCGCTCTGCGGCACCAGGATGCCGGCCAGGCAGTGCAGCAGCGTCGACTTGCCCGAGCCCGACGGCCCCGTCACCGCGACCGCCTCGCCCCGGTGCACGGTGATGTCGGCCTCGCGCAGCACGGTCGTGGCGCCGAAGCGGTGGGTGAGCGCGATCCCGCGCAGTGCGGGCGGCGCGGCGTCCGGGGCGGGGCCCGTGGCCCGGCCGGGGAGCGCGGTGGCGGTGTCCGTCATGGACGCAGACACTGGCGGTCGACGGCCAGCCCGCACCTCGGCCGGACGGCCAGAGCCCCGGCGGGCGGTTCGTACTTCCGGCCGAGGGCGTCGTCGGCCGCGCCCGCACTAGCCTGGCCGGGTGATCCGGAGGCTGCGCTGGTTGCGGCAGCGGCTCGGGCTGATCGCCGAGCTGGTGGCGCTCGGCTTCTGGTTCGCCATCGACGTCGTCATGGGCACGGCCGGCGGTTCGATGATGACGATCCCGGCGGCGGTGACGGTCGCCGGGCTGGCGCTGCTGCGCCGCTTCCCCCGGGTGGGCCGCGACGTCGTGGCGGCGCTCGCGATCGCGGTGTCGCTGGCGTTCACCCTGCAGGCCGAGATCGTCGGTGCCACGCAGGGCGACTACCTCGAGACGATGGTGCTGCGCGGGTTCTCCTTCACCGAGCAGCTGGCGCTGGCCATCCTGGTGGTCTCCGTGCTGCGCGGCAGCAACCTGCGCACGGCGATGCTGCTCACCGCGGCCGCGGCGGTGGCGATCGTGTGGGCGCCGCTGGGCCGGATCGCCGGCGAGCTCTCGCTCGCGGTGATCTGCGCGGTGGGCTGGGGCGGCGCGGTCGCCATCGGGCTCGCCCTGCGCGAGGTCGAGACGCGCAGGCGGGTCGCGCTGGAGGACGTCCGCACCAGCGAGCGCATGGAGCTGGCCCGCGAGCTGCACGACGTCGTCGCCCACCACGTCACCGGCATCGTGGTCGCCGCGCAGGCCGCGGCCGTGGTCGCCCGCACCTCCCCCGACGACGTCGACCGCGCCCTGACCGCCATCGAGACCGCCGGCACCGACGCGCTGGCCGCGATGCGCAGCATGGTCGGGGTCCTGCGCGGCCAGGACGGCGACGGCGCCCGCACCCCCGGTGCCGAGCTCGCCGAGGTGCGCACGCTCGTCGAGCGGTTCGACCCGGACGCCCGGATGGTCCGGCTGAGCACCGACCCCGGCCTGGAGCGCGCCGTGTTGCCCGCGGGAGTGGCCGCCACCGGCTACCGGGTGGTGCAGGAGGCGCTGACCAACGTGCGCCGGCACGCCCCGGAGGCGACCGTCGTCGAGATCGACATCCGGCTGCGCGACCACGCCCTGCACCTGGCGGTGCGCAGCGATGGCGTGAAGGCGACAGCGACTCCGCGCGGTGGGACCAGCGGGTTCGGCCTGGCCGGGATGGCTGAGAGGGTGTCGGCGCTGAACGGGGACCTGAGCGCCGGGCCGACCGCGCCGGGGGTGTGGACGGTGGCCGCGCGGCTGCCGCTGGAGGGAGTCCGGTGATCCGGGTACTGCTGGCCGACGACCAGGAGATGGTGCGGACGGGGTTCCGCCTGATCCTGTCCGCCGAGGACGGCGTGGAGGTGGTCGGCGAGGCCGGCACCGGGGTCGCCGCCGTCGAGCTGGCCCGCAGGCTCAAGCCCGACGTCGTGCTGATGGACATCCGGATGCCCGACCTCGACGGCCTCGCCGCCACGAAGGCGCTCACCTCCGACCCCGAGCCGCCCCGGGTCGTCGTGGTCACCACCTTCGACCTCGACGAGTACGTCTACGGCGCGCTGCGCGCGGGCGCCTGCGGGTTCCTGCTCAAGGACGCCGGGCCGCGGCTGCTGGTGGAGGCGGTGCGGGCGGCGTCCAACGGCGACGCGCTGGTCTCGCCGTCGGTGACGGTGCGGCTGCTGGAGCACCTGTCCGCCGCGCCGAAGGCCCGCTCCGCGGTGACCGGGGCGCTCTCACCGCGCGAGCTCGACGTGGTGCGGGCGGTGGCCAGGGGCCGGACGAACTCCGAGATCGCCGCCGAGCTGTTCGTCTCGCTGTCGACGGTGAAGACCCACCTGACCAACGTGCACGCCAAGCTGTCGACCCGGAACCGGGTCGAGATCGCGGCGTGGGCCTGGGAGAACGGCCTCGTCCAGGACTGACCCCACCGTCGAGAACGAAGTTGTCGTGATCAAAAAGCCCTGTTGATCACGACAGGTTCGTTCTCGACGGGTCAGCCGAGCTCGGTGGGGACCGCGATCACGTCGACCATGGCGCCGTTGCGCAGCACCGTCACCGGGAGCGGGACGCCGACCGCGTCGCCGAAGAGCTGGCGCTGGATGCCCTGGGCGTCGTGCACCGGCGTGCGGCCGACGTCGAGGACCAGGTCGCCGGCCCGCAGCCCGGCCCGCGCCGCCGGGCTGCCCGGGACCACCTCGACCAGGCGCAGGCCGTTGGTGCGGGCGTAGCGGTCGGCGACCGCGGCCGGGACGGGCGCCGGGCTGCCGACGACGCCCAGGTACGCCCGGCGGACGCGGCCGTCGGCGCGGAGCGCGGCCAGTATCCGCCGGGTGGTGGCGTTGACCGGCACCGCCAGCCCCAGCCCGACCCCGGCCACCGCGGTGTTGATGCCGACCACCCGGCCGCGACCGTCGGCGAGCGCGCCGCCGGAGTTGCCGGGGTTGAGCGCGGCGTCGGTCTGGATGACGTCCTCGACGACCCGCCCGGCGCGGCCGCTGCGGGTGGGCAGCGCCCGACCGAGCGCGCTGACCACACCCGCGGTCACCGAGCCGGCCAGGCCGAGCGGGTTGCCCACCGCCACCACCAGCTGGCCGACGACCAGCTCGTCGGCGTCACCGAGCCGCGCCGGGGTGGGCAGGCCGGTGGTCGAGCGCGTGCGCAGGACGGCGAGGTCGGACAGCGGGTCGGTGCCGACGACCGCCACGTCGAGCCCGGTGCCGTCGACGAACTCCGCGCGGCCGCGGTCGGCGTCGCCGACCACGTGCGCGTTCGTCACCAGCACGGCGCCGTCGTCCGCGTCGACCTCGACGAGCACCGCCGAGCCGCTGCCCCGCCGCACCTGCACGGCCGCCACGCGGGCGGTGAGTTCGGCGGCGACGGCGCTGACCGTGCGGGAGTAGGAGTCGAGCTCGTCCACCGGGACCTCCTGCGGCGATTACACCGTTGCAGGACCAGCGTACGCGCGCTTCAGACCTCTTCGGCCTGCTGCGTGGAGGGGTCCCAGGACAGCCCCGGCCTGCCCCAGCCGTTGCGCCGCACCTGCTTGCGCGCCGCGCGCCCCCACCGCCCGACCAGGCGCTCGACGTAGAGCATGCCGTCGAGGTGGTCGGTCTCGTGCTGCAGGCAGCGGGCCAGGAACCCGCGACCCTCCACCTCGACCGGCGCGCCGTCGACGTCGACGCCGGTGACCCGGGCCCACTCCGCGCGCCCGGTGGGGAAGACCTCCCCGGGCACCGACAGGCAGCCCTCGTCGTCCTCGTCCTCGTCGGGCATGCCCTCTGGCCGCTCGGAGGTCTCCAGGACCGGGTTGACCACGACGCCGCGCACGCGGGTGCGGGTCTGCTCGTCGGGGCAGTCGAAGACGAACAGCCGCAGGTCGACACCGACCTGGTTGGCCGCGAGGCCGACGCCCTCGGCCGCCGCCATCGTCTCGAACATGTCCTCGACCAGCGCCTTCAACGATTCGTCGAAGACCTCGACCGGCCGGGTCGGGGTGTGCAGCACCGGATCGCCGATGATGCGGATGGGTCGGACCGCCACCCGACGAGCCTACTGGGGGCCGCCGCGGGCCAGCGCGCCTGCGCCGGTTCCGTCGGACGAGCGTGGTTCAATGACGCCCGCTAATGACAGGCGTGTAATGACACCGCTGTCGTTCGCGATTGTCGTCAGGACGTCGAACGAGGCCGCGAGGAGCGTTGATGGAGTCCGCCACCGGGCGCAGCGCAGGATCGGCAGGCACCGTCGCGGTCGGCGAGCTCGACCGCCGGGAGCGCGAGATCCTCGCCTTCGAGGGGCAGTGGTGGAAGTACGCGGGGGCCAAGGAGCAGGCCATCCGCGAGCTGTTCGACATGTCAGCCACCCGCTACTACCAGGTGCTGAACGCGCTGGTCGACCGCCCAGAAGCGCTCGCGGCCGACCCGCTGCTGGTCAAGCGGCTGCGCCGGCTGCGGGCCAGTCGGCAGCGCACCCGCGCGGCGCGTCGGCTGGGCATCGAGCCCTGGTGACGCAACGATGACCGCAGGGCACTCGCCCGACATGCCGGTCATCGTCCGCACTGGAGGCCATCGTGACGTCACCCGCTCCGTCCGGAGGGCCGTCCCGTCGTCGGGTCGCCGGCCTGGCCCTGGTCGGGGTGGGGGTGATCGCCGGGATCATCGGGCTGGCCTCGCTCGCCCTCGACGGCGGCGGTGACGGCCAGGCCGCGGCCCCGCCCGGCGGGGAGACGGCGACCGCCGCCCCGCCCACCGACGCCGCGCCGACCACGGTCGCGCCGCCCGCGACCACCATCCCCGTCGCCGTCCCCACGTTCCCGACGACCGCCGCCCCGGCCCCGCCGCCGGTCACCGCCGCCCCCGCGCC
>NZ_JAHDTH010000432.1 GCF_018531445.1 Pseudonocardia lacus
CTGTCCACCGAGAGCCGTAGCTTCCCGCCCGGCGATGCCTTCGCCGCGCAGGCCAATGTCACGGCCGAGGCCTATGACCGTGCCGATGCCGATCGGGAGGCGTTCTGGGCCGAGCAGGCCGACCGGTTGTCCTGGCACAAGCGCTGGGATCGGGTGTTGGACTGGGATGCGCCGTTCGCGAAGTGGTTCGTCGGTGGCGAGTTGAACGTGGCGTACAACTGTGTGGATCGTCATGTCGCTGATGGGCATGGTGAGCAGGTCGCGTTCCACTGGGAGGGTGAGCCGGGTGATACCCGCACGATCACCTACGCGGATCTGCAGCGTGAGGTGTGCAAGGCGGCGAACGCGTTGACCGAGTTGGGGGTCAGGGCCGGGGATCGGGTGGCGATCCAGTTGCCGATGATCCCGGAGGCGGCGATCTCGATGCTGGCGTGTGCGCGGTTGGGGGCGGCGCACAGTGTGGTGTTCGGGGGGTTCTCCCCGGGTGCGCTCAAGGCGCGTATCGAGGATGCCGACGCCAAGTTGTTGATCACCTCGGATGGGCAGTTCCGGCGGGGGAAGCCGGCGCCGATGAAGGAGAACACCGACAAGGCGGTGGCGCAGACCCCGTCGATCGAGCACGTGTTGGTGGTCAGGCGTACCGAGGTCGAGGTGCCCTGGACCGATGGGCGTGACGTGTGGTGGCACGAGGTGGTCGACAAGCAGTCGGATCGGCACGAGGCGCAGCCGTTCGATGCCGAGCAGCCGTTGTTCATCCTCTACACCTCGGGTACGACCGGGAAGCCGAAGGGGATCCTGCACACCTCGGGTGGGTTCTTGACCCAGGTCGCCTACACCCATCATGCGGTGTTCGATCACAAGCCGGGTGAGAGTGTGTACTGGTGCACCGCGGATATCGGGTGGGTGACCGGGCACAGCTACATCGTGTACGGGCCGTTGGCGAACCGGGCGACGTCGGTGATGTATGAGGGGACGCCGAACACCCCGCACGAGGGTCGGCACTGGGAGATCATCCAGAAGTACGGGGTGTCGATCTACTACACGGCGCCGACGTTGATCCGGACGTTCATGAAGTGGGGCAAGGAGATCCCGGAGCGCTTCGACCTGTCGTCGTTGCGGGTGTTGGGCAGTGTGGGTGAGCCGATCAATCCCGAGGCGTGGATGTGGTATCGGGAGAACATCGGTCGGAACACCTGTCCGATCGTGGACACCTGGTGGCAGACCGAGACCGGGGCGATCATGATCTCGCCGTTGCCGGGGGTGACCGCGGCCAAGCCGGGGTCGGCGATGCGGCCGTTGCCGGGGATCAGCGCGGAGATCGTCACCGAGGAGGCGGCGCCGGTGGGTCCGGGTGGGGGCGGGTATCTGGTGTTGGACAAGCCGTGGCCGGCGATGCTGCGTGGGATTTGGGGGGATGAGCAGCGGTTCCGGGAGACCTATTGGTCGCGGTTCGCCGAGCAGGGTTACTACTTCGCCGGTGATGGGGCGAAGTACGACGATGATGGTGCGATCTGGTTGTTGGGTCGGGTGGATGACGTGATGAACGTCTCCGGGCACCGGATCTCGACCACCGAGGTGGAGTCGGCGTTGGTGAGTCATCCGACGGTGGCCGAGGCGGCGGTGGTGGGGGCCTCGGACGCGACGACCGGGCAGGGGATCGTGGCGTTCGTGATCCTGCGGGGCAACGTCGCGCAGGACGAGGCCCGGGGTGAGGAGGCGATCAAGGCGTTGCGTGATCACGTGTCGCAGGAGATCGGTCCGATCGCCAAGCCGCGCCAGATCATGGTGGTCGAGGAGTTGCCCAAGACCCGGTCCGGGAAGATCATGCGCCGGTTGTTGCG
>NZ_JAHDTH010000433.1 GCF_018531445.1 Pseudonocardia lacus
GGCGGCCTGGGGTCGGCTCGACCCGGCCACCGCCCGCCCGGTCGAGGGCCACGGGGCGGCGGGGGCCGCCGCGACGGCCGCCGCTCCGGTCACCGCCCCGCGCGCCGCCGAGGCGCTCAGGCTCGGGATCGCGCAGGAGGACCTCACGACCCTGGTCGAGCACCTCGACGAGGAGTTCCTGCTGCACGTACCGCGGCGCCGATGAGGGCCCTCGGCGTCGTCGTGCCGGCCCGCGACGAGCAGGACCACGTCGTGGCCTGCCTGCACGGCATCCGCACGGCCCTCGACCGGGTCCCCGGCCGCGTCACGATTGCGGTCACCGTCGTCCTCGACCGCTGCTCCGACCGCACGCCGCGGCTCGCGGCCGACGAGCTCGCCGACTGGCCCGGGGCGGTGGCCCTGCGGGTGGCGGCGGTCGGTGGTCGGCGCGGGGGCAGCGCCACGGGCCCCGGACCGGCGCACATGGTGGCCGGCACCGGCGTCGGCGCGCTGCGCGACCTCGGTGTGCGCTCGACGCTGCGCCGGCTGCGACGCTTCGCGCCGCGCGACGTCTGGCTGCTGAGCACCGACGCCGACACCACGGTGCCGCCGGACTGGGCCATGGCGCACCTGCGCCTGGCCGCGGCCGGCGCCCGCGGGGTGGCGGGGCTCGCGGAGCTGGGCCCGCACCCCGAGCTGTCGCCGGCGGCGCTGCGGCTGTACCAGCAGATCGTGGCGGCGGGGATGCACGGCACCCGCCACCACCACGTGTACGGCGCCAACCTCGGCGTGCGCGCCGACGCCTACCTCGCGGTGGGCGGCTTCCCGCACGACGGGCCGGGGGAGGGCCGCGCGCTGTGGAACCGGCTGGAGCGCACCGGCATGCCCCTGGCCACCCCCGTCGAGCCGGTGGTGCGCACCAGCGCGCGGCTGCACGGACGAGCGGAAGGCGGCCTGGCCGACCTGCTGCGCTCGTTGCAGGCCGGGAGCGAGCCCACCCGTCCCGCCGGCCTGTCCGCCGTCCCCGACCCCGAGCGGCCCGGCGCGGCGACGGACACGCCGGACGGAGCTTGACCCGCCGGCCCGGCTCCCACACCGTCGGACGATGGACCCCCGCACCGCTCCCGCCCGCCGTCGTCGCGGTCGGGCGGTGAGCGTCGGCGAGGGCGGGCCGGGCGTGCTCGCGCCCGCGGTCGCCGAGCAGCTCGACCGGTTCCTGCGCCACCTGGAGCTGGAGCGCGGGCGGTCGCGGCACACAGTGCGGGCCTACCGCGGCGACCTGACCACCCTGCTGGCCGGCCTGCCCGACCTCGCCGCGCTCGACCTGGCGATCCTGCGCGGGTGGCTGGCTGCGCAGCACGCCGCGGGAGCGGGGCGCTCCACGCTGGCGCGGCGGGCGGCCGCGGCGCGCACGTTCACCGCGTGGGCCCGCCGGTGCGGCCTCATCGACGGCGACCCCGGGGCCAGGCTGGCCTCGCCCCGACCCCACCGCGCGCTGCCGGCCGTGCCCGACGCCGGGCAGACCGCCGACGTGCTCGCGGCCGCCGAGTCGGGCTCCGCCGAGGGCGGTCCGGTCGCGGTGCGCGACCGGCTGGTCCTGGAGTTGCTCTACGCGACCGGCGTGCGGGTCGGCGAGCTCTGCGGCCTCGACCTCGGCGACGTCGACCACGACCGGCGCACCCTGCGCGTCCTCGGCAAGGGCGATCGGGAGCGCACCGTGGTGTTCGGCGTGCCGGCCGCCGCGGCACTGCGCCGCTGGCTCGACGGCCCCCGCTCCGCGCTGGCCCGCCCGTCGTCGCCGCCCGCGCTGCTGCTCGGGGCCCGCGGCGGCCGCCTCGACCCGCGGG
>NZ_JAHDTH010000434.1 GCF_018531445.1 Pseudonocardia lacus
GGGAGCCCATCCACACCACGCGGCCCGGCGCGGGCAGGCCGGCCGTGGCGTACGCGGCGCGCACCGCGCGCTCGGCCGACGGCCGGTCGCAGCGCGCGGTCGAGCGCGCGACCTCCAGCCACCTCGCGCGCTCGGTGGCGCAGGCGGCGAGCTGCCGTTCGGTGAGTTCGACGCGGGCCGCCGCGGACGGCGGGCGCTGCCCGGTGGTGGTCAGTCGCCGACCCGTCGCACGACGTCGGCCCGCTCGCGCTGGCGACGGATCTCGTAGCTGCCCGGGCCGAAGGCGTTGGCCCCGTGCTCCTCGCTGTGCACGAGGTAGGCCGTGGCCCCGACCGGCACCGTCAGCACGCCCAGCACCAGGCCGGACGGCCCGGGGTCGCGGACGTCGTAGCGGCACGCCGGACCGTCCCAGGACAGCAGTGTGTGGGTGTTCGCCCCGGTGTCGCCGGGCACGAGATCGACCCCGCCGAGCGGCAGCGGCGTGGTCGCGGGCTCGGCGAGCGGGCGCGGCAGCGCGATCAGGTCGCCCTGGCACTGCGCGCCGGTGAGCACCGGGACGTCGACCTGCGCGTCGAGCGCGCCGCCCGCGCCGAGGCCGGCCCGGTGCGGGACGGCGGCGAGTGTGGTCATGGCGGTTCCTTCCGACGGGCCGCGTCGCGACCCGGGCACCGGCGTGCGGAGCCGCGGAACAGCGACGACGACCACCGGGTGCAGCGTTCGGCGGAACGTTCGGAGCCCGTTCGGCGTCGGCTCGGAGGAGCGGTCGCCCGAATGATCAATCCGCCGCTCGACCGGTGTCAACGGAACTGGCGCGTTTCGGCCACCTGGCAGCTCGCGGTGGGACGGGCGAGGTGCCTAGCGCTGCCCGGCGGGGACGGCTGCGGAGCCCGGCCGGGTCGGGTCGCCCTCGGCGCGCTGCTCGGAGCGCCCGGTCAGCGGGTGGCTCGTCGCCGGGCGCACCGGGGCGGTGGGGCGGTCGGCGCCCAGCTCGTCGGTGATGCGCCGGTGCAGCCGGGCCAGCTCCTCGCGGGCCTCGCGCCGCAACCCCTCCAGCCGCTCGACGTCGGCGGCGAGCTCGTCGCGACGGCGCTGCACGGCCTGCTCGATCTCGCGCATCGCGTCCGCGCGGGCCGCGCGGATCGCCTCCTCGGCCTCGCGGTGCATGGCGTCGACCTCGCGGTGGGCCGCGGCGCGCAGCTGCCGCGCCTCCGCGCGCGCGGCCTCCAACTCGTTGACGCTCTCCAGCTCGCGGGCCGCGAAGGCGGTCGTGCGGCGGGCCGACTCGGCCTCCAGCGCCGACGCCCGCAGCGCGAGGCTGCGCTCGACCTCCCTGCGGTGGGTGTCGGCCTGGGTCTGCGCGCGCCGCAGCAGCGCGGCCGCCTCGTCCGCCGCGGCCGTGCGCGCCTCCCTGGCCTCGGCCTCCGCCAGCCACAGCAGCCGCTCGGCCTGCTGCCCGTAGCGGGGGTCGGGTTCCGGCTCGGGCGGCGGGGTGTGCAGCGCGGCCGCGCGGACCTCGCTCAGCTCCTGCTCGACCAGCTCGCCGCGCCGCCGCTCGGCGGCCAGCCGGTGCGCCGTCTCGGCGCGCTGCTCCTCGGCCAGCGCCAGCTGCCGGGTGAGCTCGGCGACGCGGCGGTCGACCTGGGTGCGGTCGTAGCCGTTGCGGGCGGTGGCGAAGGACGTGTCCGGGGCGGGCGCGGCCGGCTCGTCGGCCGCCCGCCCGAACGCCGCGGACCGCTGCCGCCCGCC
>NZ_JAHDTH010000435.1 GCF_018531445.1 Pseudonocardia lacus
GGTGCGCTCGATCTCGGCGCGGATCTGGTTGACCCGCCCGGCGATCTGGTCGGCGTCGCCGGCACCGTCGACGATGGTGGTCTCGTCCTTGGTGACCACGACCTTGCGGGCGCGGCCCAGCAGCGACTCCTCGGCGTTCTCCAGCTTGAGGCCGATCTTCTCGGAGATCACCTCGCCGCCGGTCAGCACCGCCATGTCGGTCAGCATCGCCTCCCTGCGGTCGCCGAAGCCGGGCGCCTTCACCGCGACCGAGGCCACCGTCCCCTTGAGCTTGTTGAGGATCAGCGTCGCCAGCGCCTCGCCCTCCACGTCCTCGGCGATGACCACGATCGGCCGGCCGGCCTGCATGACCTTCTCCAGGACCGGCAGCAGGTCCTGCACCGAGCTGATCTTCGACCCGACGAGCAGCAGGTACGGGTCGTCCAGGACCGCTTCCATGCGCTCGGTGTCGGTCACGAAGTGCGGGGCCAGGTAGCCCTTGTCGAAGCGCATGCCCTCGGTCAGCTCGAGCTCCAGACCGAAGGTCTGGCTCTCCTCGACCGTGATGACGCCTTCCTTGCCGACCTTGTCCATGGCCTCGGCGATCAGCTCGCCGATCGAGGCGTCCGCGGCCGAGATGGACGCCGTCGCGGCGATCTGCTCCCGCGTCTCGACCTCGTGCGCCGACTTCAGCAGGGCCTCGGAGACGGCCTCGACGGCCTTCTCGATGCCGCGCTTGAGGGCCATCGGGTTCGCGCCGGCGGCCACGTTGCGCAGCCCCTCGCGGACCAGCGCCTGGGCCAGGACCGTCGCGGTGGTGGTGCCGTCGCCCGCGATGTCGTCGGTCTTCTTGGCGACCTCCTTGACCAGCTCGGCCCCGATCTTCTCCCACGGGTCCTCGAGCTCGATCTCCTTGGCGATCGACACACCATCGTTGGTGATGGTGGGGGCGCCCCACTTCTTCTCCAGCACGACGTTGCGGCCACGCGGGCCGAGCGTCACCTTGACGGCGTCGGCGAGGGTGTTCATGCCGCGCTCGAGCCCGCGGCGCGCCTCCTCGTCGAAAGCGATCATCTTCGCCACTGGTGTTCCTCCGTTGCGATCCCGGTCGGACGCGGTCGGCACGGGCGCCCGCGACGGACGGGTGCCCCGGCGTACCCGGCCGGGCCCTCGCCCGCGCCGACCGCGGTCCGGCACCCACCTCCCGGGGGTGCCGGCCGCCACCCTACACAAACTTGCGCGCGCGCAGATATGCGGTCGCGCAAGTTTATCCGCTAGGCTGGCGCCGTGGACGACACCGAGAAGGGCGGGCTGCGCGAGCGCAAGAAGCTGGCCACCCGCGAGGCGCTGAGCGCGGCAGCGCTGCGGCTGGCCATGGAACGCGGACCGGAGAACGTGCGGGTCGACGACATCGCCGAGGCGGCGGGGGTCTCCCCGCGCACCTACAACAACTACTTCTCCAGCCGGGAGCAGGCGATCGTGGCGGCCGTCGCGGCCGAGCGCGCCCTGCGCGTCGGGGCCGCGGTCCGCACCCGCCCCGCGGGCGAGCCGCTGTCGCGCGCGGTCGTCGAGGCGGTCGTCGAGCAGTACTCGACCGGCGGCGAACCCGGTCGCGCCGAGCTGGCGCTGATCACGTCGGCGCCGGGGCTGCGGGCCGCGTTCCTGGACACCGTCAGCGCGGTCGAGCAGCCGCTGGCCGCCGCCATCGCCGACCGCGCCGGGGGCGACGAGCCGGTCGCCGCCGTGCT
>NZ_JAHDTH010000436.1 GCF_018531445.1 Pseudonocardia lacus
ACTAGCCCGGCGCTTTCATGCCGGTATGGCCGCGGAGGTGTGTCGAACAGCTGAGAGGTGCTCCTGAGCAGCAAGGATGTGACTTGCGAAGGTCCACATCCGCCACGAACCAGGAGCACCTCTCAGGTGAGCAAGAGTAGTGGGTTCTACCCGCGCCCTGTCGTCGACACCGCCGCAACCATGGTCGTGTCCCACGCCGGTGGCGTGTTGTTGACCGAGACCGCCCGCACTGTCGGGCTCGACCAGGCCCTGTCTGCTGCGCTGGGCCGGTGGCGGCTCCCGCTCGCAGTGCACGACCCGGCGAAGGTCGTGGGCGATCTCGCGGTGACCTTGGCGGTGGGTGGGGACTGCCTGGCCGACATCGCCGTGCTGCGCGCCGAACCGGGCGTCTATGGCCGGGTCGCATCCGACCCGACGGTGTCGCGCACGATCGATCGCCTGGCCAGCGACGCCACCGCAGCGTTGACCGCGATCAACACCGCCCGCGCTCAGGCCCGCGCCCGAGCGTGGGCGTTAGCCGGGAAACACGCCCCCGACCACCAGGTCGACGCCGGGCGGCCGCTGGTCATCGACGTGGACGCCACCCTGGTCACCGCCCACTCCGACAAGCAGGGCGCCGCCCCGACGTTCAAGAAAGGGTTCGGCCACCACCCGTTGTGGACCTTCCTCGACCACGGCGCCGACGGCTCCGGTGAGCCGCTGTCGGTACTGCTGAGACCGGGCAACGCCGGCTCGAACACCGCCGCGGACCACATCACCGTGATCCGCGAGGCACTCCGACAACTCCCCGGTCACCGGACCGGTCGCCGGCCGGGGCGGAAGATCCTGATCCGGGCCGACTCCGCCGGCGCCACCCACGACTTCCTGAACTGGCTGGTCGGGCAGCGGTTGTCCTACTCGGTCGGGTTCACCCTGCCCGAGCAGGTCCTCGACGAACTCGCGAAGGTTCCCGAATCAGCGTGGCAGCCGGCCTACGACGCCGACAGCGAGCCCCGACCCGGCGCCTGGGTTCTCGAGGTCACCGGGCTGCTGGACCTGTCGCGCTGGCCGACCGGGATGCGGGTCATCGTTCGCCGCGAACGCCCGCACCCCGGGGCGCAGCCCCGGCTGACCGATCCCGACGGGCACCGGTTGACCGCGTTCGCCACCAACACCCGCCCTGGTGGACCAGGCCGTCAACTCGCTGATCTCGAACTGCGTCACCGCCGCCGGGCCCGCGCCGAGGACCGGATCCGCGCCGCGAAGGACACCGGGCTGCGCAACCTCCCGTTGCACGACCTGGACCAGAACCGGATCTGGTGTGCCCTCATCGCGCTGGCCTGCGAACTCACCACCTGGGCACAGATGCTCGCCCTCGCCGAGCACCCCGCACGACGCTGGGAACCCAAACGCCTGCGGCTGCGGATCTTCTCCCTCGCCGCGCGGATCACCCGGTCCGGACGCCGCACCGTGCTGCACCTACCCGCCCACACACCCTGGGCCGCCCTGCTCGCCGCAGCGATCACCACCCTGCGCGGCTACGCCGCGTCGGGCTGACCAGCCCCCACCCGACCCGACCACCCCGCAGGACCGGCCAGTGGAACCGGCGCCCAGCCGAGCGACCTCGGCCGAACTGTCACACCCCACCACCAGAATCAACCGCGCAAGACCGGCCCCGACCGGTCACGATCACCTCCGGATCCGGGACGAAAGATCCGGG
>NZ_JAHDTH010000437.1 GCF_018531445.1 Pseudonocardia lacus
CGCACGGCGGACGCGCTGCTCGCGCTCGGCCGGCGCGGGCGCGGCGCCGCCGCGGCCGACCTCGGGTTCGCCGGGCTGGTGATCGGCGGCGACCGCGCCGACGTCGACGGCTACCTGGCCCGGGTGCTCGGGCCGCTGACCGACTACGACGACCGGCGCGGCAGCGACCTGCTCGGCACGCTCGCCGCCTGGTTCGCCGCCGCCGGCAGCCATCGGGCGGCGGCCGCGGAGCTGCACGTGCACCCGAACACCGTGGCGCAGCGGCTGGGGCGGATCGCGGCCCTGCTGGGCGAGGACTGGCAGGAACCGGAGCGGGTGCTCGAACTGCAGCTCGCGCTGCGGCTGCGGCGATTGCGCAGGAACGGCTGACGATTGGCGCCGGAATCGTGGTACAAAGAAAGGCTCTGACATCTTTCAATGTCAGAGCCTTTCTGGTTGATTCCATTGTACCGGAGGATCGCACATTGTCCACCCCGTTGCTCGACCTGGAAGCCGACCGGCGCGATGTCGCCCGCTTCTACCGCGAGCTGGACGCCCAGCGCGAGGCCGCGCAGGCCGAACTGACCGCCCGGCTGCGTGGCGGCAGCGGCAGCTCCCCCGGCGAGCGCGCCACCCACGAGGCCGCCGCGCGCGACCTGCGCGCCCGGATCTCCCGGCTCGGCGCCGGGCGCGACGGGCTGTGCCTGGGCTGGGTCGAGGACACCGCGGGCGAACGCACGCACGTCGGCCGGATCGGGCTGCTCGACAGCGACTTCGAGGTGCTGGTCGTCGACTGGCGGGCGCCGGCGGCCCGGCCGTTCTACACCGCCACCCCGGCCCACCCCGAGGGCCTCGTGCACCGCCGGCACCTGCGCACGCGCGGCCGGGAGGTGCTCGGCGCCCACGACGACCTCACCGGCGGCCGGGGCGCCGACCTGGCCCTGCTGGACGCCGTCGACGCGCCGCGCACCGGCGCGATGCGCGACATCGTGGCGACCATCCAGCGCGAGCAGGACGAGATCATCCGGCTCGACCCGCCCGGCACGCTGGTCATCGAGGGCGGGCCGGGCACCGGGAAGACCGCCGTCGCCCTGCACCGGGTCGCCTACCTGCTCTACACGCGGCCCGTCCTGGCCCGCCGCGGTGTGCTGGTCATCGGGCCGCACCCGCGGTTGCTGCACTACATCGACCAGGTGCTGCCCGCACTCGGCGAGTCCGACGTCGTGTTCGCGACCGTGGGCTCGCTGCTGCCCGGCCTCGCCACCACGGCGACGGATCCGGCGGCCGCGGTGAAGGGCTCGCTCGCGATGGTCGAGGTGCTCTCCGCGGCCGTCGGCGACCGCCAGGAGCTGCCCGACGAGCCGATCGCGATCGAACTGGACGACGTCACCGTCGAGCTCGACCGCGCGATCGCCGAACGCGCCCGCGCGCGGGCCCACGCCACCGGCGCCCTGCACAACGAGGCCCGGCCGGTGTTCCGCGCCGCCGTCCTCGACGCGTTGGCCGAGCAGGCCGTCGACCGGAGCGGCGAGGGCTGGCTGGCCCCGCGCGAGGCCCCGGACCTGGCCGCCGAGCTGCGCGCCGACGCGCGCGCCGAGCTGCGCGCCTCCCCCGCCTTCCACGTCGCCGTCGACGCGCTGTGGCCCGCGCTCACCCCGGCGCGGCTGCTGGCCGAGCTGTGGACGTCGCC
>NZ_JAHDTH010000438.1 GCF_018531445.1 Pseudonocardia lacus
CGGTGCCCTCCGGGACGGCCCACAGCTCGGGCGGCCCGTCGAGCGCCGGCGGGCCCGCCCCCGGCGCGGACGGCGCCACCTCGACCCCGGTCTCCCCGGCGTCCGGGGCGCCGGCGCCGTCGCGGGTGTCGCCCCACGGCACCAGCCGGACGCGTTCGGCCGGGTCACGCCCGCCCACCAGGACCGCGGTGAGCACCGACTCGGGCCCCAGCAGCGCCTGCACCCGCACCAGCGCCCGCCCGGCGCGCTCGTCGGCCTCGCCGACCTCGCCCCACAGCCCGAGCTGCAGCGCCCCCGCGGTGACCGTCTCCTCGGGGACCAGCCGCATCCGGTCGACCGCGCCCGAGCCGCCGCGGGTGAGCCAGGAGTCGAGCTGCCAGCGGACCCGGTCGACCGTGCCGGCGGGGGTGAGCGGCTCCGCGCAGCGCCACACCCGGAACAGCTCCTCCCCGCCCACCGTGCGGGCGGCAACCCCGAGCCGGGTGCACGACAGACCGTGCCCGGCCAGCGTGCGGTGCAGCCGCTCGGCGAGCCCGCGGGCGGCGAACGCGGCCGCGTCGACCCGGTCGACCGGGGGGTCGAGCTCCAGCTCGACGGCCAGCTCCTCGGGCGGGTGGCGGCGGACGGGGGGCCGCGGGTCGAGGCCGCGGGCGAGCCGGTGGGCGAGCACCGCGTCGGCGCCGAACCGGGACGCGACGTCACTGGCCGCCAACGCGCCGAACGCCCCCAGGCTGCGCAGGCCCAGCCGGTGCAGCAGGCCGACCAGCTCGGAGCGGTCGACGTCGGGCTCGCGGTCGAGCTCGTCGACCTCCAGCGGGGCCAGGAACGCCGGGGTGCCGCCGGCGGCGACGGCCACCCCGCGGCGCGCCGCCAGCACCGCCGCGAACAACCCGTCGGCCAACCCGACCTGGCACTCCACCCCGGTGCGCGCGGCGACCTGGTCGACCAGGCGCTCGGCGGCCGCCGACTCGCCGCCGAAGTAGCCCACCGGCCCCCTGGCCGGCAGCGCCACCAACCCCGGCCGCACCACCTCCACCCCCGGCGCCAGCTCCTCGACCGCCGCCACCACCGGCTCGAAGGCGCGGGCGTCGCGGTCCGGGTCGGGGGCGAGGACGGCCAGGTCGGGGCAGCGGGCCTGGGCCTCCCGGCGGCGCAACCCCCGCCGCACGCCCTGCGCCCTGGCCACCGCCGAGCAGGCCAGCACCCGGTTGGCCACGAACACCGCCGCCGGCCGGTGCGCCGGGACGTGCGCCGCCCGGGCCGCCGCGGTGACCGGCCAGTCGGGTGACCACAGCGCCAGCACCCGCACCGGCTCGTCGCAGGGCGGGACGTCCTCCGCCTCACTCACACTCACTCACCACTGCCTCACCCGTCCAGGTCCTCCGAGCCGAGCGGGCGGCGTCCAACCCCGCCCCACTCGCCTGAGCTCGACGCCGGCACACGACTCCGGCGCCGCGGTCCGCTCACCCGGCCTCCCGCGCCGGGAACGGCACCGGGCGTCGCGACCCGCCCGGTGCCGCCGCGACCGCCGGCTCCCCTGGTCCGACGGCCACGTCCACCCCGGCGGTGACCGCGCCCCCCGGCACGGCCCCGTCCGGCACCCCGAGCTCACCGCCGGGAGCCGGCAGCAGCAGCCGCGCGCTGCGCCCGCGCGGCGCGATCCCCC
>NZ_JAHDTH010000439.1 GCF_018531445.1 Pseudonocardia lacus
GGGCGCTCGCCGCGGTGCGGGCCGCGGTGCCCGGACTCGCCGCGTCCGCGCGCCCCGGGTCGGGTGCGACGGCGGACCTGCTGCGCACCCGGTCGGTCGACGCCGGGCTCCTCGTGGTGCCCGCCGACCTGCCCGACCTGGACCGCGTCGTCGCCGAGGCGTACTGCCCGGTCGCCGCGGTGCCGCGACGACCGGTCCCGCCGGGCGGGTCGGTCGTCGTCGGGGTGGCCCCGTGGACCACCGACGACACCGTCGCGCTGGCCTTCGCCGAGGCGGCCGCGCGGCGGGTGCGGCTGGTGGCGGTGCGCGCCTGGGACCGACCGGGGGTCGACCTCGGCTGGCTGCGCCCGGAGCGGATCGCGCAGTGGGACCAGGAGTCCGAGCGCGCCCGCCGGGAGGTCGAGTGGGCGCTGTCCGCCCAGCGGATCGTGCACCCGGACGTGCCCGTCGAGGTCGTCGTGGCCCAGGACTCCGCCACGGAGCTGCTGCTGGCGCTGGCCACCCGCGCCCGGCTGCTGGTGCTCGGCCGATCGTGCCGGGGGGCGCTGCTCGCCGGGTTGGTCGGCTCGCCCGTCGACGACCTGCTGCGCACCGTCCGCTGCCCGGTCGTCGTCGTGCCCGCCGAGGGCGGACCCCGCGGCAGCTGGTGGCCCAGCCGCGACCACGGCTGGGTGATCGACGCCCACCTGTGATCGCGCCCCGTGCGCCGGGACCGAACGGCGGCCGCGCGCCGGGGCGGAAGCCCCTGCACACAGCGGGACCTGCTCGCCTTCCGGGCCGGTGAACGCCTGGCCACGGTCGCGGACGTGCACTCCGGCCCGGCCGGGCGTGTCACGGTTCGACCGGCAGCACCTGCACGTGCAGCACCCCGCGCACGGACGCCGCGACGACGCTGGCCGGGTGCTCCTCGGCCGGGTCGGCGAGCGCGTCGCGCAACGTGACCTGACCGCCCTGCACCGCGACCCCCCACCGGCCCGGACCGGCGTAGGCGGCCAGCCGGTGGCGCACCTCGGCGGCGATCGCGCTGTCGGTCCGGGCGAAGGTGGCCAGCACGTCGCGGCGGCTCACGATGCCGACCAGCCCCGCACCGGCCCGGACCACCGGCACCGACCGGATCCCCAACGCCCGCATCCGGGCCACCACGTCGGCGACGTCGGTGGTGGGCGTGACCGTCAGCACCTGCGTCGTCATCACCTCGCCCACCCGCGACGGCGGGATCGTCGCCAGCTCCTCGGCCGGCATCGAGCGGGCGTCGTGCCGCACCCGGTCGCGCAGCAGATCGGCCTCGGTGACGATGCCGACCAGCTCGCCGTCACCGTCCACGACGGGCAGCGCCGTGAAACCGCGCCCGGTCAGCAGGGCCGCCGCGGCCCGGATCGGGGTGTCCGGCCCGGCGGTCACCACCGGTCGGGTCATCACCTCGCGCACCAGCATGTCGCACCCTTCCCTCCGCCCGGCAGCCGGATCCGTGCGGTCGACCCGCCGGCGGCGCTCCCGGTCGGCTCCACCGTGACCGCTCGGCGCCCGGGCCGGCAGGGCGCAGCGGCCCGCAACGGCGGGACCGACGGCCTGTGCGCGACCCGTCCCTCGGCCCTGGGCGCGCGCCGCGCGACGTCGAAGCATGAGTCCGACGTGCGGTGACGACGTGCGCTGACG
>NZ_JAHDTH010000440.1 GCF_018531445.1 Pseudonocardia lacus
CCGCCCGCGGCGAGCGCGGCGGTGAGCGTGGGCGACCCGGCCGGCTCGACCCCGACGACCCGCACGGCGCCGGCCAGCCGGGCGGCCACCCCGGCGAGCAGCCCGCCGCCGCCGACCGGGACGAGCACCGTGTCGAGCGCGCCGCCGAGCTGGTCGAGCAGCTCCGCGCCGAGCGTGGCGGTGCCCAGCAGCGTCTCGCGCTGGTCGAACGCGTGCACCGCCATCGCGCCGGTGCGCGCCCGGTACTCCTCGGCGCCGGCCAGCGCGTCGGCGTACCGGTCGCCGTCGACCACCAGGTCGGCGCCGGTCGCGCGGATGGCCTCGACCTTGGCCGGGGCGGAGATGGTGGGCACGTGGATGCGGGCCCGGATGCCGAGCCGGCGGGCGGCGTGCGCCACGGCGACCCCGTGGTTGCCGCCCGACGCGGCCACCACGCCGACCGGCGGGACGGCGCGCAGCAGCAGGTTGGCGAAGGCGCCGCGGGTCTTGAACGACCCGGCCCGCTGCAGCTGCTCCAGCTTCAGCACCAGCTCGCCCGGGACCGGGTCGAGGCCGAGGTCGGCGGGGTCGAGCGCGAGGACGGGGGTGCGCCGGACCCAGGGCGCGATCACCGCCCGGGTGCGCTCGACCTCGTCCGGGGTGATCGGGTCGGTCGGGGCCGGCGCGCTGCGCCCGGGTGCGCTCACCACTGGCCCCCCAGCTCGGCGCGGGCCCGCGCGATGCGCTCCTCGTCGCGCCGGTAGAACACCCACTGCTTGACCTTCTTGGACCGCAGCAGGCCGGCGCGGCTGAGCACCTTGAGGTGCTCGCCGCAGGTGGGCTGGCTGACGCCGAGCTTCTCGGCGATGAACAGCGAGCAGACCCCGTCGGTGACGAGGTCTCCGTCGCGTTGCGGTGGGAAGTGCGCCTCCGGGTCGCGCAGCCATTCCAGCACCAGCAGGCGCTTGTCGTTGGCCAGCGCCCGGAGCAGGTCGACGTCGATCACGAAGCCAGTATGCGAACTAGCTAAGTGACTGTCCAGTGCGTGCGGTCGGGGGGCGTTGTCCCGGGTCCGCTCCGACCCCTCGTCCGGAGCGGACCCGGGTCGGCCGTCACCGGTGCGGGTACTGGGTCGGCGCGGCGCCGGCGCCCGGGTGCGGCTGCCGGGCCGGGCCGCCGTTGGGAGCCGGGTACGGAGCCGGGCCGCCCTGGTACGGGCCGGGGTAGGGGCCCGGCTGCGGGGCGGGGTAGGGCGCGGGGACGGGAGCGGGGGCGGGAGCCCGCCGGTTGCGTCCCACGACGGTGGCGACCCCGGTCGCGAGGCCGATGGCGGTCAGCACGCCACCGATCCCGACCAGCACCCACCCGGAGTTGCGGTCGTTCTCCTTCTGCTCGTCGTAGGTGTACTCGGTGGTCGAGCCGTTGCGGATCTCCTGGCAGATGTCACCGGGCGCCATCACCTGGCCGCCGCAGGTCACCTCGTCCGTCGTGGTCTGACCGATCCCGCCGAGCACCATGAACACGCCCAGGGCCAGCAGGATGACGGTTCCCAGAATCTTCTTCATGCCCTGGAACGCTATTTGCGCAGGTCGAGCGCGGGCAGTTGCCGGGCGGTGACAGTTCCCTTACCCGCCGCGACCCGTCAGGGACGCGGGTGGCCGCGGCGGG
>NZ_JAHDTH010000441.1 GCF_018531445.1 Pseudonocardia lacus
CACGGCCCGCGCCCCGGCCGGCCGAGGAGCGCCCGGCCCTGCTCGCCGACGAGCGACCGCCGACGCCGGGCCGCCGCCGGCTGGCCCCGACCCTGGTCACCGCGTTCACCCTGGCCCTCGCCCCGGCCGCGGCCGGGCTGGGGCTGCTGCTGTTCCCCGCCGCGGACGACGGCCGACCGCCGGAGAAGCCGCTGATCCAGGTCGTGCCGCGGCCGGCGGTCGCCGGGACCGGCACCGCAACGCCCATCGCCCCGCTGCCCCCGGCCGGGGAGTAGCCGCTACCGGGTCGGCTGGGGCTCCAGGACCCGCTGCGCGCCGGCGTAGAGGTTCATCGAGTCGCCGCGGATGAACCCGACGAGGGTCAGCCCGGACTCCACGGCCAGCTCGACCGCCAGCGACGAGGGCGCCGACACCGCCCCGAGCACCGGGACGCCGGCCATGACCGCCTTCTGCACCAGCTCGAACGACGTCCGCCCGGACACCATCAGCACCGTGCCCGCCGCCGGCACCCGCCCGTCGAGCACCGCCCAGCCCAGCACCTTGTCGACCGCGTTGTGCCGGCCCACGTCCTCACGCACCACGAGCGGCTCGCCGGCCGCGGTGAACAACCCCGCCGCGTGCAGCCCGCCGGTGCGGTCGAACACCCGCTGCCGGGCGCGCAGCAGGCCGGGCAGCCCGGCCAGGGTCGCCGGGGAGACCTCGACCGGGTCGTCGGCCGGGGAGAACCGGGTGCGCAGCCGCACCGCGTCCAGCGAGGCCTTCCCGCACACCCCGCACGACGACGTCGTGTAGAAGTTGCGCTCGACCCCGGTCTCCGGGGGCGGGACGTGCGCCGCCAGGCCCACGTCGAGCACGTTGTAGGTGTTGCGGCCGTCGTCGTCGACCGAGTCGCAGTAGCGGGCGTCGAGGACGTCGGCGCGGCCGCCGATCACGCCCTCGGACAGCAGGAAGCCGTGCGCGAGCTCGACGTCGTGGCCGGGGGTGCGCATGGTGACGGCGAGCGCCCGGCCCCCGACGCGCAGCTCCAGCGGCTCCTCGACGGCCAGCGCGTCGGGACGGGACACCCGCCCGGCGCCGGTGATCCGCACGACCGGCCGGTGCGCGGTCAACCTGCCCACGGGGCGACTCCTGGCTCGGGGAGCAGCCGCACGGTGGCGGCGTCGGCGGGGCTCACGACGGCGAGCCTGTCGGCGACGACGGCGCCGCGCAGCATGGCCGGGCCGTCGTGGCCGACCGGTCGGGCGACCCCCTCGCGGACCCGGACCGGCACGATCTTGTGCTCGGTCGGGTGCGGCCGCACGCCGCGGGCGGGCAGCCGGGCCAGCTCGGGCAGCTCCCGGCCGCCGAGGCCGGCCAGCGCGGCGGCGGCCAGGGTCAGGAAGGCGACCAGCGCGGCCAGCGGGTTGCCGGGCAGGCCGACCACCAGCCGGCCGTCCGGCAGCCGGGCCATGGCCTGCGGGTGGCCGGGCCGGCAGGCGACCCCGTCGACCAGCAGTTCGGCGCCGGCGGCGGCGAGCACTGTGCGGAGGTGGTCGGCCGGGCCGGGCCCGGAGGCCCCGGTGACCAGGACGACGTCGGCGTGGGCCTGGGCGAGCGCGGCGCGCAGCACGGCCGGCTCGTCGGGCGCCC
>NZ_JAHDTH010000047.1 GCF_018531445.1 Pseudonocardia lacus
AGGGCGGGGCGGCGGCGGGTCCGGCGCCGGTGGGCGGGACGTCCGCGCCGACGGGCGGAGCGCGGGTCCAGGAGCACGGTCGCCGCCTCGGCGCCGGGCGGAGCGGACGCCGCGCGGACCCGCGGCCGGTCCGCCTCGCCCCCGACGAGGTCGTCGTCCTCCTCGCGCAGCCGCCCGGTGCTCCTCGGCGGAGCGGGCGGCGAGACGACCTCCGGGGCGGGGCGCCACGGCAGGGTGCCCTCGGGCAGGCAGGTCTCGGCCGGCCCGAGGTTCAGCACGGTGCCGGTCACCGAGGACTCGGCGATGCAGATGCCGTAGACGCCCTCCTCCGCCAGCGGGGCCAGCACCTCGCGGTACGGCCCGGCGGCGGTCGGGTCGAACTGGCCGATCGGGCGCAGCCCCGCCGGCTCCACCGCGAGCACCGTGATGCCGCCCTCGTGGGGCTCCAGGGCGACCTGGATCCGGGGTGAGCGCAGGGCCTCGGTGGTGGCGCGCTGCACGCCGTCGGAGGACAGCGGGACGAAGGGCATGCGGGAACTCCGGCGGCGGACGCTGGGGAGCGGACGCCCGGTTATCGGAGGGCGGCGCGTGGTGTTACTCGATCGGGTGACGGTTCGCTCAGAAGGACCGCGTCTCGGGGTCCTGGCCCTGCGCCGCCCGGCCGCCGTCGACCGGGACCGTCGCCCCGGAGACGAACGAGGCCTCCTCGGACAGCAGCACCGCCACGACGGCCGCCACCTCTTCGGGGCGGCCCACCCGGCCCACCGGGTGCAGGCGGCGCATCTGGTCCGCGACGTCGGCGGCGGCCTGCGGCCCGATCCGCCCGAGCAGGTCGTCGTAGCGGGCGGTGGCGATCGAGCCCAGCGCGACTGCGTTGGCCCGGATGCCGTGCGGCCCGTACTCGACGGCCGTGGCCCGGGTCAGCCCCTCGACCGCGGCCTTGGCCACCGAGTAGGGCAGCGCGCCGGGCACGGCCCGCGACGCCTGGTGCGACGACACGTTGACGATCGACCCGCCCGACCCGCCGGCGAGCAGCCTGCGCACCGCCACCGCGGTGCCCACCACCGCGGGGGCCAGGTTGGCCGTCACGAGGTCGAGCACCGCGGCGGCGCCGTCGACGTGCAGGTCGGCGTCGCGGAAGAGCGCCGCGTTGTTCACCCAGCCGCCCAGTGGGGCGATGGCGGCGGCCCGGTCGGCGGCCCGTTCCGCCACCGCCTCGTCGGCGGCGCTGCCGGTGACCGCCGCGGCGCCGGGGAGCCCGGCGAGCCACTCGACGGCCGCCGGGTCGAGCTCGACGGCGACGACGCCGTGCCCGTCGGCCAGCAGGCGCTCCACGATCGCCCGGCCGATCCCGCGCCCGCCCCCGGTGACGACGAACGACCTTCCGCGAGGAGTGCCCATGGCGGCGAGGCTGCTGCGTCCGGCGCCGCGCCCGCAAGCCGGAATCAGGTGGCGGGGTGCCCGCCGGTGCTCAGCGGCAGCAGGTCGGAATGCTTGGCCGCGAAGCCGTCGCCCGCCTTGTGGCCCTGCAGCCTGCGCCGCACGAACGGCATGACGAAATCGCGCATCCAGCGCAGGTCCTCGACCTGGCGGTGCCGCCACGGGGCGGGCTCGGCCGCCGGCAGCGGGGTGCGCCAGTCGTCGGTGACGGGCTCGCCCAGCGTCTCCAGCACGCGCAGGGCGACCCGGCGGTGCCCCTCGGCGGTCAGGTGCAGCCGGTCGCGGCCCCAGGTGCGCGGGTCGGCCAGCGGGGTCATGCCCCACAGGTCGACGACGGTGGCCCCGTGCCGGTCGGCGCTGGCCCGCATGAGCTCGTTGTAGCAGGCGACCCGGCCGCGCAGGCGGCGGATGACCGGGTGCATGCGGCCCAGGTCGAAGCCGGTGAACACGAACACCCGGGCGCCCGTTGCGGTCAGCCGCTGCAGCGCGGCGTCGAACCGGGCGGCGAGGTCGTCGGTGTCGCAGGACAACCGGATGATGTCGTTGCCGCCCGCGCAGAACGCCACCAGGTCGGGGCGCAGCCGCTCCGCGACCGGGAGCTGCTCGGCGACGATCTCGTCGAGCAGCTTGCCGCGCACGGCCAGGTTCGCGTAGCGGAACCCGGGCCGCCGCTCTCCGAGGTGCTCGGCGACGCGGTCGGCCCAGCCGCGCGGTGTGCCGTCGGGTCGCCAGTCGTCCAGGCCCTCGGTGAAGCTGTCCCCCAGTGCGATGAAGCTGTCGGCCGGCGCGATCCACTCGCCCATGTCGACGCCCCCCTTCCGTCACCTGCCCGTCCCCGCGTCGACGGGTGCCGTACCGACCAGGATTGCTCAGCGGGCGGGCCGTGCGCCAGCGTCGCGGCACACCGACGGGTGGAACCCCGCGGCTCCGACGGAGATCACCGGGGCGGCCCTGGGATCCGCGCGTCGGGATAGGGCACCCTTGCCTCATGTCCGGTGGGGAGCAGCGCCCGGAGCCGTCGCTGGCCGACGTGCTGGGCGGGCGCGGCGGCGCCGTGGACGCGACCGTCCCGGTCGTGGCGTTCGTCCTGGTCTTCACCCTGGGCGACGCGCTCGGCTGGCCGTCCCCCGTGGCGTGGGGCGGCGGTGCGGCCGTGCTGTCCGCCGCGGTCGTGGCGGTGGTCCGGGTGCTCGCCGGCCGGCGGCCGCGCGCGGTGCTGCTGGGGATGCTGGGCGTGGCGGTCGCGGCGCTGGTCGCCGCCTACACGGGCCGCGCCGTCGACTTCTTCCTCGTCCAGATCGCCTCCAACGCGGCGAGCGCGCTGGCCTGGGCGGTGTCGATCGTGGTCCGCTGGCCGCTGCTCGGGCTCGTCGTGGGCACCGCGCTCGGCCAGCGCACCCGCTGGCGCCGCGACCCGCACCTGCTGCGCGGCTACCAGCGGGCCAGCTGGGTGTGGGTCGGCCAGTACCTGGTGCGGCTGGCCGTGTTCCTGCCGCTGTACTGGGCCGACGCGGTCGTCGCCCTCGGGATCGCGCGGACCGCGCTGACCTGGCCGTTAGTGGCCCTGTGCGTAGCGCTATCGTGGCCGGTACTCCGTTCGGCCCTGCCTCCAGGCCATGGAGGGCTGCGCCATCCGGAGGATCATGGAAAGACGGCCCGCCCGACGGCGTGAACGCTCTCACGAAAAGTGATCGACTGGAGCTTTCCGGTCATCTCGTCGGTTGGAACGGGTAAGCCGTGGGACCGCCACCTCCTCACCGGCCACCCGCCGGTAGCGGGGGGTGACGGTCGACGACCGCTTCGCTCGACGACCGTGATTCGGAGCCATGCCACACCACCCCACCGCGCCCCGCCCCCTCCCGGACGGGCCCCGGCCCTACCCGGAGCCGCGTCCCGACCCCCGCGCCGGTCACCCCGACACCCGGCCCGTTCCCCATCCCGACGGCCCGCCCGGGTTCAACCCGGGTGGCCCGTTCCCGCGACCCCGCCCGCCGGTTCCGGGGTACCCGAACGGCAGCGGGCACGGCAATGGGCACGGCAATGGGCACGGCAATGGGCACGGTGCCGGCCGCGGCCCCGGAAACGGGCACGGCGCCGGCGACGGCGCGACCGTCCGCGTCGACACGACCCCCGAGCGCCCGAGGTCCGAGCTGTCGCCGACGAAGGTGCTCGCCGGCGCCGGCGCCGCGGTGACCTCGGCGCTGCTCGGCTCGTTCTTCGGCGCCGACGGCACCATCGTGGGCGCGGCCTTCGGGTCCGTGGCCAGCACGGTGGCCGCCACCGTCTACCAGCGCTCGCTCGACCGCACCCGCGAGACGCTCGTGGCCAGGGTCCGGGTCCGCCGCAACCCCGCCGACCCGGCGCACCGGTCGGACTCCGAGATGACGGTCCGGCTGCCCCCGGTCGACGCCGACGGGGCCGACCGGCCCGTGCTCGACGAGCCGGCCCCGCGCGGGCGCCGCTGGCTGCTCTGGGTCGGGGCGACGGTGCTGGTGTTCGCGCTGGCGATGGCCACCATCACCGGCATCGAGCTGGCCAAGGGCTCCACCATCACCGGCAACGACCAGGGCACCTCGGTGGGGCGGGTCGTCGAGCGGCCCCCCGCCGCGCCCGAAGAGGAGGAGGAGCCCGGCTCGACGGGCACCGACTCCGACACCACCGCCACCCCGGAGCCCACCGCCGACCCGGAGAGCCCGACCACCGCCACCCCCGACCCGGACGCCCCCGGCGGCGCGGAGGGCGACTCGCGGACCCAGGAGGACGACGAGCAGGCCCCCGAGGACGACCCCGGCGGTTCGGTCGACATCCGGCCGACCGAGCGGGACACCCCCGGCGAGACCCCGGCGACCCCCGACAGCGGCGCCCGCACCGGCGCGGGCGGCGGTGCCGGTCCGAACATCAGCAACCACTTCGGCTCCGGCCTGGGCGACCGGTTCGGCACCGATGTGGAGGAGACCACGGTCGCACCGCCGACGACGCGCCCGTAGCGTCGGCGGACGTGCCCGACCTCGACGGCGCCGCCCGGCGCTCCCTGCTGGCCGACGCCCGCCTCTACCTCTGCACCGACGCCCGCCGCTCCCGCGGCGACCTGGCCGAGTTCGCCGACGCCGCGCTGAGCGGCGGCGTCGACGTCCTGCAACTGCGGGACAAGGGCCCGGAGGGCCCGCTGGAGGCCCGCGAGGAGCTGGCCGCACTGGAGGTGCTGGCGGCGGCCTGCGCGGAGCACGGCGCCCTGCTGGCCGTGAACGACCGGGCCGACGTCGCCCTGGCCGCCGGCGCCGACGTCCTGCACCTCGGCCAGGACGACCTGCCCGTCGAGTGGGCGCGCCGGGTCGTCGGGGACGAGGTCGTCGTCGGGCGGTCGTCGCACAGCCCGACCGAGACCGCGACGGCCGCCGAGGAGCCGGGCGTCGACTACTTCTGCGTCGGCCCCTGCTGGCCGACGCCGACCAAGCCGGGCCGCCCGGCGCCGGGGCTCGACCTGGTGCGCGAGGTGGCCGGACGGTCGCCGCTGCGGCCCTGGTTCGCCATCGGCGGCATCGACGAGCGGCGCCTGGACGAGGTGCTGGCCGCGGGCGCGACCCGGATCGTGGTCGTCCGCGCGATCACCGAGGCCGAGGACCCGGCCGCCGCGGCCGCGAGCCTGCGCGCCCGGCTCCCCTGACCGCCCGGCTGTGGGCCGGGCCGCGATCCGGGTGCGGGCGGCGCGCGGCGGCGTAGGGTGGCGGCAGGTGACGCACGGGAGCCCGGGCAGCGGGCTGAGAGGGGATCGCGGATCCCGACCGTCGAACCTGATCCGGGTCATGCCGGCGCAGGGAGCGGAGTGATGACTTTGTCGCGGTTGACCGTCGTCGGGGCGGGCGTCATCGGGCTGAGCTGCGCGTGGCGCGCCGCCGATGCCGGCTACGACGTGACGGTGCTCGACCCGGCGCCGGCCTCGGGCGCCTCCCGGGTCGCCGGCGGGATGCTGGCCCCGGTCACCGAGGCGTGGCCGGGGGAGGAGGGCCTGCTCGGGCTCGGCGTCGAGTCGGTGCGCCGGTGGCCGGGCTTCGCCGAGCGGCTCGCCTCGGCGGCGGGACGTCCGGCCGGGCTGCGCACCGAGGGCACGGTCGTCGCGGCCACCGGCACCGGCGACCGCGCCGAGCTGGACGCGTTGGCCGGCTACCTGGCCGGGCTCGGTCGGGAGGTCGAGCGGCTCGGTGGGCGCGAGCTGCGGCGGCTGGAGCCGGCCATCGGGCCCGAGGTGCGGGGCGGGCTGAGCGTGCCCGGCGACCTCGCCGTCGACAACCGCGTCCTGCTCGACGCCCTGCGGGCCGCGGTGGAGCGGGCCGGGGCGGTGGTGCGCCACGTCGAGGTCCGGGAGGTGCTCGACGACGGCGAGCGCGTCACCGGCGTCCGCACCGTCGACGGCGACCTGCCCGCGGAGCGCGTGCTGGTCTGCGCGGGCGCCCACTCGGCGGCCCTGCACCCGGCGCTGCGCGGGCTCGTCCGGCCGGTGAAGGGCGAGATCCTGCGGCTGGCCGCGCGGGCGGGCGCGTTCCCGCCGCCGTCGCGCACGGTGCGCGCCCTGGTCGACGGCCGCCCCGTCTACGCCGTCCCCCGCGACGACGGGGGGCTGGTGATCGGGGCCACCCAGGCCGAGACCGGGTTCGACACCGAGGTCACCGTGGGCGGGGTCCGCGACCTGCTGCGCGACGCCGAGCGGGTGCTGCCCGGCATCGCCGAGTACGCGCTGGTCGAGGCGGCGGCCGGGCTGCGCCCGGGCAGCCCCGACAACGTGCCGCTGCTCGGCGCGCTCGGCCCGGCCGGACTGCTGGTCGCCACCGGCCACCACCGCAACGGCATCCTGCTCGCCCCGCTGACCGCCGACGCCGTGCTCGGGCTGTTGCGGGGCGAACCCGACCCGGCGGCGGCGGTGGCCGACCCCGCCCGGTTCGCGGCGGCGGGACACGGGCGCTGAGCGCCGGAGGGAGCGAGGGATGCAGGTGTGGATCAACGGTGCCGGGCACGAGCTGCCGGCCGGGGCGCGGGTGGCCGCGGTGCTCGACGTGCTCGGCCTGCCCGGGCGCGGCGTCGCCGTGGCCGTCGACGGGGAGCTGGTGCGCCGGGCCGACTGGCCGATGACCCCGCTCGCCGAGGGGGCCCGGGTGGAGGTCGTGACCGCGGTGCAGGGAGGGTGAACGTGGGCAGCGGGACGCTGGTCGTCGGCGGTCGGAAGATCGCCTCACGGCTGATCATGGGAACCGGGGGCGCCGCCAACCTGGAGGTGCTCGAGCGCGCGCTGGTGGCGTCCGGCACGGCGCTGACGACGGTGGCGATGCGGCGGGTCGACGCGGCCACCGGCACCGGGGTGCTCGACCTGCTGCGCAGGCTCGACATCGAGGTGCTGCCCAACACGGCGGGCTGCCGCACCGCGGCCGAGGCCGTGCTGACGGCCCGGTTGGCCCGCGAGGCGCTGGAGACCGACCTGGTCAAGCTGGAGGTCGTGGCCGACGAGCGCACCCTGCTGCCCGATCCGGTCGAGCTGCTCGACGCCGCCGAGCAACTCGTCGACGACGGCTTCACCGTGCTGCCCTACACCAACGACGACCCGGTCCTGTCGCGCCGGCTGGAGCAGGTCGGCTGCGCGGCGGTGATGCCGCTGGGCTCGCCGATCGGCACCGGGCTGGGCATCCGCAACCCGCACAACATCGAGATGATCGTGGCCGAGGCGGGCGTCCCGGTGGTGCTCGACGCCGGGATCGGCACCGCGTCGGAGGCCGCGCTGGCGATGGAGCTGGGCTGCGACGCCGTCCTGCTGGCCACGGCCGTCACCCGGGCCGCCGACCCGGAGCGCATGGCCACGGCGATGCGCCTGGCCGTCGAGGCGGGCCACGCCGCCCGTCACGCCGGCCGCATCCCGCGCCGCTACTGGGCCCGCGCCTCCTCGCCCGACCGCGACGACTGAGCCGGCTGACTGACCCCGGCCGGAGTTCAGGAAAGCCACGATGCTGCCCTGTGCGGGCAGCATCGTGGCTTTCCTGAACCGGGTGGTGGACCTCTCAGCGGGTGCGGGCGGGGGCCAGGTCGGGGGACGCGGGCGGGGCGGAGGGCACCTTGGCGATCGTGGTCCGCAGCGGGACCTCCCGGATGAGGATCACCGACACCAGCGTCACCAACGAGGCCGCGGCGGCGATCAGGAACACGAACGAGATGCCGTCGCCGTAGGCCGCGCGGATCAGCGTCGCCTGCGCCGGCTGCGCCGTGGCCAGCGCCTCCAGCGCGTCGGGGCTGCCGCCGAGCAGGTCGGAGACGCGGCCGTCGAGCACCACGCCGAGCAGCGTGACACCGACCGTGCCGCCCATCGAGCGGAGGAACGCGACGAGCGAGCTGGCCGCACCGACGTTCGACACGTCGACCGTGTTCTGCACGGCGAGCACCAGGTTCTGCATGGTCATGCCCATGCCGGTGCCCAGCAGCACCAGGAAGATCGACACCTCCCACACCGGGGTGGCGTGGTCGATCGTGGCCAGCAGCGTCAGCCCGGTGGTGATCAGCGCGGCGCCGACCAGCAGGTAGGGCTTCCAGCGCCCGAACCGGCTGATCAGCTGGCCGGAGACGGTCGAGGAGACGACCAGCCCGCCGATCAGCGGCAGGGTGAGCAGGCCGGCGGCCATCGGCGAGTAGGCCCGCCCGATCTGGAAGTACTGGCCCAGGAACACCGAGCCGCCGAACATCACCACACCGGCGATCATGCTGGCCAGCACGGACAGCACCACCGTGCGCTCGCGGAAGAGCCACATCGGCACGACCGGCTCGGGCACCTTCGTCTCGACGATGACGGCGGCGGTCAGCGCGGCCACGCCCAGCGCGACGAGCGCCCAGGACGTCGGGGAGCTCCAGGGGAACTGCTCGCCGGCCAGCGAGACCCAGACCAGCAGGGTGGACACGCCGCCGACGATCAGCGCGGCGCCCCAGTAGTCGAGCTTGACCTCGCGGCGCACCGTGGGCAGGCGCAGGGTCTTCTGCACGACGAGCAGCGAGACCAGCGCGACCGGGACGCCGACGAAGAACGTCGCCTGCCAGCCGAGGCCGGGCGTGTCGACCAGCAGGCCGCCGATGAGCGGGCCGGAGACGGTGGCCGCGGCCAGCACCGAGCCCATGTAGCCGGAGTACCGGCCGCGCTCGCGCGGCGGGATGATCGCCGCGATCACGACCTGGGCGAGGGCCTGCAGCCCGCCTGCGCCGACGCCCTGCAGGAACCGCCAGCCGATCATCTCGCCCATCGAGTGGGAGAACCCGGCCCCGATCGAGGCCGCGATGAAGATCACGGTGGCCGCCTGGACCAGCGGTTTCTTCGGGAACAGGTCGGCGAGCTTGCCCCAGATCGGGGTGGACGCGGTGGTGGCCAGCAGGGTGGCGGTGACGATCCAGGTGTAGCCGGTCTGCGAGCCCTGCAGGTCGCTGACGATCGCGGGGAGCGCGTTGGAGACGATCGTGTTCGACAGGATCGCCACGAACATCCCGGTCAGCAGGCCGCTGAGGGTGGTGACGATCTGCCGGTGGGTGAGCCCCGGGGCGTCCTGGGCCGGGGCGGTGGACGGGCTGGTCATGCGGTGGTGCCTCTCGAACTGGTCAGTGCGGGGTGGCCGGAGCGGGCCGGAGCGGCGGGGGCTCCGGGGGGTCCGGCGGCGCGTTCGGAGATCTCCTCCGCGATCGCGGTGATGAGGCGGGCGGTGGCCTCGACGTCGGTGTCGGGCAGGCGGGCCAGCGCGCCGCGCAGCCAGTCGCGGCGCAGCTCGGCCAGCTGGGCGAGCAGGTCCTGCCCGGCGGGGGTGAGCCGCACGAGGCTGGCGCGCCGGTCGGCCGGGTCGGGCCGCCGGCACACCAGGCCCTTGGTCTGCAGCTCGCTGATCTGCCGGCTGACCACCGACTGGTCGACCCCGCGCAGGGCCGCGATCTCGCTGAGCCGGCGCTCGTCCTCGCCGAGCAGCCGGACGAGTTCCAGGACGGCCATGGTGGAGGGGGCCCCGCCCTCGGCCGCGCGGTGCGTCAGAGCGCGCCAGCTGCGGAGGAGGGCCTGGACGGCGTCGGCGAGCTGGTCGGCCGCGCGGTCGGGGGCGTACCCGTCCGCCGCGCCGTTAGTTCGCATAGGACAACTATAAGACCAATGGTTGCACCATGCAATCGAGTTGGCGGACGTCACAGCGCCCGGCCCACCCCCGTCGAGAACGAAGTTGTAGTGATCAACAAGCCCTGTGGATCACCACAACTTCGTTCTCGACGGGCCGGGGCTCAGGAGGGGACGACCGGGACGACCGAGGCGCGGTGCCGGCGGGCCAGCTCGCGGTAGATGTCGGGGTTGGTGTCGATCCAGCCCTTCGCCGACGCGCTCAGCGGCCCCTTCACCCTGGCCACGGTGTCCAGCACGAGCTGTTCGTCGGGCACGACGGTGTTCGGCGGGATCGTGGCGCCCGCGCCGATCAGGCAGCGCGCCCCGATCCGGGCGCCGTCCTGCACGGTGGCGCCGTTGCCGATCAGCGCGTCGGTGCCGATGACCGCGCCGTGCACCACGCAGAGGTGGCCGATCGTCGCGCCCGCGCCGACCTCGGTCACCGGGTCGGTGCCGCCGTGCAGCACGCAGCCGTCCTGCACGTTCGCGCCCTCCCGGATCACGATCGGCCCGAAGTCGGCGCGGAGCACGGCGTTGTACCAGATCGAGGCGTTGGCCTCCACGTGCACGTCGCCGACCAGGGTGGCCGTCGGAGCCACGAAGGCGTCGGGGTGGACGGTCGGGGCGATCCCCTCGAACGAGAACAACGGCATGGCCGGCAGCCTGTCACGCGGACGCCGACGCTGCCGCCGATCCGCCGCGCCGGGCATCGCCCGCTCGGGTGACGTGTGCCACGCGCCGGCGGCCGGTCGGGCAACCTGTGCGGATGGGGGTGGGACGAGGCGACCGCGTTGCCGGCGCCGTCGCGGCGGCCGCGCTGATCGGCGCGGCACTGGCCGGCTGCACCGACGGGGACGCCGCGGCGGTGCCGGTGCCCACCATCGCCGCCGGCCCGACGCCCGCGGCCGCGCTGCCCACCGGGGAGCCCTCCGCCGAGCGCGCGCTGCCCGTCTACTACATCGCCGACACCGGCGACGGGCCCCGGCTCTACCGCGAGTTCCACCAGGTCAGCTCGGCCGATCCGGCCACCGACGCGGTCGGGGAGATGCTCGGCGCCGACTCCGGCCTCGACCCCGACTACCGCTCGCACTGGCCCCCCACCGCCGCCCTGCGCGGCCCGGTGACCACCGGCGACGGGCTGATCACCGTCGACCTCACCGGTTTGGGCCCGGAGCCCGTCGACCAGTCGCTGGCGCCCATGGTCGTCCAGCAGCTGGTGTTCACGGTGCAGGCGGCCCTGCAGTCGGTCGACCCGGTGCGCATCCTGGTCGACGGCGAGCCCGTCGACGACCTGTGGGGCGTGCCCACCGCCGACCCCGTCCGCCGCGGCGACACCCTGCGGCTGCGCTCGCTGGTCCAGATCGACGAGCCCGCCGACGGCGCGACCGTCGGCCAGGAGGTGGCCGTGGCGGGGGAGGCGGCGGTGTTCGAGGGCACCGTGCGGTGGGAGGTCCTGCGCGGCGATCAGGTCGTGCAGACCGGCTACACGACCACCGCCGAGGGCCAGAAGTTCTCCCCGTACCGGTTCACGGTGCAGCTGGGCCGGGGCGAGTACGTGGTGCGCGTGAGCGAGGACGACGCCTCCGACGGCGAAGGGCGCGCCGTGCTCACCGACGACAAGACCATCACCGTCGACTGAGCGTCACCCGCCGAACAGGGCGTTCAGGTCGGCGTGCCCGATCTGCTCCGCCGCGTACCCGAACGTCCCCCGCTCGCGCAGCTCCACCGCCGCCTCCCGCAACCGCCCGTACAGGGCCCGGGCCAGGCTGCCGCCGACCGTCACCCGCCGTACCCCCAGCTCGGCCAGCTCGGCCATCGACAGGTCCGCCCCGGTGAGGCCCATGACCACGTTCAGCGGCCCGTCCAGCTCACCGACCAGCGCCGCGATGGTCGCCCGGTCGGCGGCCCCGGGCACGAACGCGCAGTCGGCACCCGCGGCCAGGTAGGCGTTGGCCCGCCGCACGCACTCGGCGAGCCCGGCGCCCGTCAGCAGCCCGTCGGTCCTCCCGACCAGCACGAACGGCGTCCCGGCCGCGTCCGCCGCGGCGCGGGCGGCGCGGATCCGGTCGACGGCCAGCCCGCGGTCGAGCAGCTCCCCGTCGCCGGTGAAGTCCTCGATGTTGCCGCCGACCGCCCCGGCGACGACGGCGAGCGAGATCGTCTCGGCCACGTCCTCCGGTGCGGAGCCGTAGCCGTCCTCCAGGTCCGCGCTGACCGGCACGTCCACCGCCGCCACGATCTCCCGGACCCGCTCCAGCATCGGCCCACGCGCCAACCGGTCGCGGGCGACGTGGTCGGGGCGACCGTGCGAGAAGGCGATGCCGGCGCTCGTCGTGGCGAGTGCGGGGAATCCGGCCGCGGCGAGCACGCGGGCGCTGCCCGCGTCCCAGGCGTTCGGCAGCAGGAAGCAGCCCTGCCGGTGCAGGTCGGCGAAGGAGGGGTTGGGGTCCACGCGTCGAACGTAGGGCCCGGCCGGGGGCGGCAGAACCGGGCCGATCTTGTTGGGGTCATAAGCCCTGCCTATGGTCGGGCGGCGTGGAGAACCTCCAGCGGCTGCGCGTGCTGCGCGCCGTGGCCGACCACGGCTCGTTCACCGCGGCCGGATCGGCGCTGTCGATGACGCAGCCCGCCGTCTCCCAGCAGGTCAGCGCGCTGGAACGGGAGATGGGGTCGCGCCTGGTCGAGCGCTCGACGCGCGGCGCCCGGCTCACCGCGGCCGGCGAGGTCGTGCTGCGGCACGCCCTGCACATCCTGCGCTCCTCCGACGACGCCCGCCGCGACCTCGACGAACTGCGCCGCGGCGACCTCGCCCCGGTGCGGGTGGCCGCCTACCCGACCGCCTGCACCCACCTGCTGCCCCCGGCGGCCGCCGCCTGGCGGAGCCGCCGCCCGGGCTCGCCGTTCGCGTTCACCGAGTGCGACGCCGCCCGGGCCGTCGCGCTGCTCCGGCAGGGCGCCGTGGACCTCGCCCTCACCTACGACTACGCCGCGCACCCCGCCGACCTCGACCACCTGCGCACCCACCCGCTGCCCGACGACCCGCTGCGGCTGGTGCTGCCGGTCGGGCACCCACTGGCCACCGCCCCGGTCGCCGACCTCACCGCGCTCGCCGGCGAGCCCTGGATCAGCGGCACGGCGTTCGCCTGCGCCGAGTCGCTGCGGGCGATCTGCGGGGTCGCCGGCTTCACCCCGCGGGTGGCGCTGGACTCCGACCGCTACCCGACCACGCTGGCGCTGGTGGCGGCCGGGCACGGTGTCGCGCTCGTCCCGGCCTCCGCGCTCGCCGGCCCGCGGCCCGGCGTCGTCGTCCGGCCGGTGCACCCGGCCCCGCCGCCGCGCAGGCGGTGGGCGGTGCTGGCCGCCCGCCCGGCCCCGGCCGTCCTCGACCTGCTCGACTGCCTGGTCGCCGCGGCGACGCCGTAGCGGCGGTTCAGTCGGGTGTGCGGTGGGGCGCGCGGAGGCCGAGGGCGCGCAGCTCCAGCGCGGCGAGCGCCTGCACGGCCTCCCGGTCGTCGCGCCGCCACGCGGCGGCCGGGTCGGGGCTGACGCGCAGCAGCCTGCGCACCGGCCGGTTGGTGATCGCGCGCAGGGCCAGCAGGTCGGTGTCGACGCCGCGCACCTGCGCGGCCGACGCCGCCGACCGGGCGTAGCGCAGCCGCAGCGGCAGCCAGGTCAGCACGACCGGCAGCGCGCCGAGCACGACGATCCCGATGGCGGTGCCGGAGGCGATGGTGCCCACCGTGCCGGCGAGGTCGCGCCCGGCCGTGGCGATCGAGTCGCCGGCCCCCGTCCCGGCGCCGAGGGCGCGAGCCAGGTCCTCGCCGACGAGGGGCAGCTCGCCCGCGGTGCGGGCGGCCTCGTCGAAGACGCCGCGGATGCCGTCGCCCGCACCGCTGAGGGTGTTCGCGGGGGTCTGCAGCCGCAGCAGCACCTCGCGGGCCGTGCTGGCGACGTCCACGCACAGCCAGACCCACGCCACCACGAGGACGTCGACGACGATCTGGAGCAGGAACCGGGTCGGGCGCTCCGCGTAGAACCGCATGCGGCGGTGTCTACCCGAGTCCGGCCCCGCCCGCCGAGCCGTGCGCCGGCGGGGCGGCCGCTCCGATCCGACCCCGCCCCGGCTCACCCCTCTCCGGGGCTCCGCGGCACCGCTGGGCGGTCCGGGCGGGCCGGCTCAGCCGTTGATGTGGATCGGGCCCTCGCGGCGACCGAGCGGTTCGCCGCCCCCGCCCCAGTGCTTCGCGATCATCTCCGCGGCGATCGAGACGGCGGTCTCCTCCGGGGTCCGCGCGCCCAGGTCCAACCCGATCGGGCTGGACATGCGGGCGATCTCCTCCTCGGTGATGCCGCGCTCCCGCAGCCGCTCCAGCCGGTCCTCGTGGGTGCGCCGGGAGCCCATCGCGCCGATGTAGGCGACCTCGGGCAGGCGCAGCGCGACCTCCAGGAGGGGGACGTCGAACTTGGGGTCGTGGGTGAGGACGCACAGGGCGGTGCGGCGGTCGATGCGGCCGGCCTCGGCCTCGGCGGCGAGGTAGCGGTGCGGCCACTCGACGACGACCTCGTTGGCGCCCGGGAAGCGGGACGCCGTGGCGAACACCGGGCGGGCGTCGCAGACGGTGACCCGGAAGCCGAGGAAGTTGCCGATCTTGGCGACGGCGGCGGCGAAGTCGATGGCGCCGAAGACGATCATCCGGGGCGGCGGGGCGAAGGACTCCACGAACACCGACAGGCCCTCGCCGCGGCGCTGGCCGTCGACGCCGTAGGTGAGCATGGCGTTGCGGCCGGCGTCGAGCAGGCCGCGGGCGTCGTCGCGCAGGGCGTCGTCGAGGCGGGCGGAGCCGGTGCCGCCGTCGGTGCGGTCGGGCCACACGACCAGCCGCTTGCCCAGCCGCTCGGCCGGGCCGGAGACCACGGTCGCCACCGCGACCGGCTTCTCGTCCCGCACGGCCTCGGCGACGGCGCCGAGCTGCGCGAAGGACTCCGGGGTGACCTTCTCGACGAAGATGTCGATGATGCCGCCGCAGGTCAGGCCGACGGCGAACGCGTCGTCGTCGGACACGCCGTAGCGCTGCAGGACCGGGCGGCCCCCGGCGAGCACCTGCTCGCCGAGCTCGTACACCGCGCCCTCGACGCAGCCGCCGGACACGCTGCCGACGGCCTCGCCGGCCGGGCCGACCAGCATCGACGCGCCGGCCTGGCGGGGGGCGGAGCTGTAGGTCCCGACGACGGTGGCCAGGGCGGCGGTCTCGCCCTTCTCCCACCACTCGTCGAGCTTGGCCAGCACATCACGCATGCCTGATCACCTCGAGCAGCTTCTCCAGAGTGGCCAGGGAATGCCCGGCCAACAAGTCGTCCAAGTACGGGAGGGCGGCGACTATTCCGCCCTGCACGGGTGAGTACCCGTCCTTGCCGGCGTGCGGGTTGACCCAGACCAGCCGGTGGGCGAGCCGGCTGAGCCTGCTCATCTGGGTGGCGAGCAGGTCGGTGTCGCCGCGCTCCCAGCCGTCGGAGAACACGACGACGATCGCCCGGCGGGCCGCGCCGCGCTGCCCCCAGCGGTCGACGAAGGCGCGCAGCACCTCGCCCAGCCGGGTGCCGCCCGACCAGTCGGGGATGGCGTTGCCGGCGGCGGCCAGTGCGCGTTCGGCGTCGCGCATGCGCAGCTCGCGGGTGATCCGGGTGAGGCGGGTGCCCAGCGTGAACGCCTCCACCGACCCCGGCGCGCGCCGGACGACGACGTGCGCGAACCGCAGCAGCGAGTCGGCGTAGGGCTCCATCGAGCCGGACACGTCGACCAGCAGCACGATCCGCCGCGGCCGCGCCGAGCGGTCGCGGCGGCGCAGCTCGCGCAGCTCGCCGTGGTTGCGCAGCGCCGCGCGCAGGGTGCGGCCCGGGTCGGCGAAGCCGGAGCGGTTCGGGCGCCGCCGCCGGGAGGGCCGGTCGGGCAGCTGCGGGCGCAGCAGGGCCAGCAGCCGGCGCAGGTGCTCGCGCTCGGCCACGGTGAGCTCGCCCACGTCGCGGTTGCGCAGCAGCTCGGTGCCGCTCGCCCTGGCCTGCAGGTTGGGGTGGTCGGCGCTGTCGTCGGCGTCGGCGGAGTCGGGATCGCTGGTCAGGGCGGCGAGCTTGGGCGGTGGCGGCGGGCGCTGGTCGACGACCTTGGTGCGGTTGCCCTCCCGGGTGTCGAACCACGCCGTGAAGGCCTGGTCGTAGCGGGGGAGGTCGTCCGGGTCGGAGCACAGCGTCAGCCGGCCGGCCCAGTACGTCTGCAGCTCGCTGGTGACGTCGAGCTCGTCGAGCGCGCCGAGGAACGCCGCGACCCGGTCGGTGGTGACGGCCAGGCCGGCACCGCGCAGGACGGCGGTGAAGCCGACGAGGGCCTGCACCGGGTCGCCGTCGGGTTCCGTCCGGACGGTCGGCGTTGGCATGGGCATGGGCGGGTCAGGAGGCCAGCAGGGTGTCGAGCTGCGCGCGGACGCGGTCGGCGTCCTCGCGGTACTTGAGCACGGCGCCGAGGGTGGCGGCGGCGCTGTCCACGTCGAGCTGGCGCGCGCCGACGAGCTGCAGCGCCCGCGCCCAGTCCAGGGTCTCGGCGACACCGGGCGGCTTGAGCAGGTCGGCACCGCGCAGCCGGCGGACGGCGCCGGCGACCTGGGCGGCCAGCCGCTCGGGGACGCCGGGCAGCCGGGCGTGCAGGATCTCGATCTCGCGCTGCAGGTCCGGGTGGTCGAGCCAGAGGTAGAGGCAGCGGCGCTTGAGGGCGTCGTGCACCTCGCGGGTGCGGTTGGAGGTGAGCACGACCAGCGGCGGCGTGCTGGCGCGGATCTCGCCGACCTCGGGGATCGTCACCGCGTGCTCGGTGAGCACCTCCAGCAGGAAGGCCTCGAACTCGTCGTCGGCGCGGTCGACCTCGTCGATGAGCAGCACGCTCGGCGTCGTCTGCAGCGCGCGCAGGATGGGCCGGGCGAGCAGGAAGCGCCGGTCGTAGAGGGAGGCCTCGATCGAGTCGGCGTCCAGCTTCTCGCCGGCGGCGCCGGCCGCGGCCTCCAGCGAGCGCAGGTGCAGCAGCTGGCGGGGGAAGTCCCAGTCGTAGAGGGCCTGCGAGGCGTCGATGCCGTCATGGCACTGCAGGCGGATGAGCTCGGCGCCCTGCACCTGGGCCAGCGCCTGGGCCAGTGCGGTCTTCCCGGTCCCCGGCTCGCCCTCGCAGAACAGGGGGCGGTTCATGCGCATGGCGAGGAACGCGGCGGTGGCGAGTCCGTCGTCGGCGAGGTAGCCGGTGGTGCGCAGCAGGCCGGCCAGTTCGGTCGGCGAGGCCGGGACAGTGGGAGCAGCGGCGTCCCGGGGGCGATCGTTCACCTGACCAGCATGACAAAACGCGGGGTTGACAGCCACCGCACGGCCGATGTCACGTCACGGCACGTGAGCGCGCTCTCACGATGCGTCCGAATCGGGTGTGACGCAATCCGAGATACTTCCGAGATGGAGGTGTTTCATTCGCCGTGATGCCGACGTGATGATCCGGTGTCTACCTGGGGAAGTGTCGCAATCGCCGGGATAATCGTACCGTTACAGTGACGAGGGTCACCGCAACCAGATTTGGCATTTCGTCGTCCGGGTTCCGTAGCGTCGGCGGCCGTCTCCCCGACCAGGGCGACGAAAACTGCATCCGGAGCCGTCGCGTCAATGCCCCGTCCGCGGCTCCGGTCCGTCGAGCACAGACGGGACGGGGCCGTGGACATTTGCAATCCGAAAACGTCGTCCCCCGACGACGGAAAAGGATCAACGAATCGCTGCGTCGGGCTCCCACGGCCTGACCAGGGCGAAGGGTCCCGGTGACGCGCCAGGAGAAACCTAGATGTCGTCTCGAAGTCTCGTCCGCCTCGCGGTTGTCGGAGCTGTCGCAGCAGGGGCCTCGGCCGCACTCGCGGGTACCGCGAGCGCAGCCCCCGACTCTGCCTGGGACAAGCTCGCACAGTGCGAGAGCGGCGGAAACTGGAGCATCAACACCGGCAACGGCTACTACGGCGGGCTGCAGTTCAGCCCGCGCACCTGGCGCGCCTTCGGCGGCACCGGGATGCCCCACCAGGCCAGCAAGGCCGAGCAGATCGCCGTCGCCGAGCGCACCCTGGCCGCCCAGGGTTGGGGCGCCTGGCCGTCGTGCTCGAAGAAGATGGGTCTGCGCGGTCTCCCCGCCGAGCCGGCCAAGGTCCGCGCTTCCGCCCCGGCCCCGGCTGCTCCCGCCCCGGCCGCCCCGGTCGCCAAGAACGGCGCCGACTACACCGTCGTCGCAGGCGACACCCTCAGCAAGATCGCTGCCCGGGAGCGCGTCCCCGGCGGTTGGCAGGCGATCTACCAGCGCAACACCGACGTGCTGAGCAACCCGAACGTGCTCCGCGTCGGCCAGCAGCTCGACCTGCGCTGACGCCGCGGGGCGACCCGTGCACCCCTCCACGCGGTCGCCCGGGTCGTGGGCGGGGGCAGGCGCCACCGCGCCGCCCCGCCCCGACCGTCAGGTCGAGTTGACCCACTCGTCGGTGCCGTCGGTGAAGACCTGGTGCTTCCAGACCGGCAGCAGCCGCTTCACCTCGTCCACCAGCTCCGCACAGGTCTCGAACGCCGCCCGCCGGTGGTCGGCGGCGACGGCGCAGGCCAGCGCCACGTCGCCGACGGCGAGCGGGCCGATGCGGTGGCTCACCGCGATCGCCCGCACCCCCTCGGCCCCGGTCGCGACCTCGGCCGCGACCTCGGCCACCACCCGGGCCGCGCTCGGGTGCGCGGAGTACTCCAGCCCGGTCACCGACCGGCCGCCGTCGTGGTCGCGCACCACGCCGGCGAACGTCACGACCGCGCCCGCGGCCGCCCGGTCGACGAGTTCGGCGTGCCGGGCGACATCGAGCGGCTCGTCGCCGACCGCCGCCAGCACGACCTCGGCGGTGCCGCGCACCCCTGCCGGTCGTCCGCTCGCAGGCTCGCTCATCGCTCTCCCTCGCTGCGCGAGCTCGGCGCTTCGCGCAGAGGCGCTGTGTTGGATGATTCGCTCGCAGGCTCGCTCATCGCTCTCCCTCGCTGCGCGAGCTCGGCGCTTCGCGCAGAGGCGCTGTGTCGGATGATTCGCTCGCCAGCTCGCTCATCGGTGATCTCCTCCGCGCAACTGGTCGACGGCGTGCTCCAGGACTCCGTCCAACACGGACAACCCGTCGCGAACCCCACCTGTCGATCCGGGGAGGTTCACCACCAGGGTGCGCCCCGCGACACCCGCCACGCCACGCGACAGGACCGACGTGGGCACCTTGTCCGAGCCGGCCGCGCGGATCGCGTCGGCCAGTCCGGGCACCTCGTAGTCCAGCAGGGCGCGGGTGACCTCCGGGGTGGCGTCGGTCGGGGAGATGCCCGTGCCGCCGGTGGTGATGACGACGTCGACGCCGTCGGCGACCGCGGCCCGCACCGCCTCGCCGACCGGCTCGCCGTCCGGGGCCACGGTGGGCTCGGGGGTGTCGAAGCCCCGCCCGCGCAGCCACTCGACGATCACCGGTCCGCTGCGGTCGGCGTAGACGCCGGCCGCCGCGCGGTTGGACGCCGTCACGACGCGGGCCGTGCCCCTTGCCGGCGACATCACCGGTCCTCCGGGCGGGTCCAGGTGCCGGTCTTGCCGCCCTCCTTGCGCTCGACGCGCACGCCGTCGAGCACGGCGGCCGGGTCGACGGCCTTGACCATGTCGTGCAGGGTCAGGCCGGCCACGGCCACCGCCGTGAGCGCCTCCATCTCGACGCCGGTGCGGTCGGTGGTCTTCACCGTGGCCCGGATGTGGACGCTGTCGCCGTCGGGCCGCAGCTCGACGGTCACGCCGCCGAGGGCGATCGGGTGGCACAGCGGCACGATGTCGGGGGTGCGCTTGGCGCCCATGATGCCGGCGATGCGGGCGGTGGCCAGCGCGTCGCCCTTGGGCAGGCCGTCGCGGCGCAGCAGGTCCACCACCTCGGCCGTGGTGCGCAGCGTGCCGGTGGCGATCGCCGTGCGGGCGGAAGGGTCCTTGCCGGTGACGTCGACCATCCGGGCGGCCCCGGCGGCGTCGACGTGGGTGAGCTCCACGTCCGCACCCTACGTGCCGGGCGCGGACGGCGGGCGGTCACCGGAAACGGTCGAGTTGTGCGGAGGTTTTGGTGATGTGCGTCACAGCAGGGCAACCGTTGGAGATCACCGACGTCATTCGATCGTGCGCCCTGACGTGGGCGGATGAACGCCAAACCCGCCGATCGGCCTAATTTTGGCGTGCGCACCTGTGCGACGGGGCCGGTTTGCACTCCGGCCGATCACCCGTAGCGTCCGCTGCGGCTCGTCCGGGTGCCCCAGATCCGGCCGGCCCCGGCGACCGCAGCGCTCCCCTGTCCGGTGGTCCCGGCTCCCCGTTGCCTCTCAACGAGCGCGGGACAGGAACGGCACGGGTCCACCGGCTCCCAACCGGACCGGACCGCCGGGTTGCGCAGCGCGCGGAGATCGACATGGCCCGCTACCGCGGTCGTCATCGCAAGCCGAGCAACACCGGGCGCGTCGTCGCCCGCACCGCGCTCGCCGGAGCCGTCGTCGGGACCCCGCTGCTCGTCGCGCCCGCCGCCAACGCGGCATCGGACAGCACCTGGGACCGCCTCGCGGACTGCGAGAGCAGCGGCAACTGGTCGATCAACAGCGGCAACGGCTACCACGGCGGCCTGCAGTTCTCCCCGCGCACCTGGAACGCCTTCGGCGGCCAGGAGTTCGCCCCGCGGGCCTACGAGGCCTCCCGCGAGGAGCAGATCGTCGTCGCCGAGCGCGTGCTCGCCGAGCAGGGCTGGAAGGCCTGGCCGGCCTGCTCCAGCAAGCTGGGCATCCGCGGCGAGCCGGCCACCGACCGCGGCGCCCCCGCCCCGCAGACCGAGGTCCGCGTCCGGGCGAGCGCCCCCACCTCGGGCGACTACGTCGTCCAGCGCGGCGACACCCTCTCCACGATCGCCCAGCGCAACGGCGTCGCCGGCGGCTGGCAGGAGCTGGTGCAGAAGAACCCCGGGCTGGCCGCCAACCCGAACCGGCTCAGCATCGGGCAGCACATCACCCTCTGACGCACCAGAGCCCCAGACGGGCTCTCAGCGGCCGCCGCGGTAGCGAGCCAGCTGCTCCGGGGTGTCGAGGTCGCCCGGTGCGGCGACGTCGCCGCACTCGACGAGCCGCAGCGCCGGGTTGCCGGCGAGGTAGTCGCGGGCCCCGGCGTCGCCGACGGCGGCGGCCCGCACCCCCGCCCAGTGCCCGCGTCCGATGAGGACCGGGTGGGCCGGGCGCCCGTCGTAGGCGGCGCGGACCAGGGAGTCGGTGCCGGCCTCGGCGGCCAGCCGAGCGACGGCCGCGGCCGTCACGCCGGGCAGGTCGACCAGGTGCACGACGGTCGCCTCGGCGTCCGTGGCGTCGAGCGCGTCGAGGCCGGTGCGCAGCGAGGCGCCCATGCCCTCGGCCCAGCCCTCCGCGACGACGTGCGCGACGCCCGCCGGCAGGAGGGGGGCGACGGCGTCGGCCCCGGCGCCCAGGACGACGACGAGCGGCGCGCAGCCGCCGTCGGACAGCACCCGCACCGCCCGTCGGACCAGCGGCTCGCCGTCCAGCTCGACGAGCGCCTTCGGGCCGCCCATCCGCCGGCCGGCCCCGGCCGCCAGCAGCAGGCCGGCCGGGGCGGTGCGGCGCCCGGCTATCGGTTGATCTCCGTGACGGGGTGCACGTAGGGCACGTCGTCGAGCGGGAACTCGACGTCCCCGAACGGCGACAGGGAGCCCTGCGTGGCGGCGGCGAGCTCGCTCACCGGGTGCTCGCCGTCGGGCAGGTCCGGCCAGGTCGGGTCGATGCGGCCCGGTCGGGCGTGCTTGGCCACGTGTCCTCCTCGGTTGACGCCGGTTTCGGCGCCATTATCCCGCACGGGCGCGCCGGACGTCCGCCGGACGTGGCCGACTACCGTGGACGCGATGCCAACCACGCTGGTCGACTGGCTGCGCGGGCGCGACGACGACGCGCTCGCCGCGCTGCTGCGGCTGCGACCGGACCTCGCCGTCCCGCCGCCTGCCGACCTCACGGTGCTGGCCACCCGGGCCGCGATCCGGGCGTCGGTGCACCGCGCCTGCGACGACCTCGACACGGTCACCCTGGCCGTGCTGGAGGCGCTGGTGGTGGCGGACGCCGACACCGCGCCGGTCGCGGTGGCCGAATTGCGCAGGCTGCTGGGGCCGGACGTGCCCGCCGCGGCCTGCCGGACGGCACTGGCGGCCCTGCGCGAGCGGGCGATCGCCTGGGGGCCGGACAGCGCCATCTCGGTCGTCCCCTCGGCGCGTGACGTCGTCCCCCGGCACCCCGGCGGGCTCGGCCGCCCTGCCGCCGGACCGGCGGCCTCCACCGCCCTGCCGCGGCTGCTGGCCGAGGTCGCCGAGGACGAGCGCCGCGTGCTGGACGCGCTGGCCGCCGGCCCGCCGATCGGGCGCAGCCGGGCGGGGTCCGACCCGGCGAGCCCGGTCGGCCGGCTGATCGCGAAGGGCCTGCTGCTGCGGGTCGACGCCGAGACCGTCGAGCTGCCCCGACAGGTCGGGCTGGCGCTGCGCGGCGACCGGCCACTCGGGAAGGTGTCGGTGCGCCCTCCCGACCTCGGCGCGCGCGACCGCGGCGCCGACGCCGTCGACCGCACCACGGGCGGGGCCGCGCTGGAGCTGCTGCGCCGCGTCGACCTGCTGATCGCGTTCTGGGGTCGCACCCCGCCGCCCGTGCTGCGCTCCGGCGGGCTGGGCGTGCGCGACCTGCGCCGGGCCGCCCGCGAGACCGACTCCGACGAACCGACCGCCGCGTTGCTGATCGAGCTGGCGGCGGCCGCCGGGCTGGTCACCGAGACCGACGCCGTGCCCCCCGAGTACGTCCCCACCACCACCGCCGACGTGTGGGCCACCGGCGGGCCCGGGATGCGCTGGACGCAGCTGGCCCGCGCCTGGCTGGACATGCCGCGGCTGCCCGGCCTCGTCGGTCGCAAGGACGACGCCGGCCGCGCCATCAACGCGCTCTCCGACGGCGCGCGGCGCCCGCTGGCCCCGCGCGACCGCCGCCGGGTGCTGGCCGGTCTGGCCGAGCTGGAGCCCGGCACGGCCCCCGGCTCGGTGGCGGCGCTGTCCGACCTGCTGGCGTGGCGGGCCCCCCGGCGCGGCGGCCGGCTGCGCGACGAGGTCGTCGGCTGGGTGCTCGCCGAGGCCACCACGATCGGGATCGTGGCCCTGGACGCCATCTCCGGGCCCGGGCGGGCGGTGCTGGACGACCCGGCGGCCGCACCGACCGCCCTGCGGGCCGTGCTGCCCGACCCGGTCGACCACGTGCTGCTGCAGGCCGACCTCACCGCCATCGCGCCGGGGCAGCTGGAGTCCGGCCTGGCCGCCGAGATGGAGCTGGTGGCGAACGTGGAGTCGGCGGGCGCGGCGACGGTCTACCGCTTCACCGAGGCGTCCGTGCGTCGGGCCCTCGACGCCGGGCGCACCGCCGCCGACCTCCACGAGCTGCTGAGCACCCGGTCGGCCACCCCCGTCCCGCAGGGGCTGACCTACCTCGTCGACGACGTCGCGCGCCGGCACGGGCGGCTGCGCGGCGGCGCGGCCGCCTCGTTCCTGCGCTCGGAGGACGAGGTGCTGATCGCCGAGGTGCTGGCCCACCCCGACACCGGGGGCCTGCAGCTGCGCCGGATCGCGCCGACGGTAGCCGTCTCGCCGCTGCCGCTGGTCGAGGTCATGGACGGGCTGCGGGCGGCCGGGTTCACCCCGGCCGCCGAGGACACCGGCGGCGCGGTCCTCGACCTCACCGACCGCGGCCGCCGGGCCGCCCCGCGACGGCGCGGGCCGTCGACGTCTGGGCTGCCGCCCGAGCCGGACACGGCGCAGCGGCTCGCACTGGTGTCCCGGATGCGCGCGGGCGAGGCGATGGCGGGGGCCCGCTCGGGGCGCGTCGGGCCCGTGGAGCGGGCGTCGAACGGCACCACGGTCGACCTGCTGCGCACCGCGGCCGCGTCGGGCCGCAACGTCTGGATCGGCTTCGTCGACGGGCACGGCGTCGCGGGGGAGCGCGTGCTGGAGCCGGTCAGCGTCGGGGGCGGAGTGGTCGAGGGTCGCGATGCCGTCGACGGCGCGGTGCACCGGGTCCCGCTGCACCGCATCACCGGCATCGCCCTGGTCGACTGAGCCGCGGGCGGGGCGGTCGACCAGGAGGCCGTGCGCGGGACCCGGGGGCCCACGCACGACCCCGCTAGCGGGCCCCGGCGGTGAGCCGGTGGTGCATCGCGTGCTCCACCAGCGCGATCAGGGTCTGCTTGGTCGACTGCCGGTTGCGGGCGTCGCAGCTGACGATGGGGATCGACGGATCGATCGACATCGCCTCCCTGACGTCCTCGACGCGGTGCTGCAGCAGGCCGTCGAAGCAGTTCAGGCCGACGACGTAGGGCAGACCGCGGTCCTCGAAGAAGTCGATGGCGGCGAAGGAGTCGGCCAGTCGGCGGGTGTCGACCAGGACCACGGCCCCGATCGCGCCACGTACGAGGTCGTCCCACATGAACCAGAACCGGTGCTGGCCCGGCGTGCCGAACAGGTACAGGATCAGCTCGGAGTCCAGCGACACCCGGCCGAAGTCCATGGCCACCGTGGTGGTGACCTTGTTCGGCGTGGCCTCGAGGTCGTCGACGCCCTGGCTGGCCTCGGTCATCACGGCCTCGGTGGTCAACGGGACGATCTCGGAGACCGAGCCGACGAACGTGGTCTTGCCGACGCCGAAGCCCCCGGCGACCACGATCTTGGCCGAGATCGTCGCCGCGGTGGCGATCGACTGCGGCCTAGAGCCGACGGAGTCCACTCAACACCCTTTCCATCAGGGCGAGGTCCGGCACGTTGCCGGCGCTGCTCGCGGTCTGGTGCACGGTCACGATGCCGAGGCTGGCCATGTCGCCCAGCACGACCCGGGCGACGCCCAGGGGCTGGGAGATCAGGGCCGCCACCTCGGCAACCGAGCGGGTCTGCTCGCACAGCTCCGCGACGGTGCGGTGCTCGACCTGCAACAGGCCCATCTGATCGCGACCCCGCTGGCTGGTCGAGACGAGCGTCTCGATCGCCAGGTCGAAGCCGGACTTGGTACGTCCACGGGTCCACGCGTACGGCCGCACCGCGGCCGCACCGATCGGACCGGACTGTTCGACGTCGCCCGCGGTCATGTCGATGGGCGGCGCGAGGTTGGGACCAGCACCCGGCGGGGTCTGCTGCGGCATCGTCTGGAGGGACGACTGCTGCGGCACCGGGTGGGCCGGCAGGGGCGGTGGCGTCTCGTACTGGGTGTCCGCCCTCGGCGCCTCCGCGGGCGGGACACCGTCGTCACGCCTGCGGCCCCACCTGCGACGGCGCGGGGAGCGCCCGGCGTCGAGGCTGAAACCGTTCATCACGTCGGCGAAAGTGGGCTCCGAGGGAAGCCGGCGCTCATCATCGGGACCGGAGCTCATCGGGCATCACCTTCCTCCTGCCGATCGGGACTTTCATCGATACCGGGCGGTCAGCGCAACCGCCGGTCATGTCACGGGCCGAACGAACCCTGCAGCTCCGCGCGGAGCTCCGGGGTGAGCAGCTGACCGACCCGGTCGACCAGCAGTGTCATCTCGTATCCGATCAGGCCGATGTCACAACTGGGTGACGCCAGCACCGAGAGGCAGGAACCATCGCTGATGGACATCAGCAGCACGATGCCGCGGTCCATCTCCACCACGGTCTGCACGACGCCGCCTGCGTCGAAGCAGCGGGCCGCGCCCTGGGTGAGGCTGATCAGCCCGGAGGCCACCGCGGCGAGCTGGTCGGCGCGGTCCCGGGGCAGCCGGTCGGAGCTGGTGAGCAGAAGCCCGTCCGCGGACACCACGATGGCGTGCGCGACACCGGGCACCCGCTCCGCGAAGTTCGTGACCAGCCATCCGAATCGGCTCGGCTGGGTCTGTGGCGCCGTCATGAAGACTCCTCGTCGTGATTGCCACCCGCGCCTGCGGGGTCGTTGCCACCGTTGGATCCGGATCCGTTAGGAGTTGCCGTACCGCCGCGGAGCCGCTGTTCGCGGCCCTGTCGGACACCTTGTTGATAGCTCGCCAGCCGGCCCCGGATGTTCTCGGCACTGCGCGCCGGGGACGCCGGAGCGGCCAGCACAGCAGATCCTGCACTGCCGGGGACGAGCCGTGCGCGCGGGCGGCGCTTCGGCAGCCCGGCCGTCGTGAGCTCGCTCGCCCGGTCGTCGGCGGCGGCACCGCGGGCCGCGCGCCACCCGTCGTCGGCCTCGGTCGCGAAGTCCCGGGTGCCGCGACCGGCGATCGCGCCCACCGGCTCGGGCTCGGGCTGCGGCTGGGGCTGGGGAGCCGGTCGCTCGACCTCGGCGGGAGCCGGCGCGGGCGCCGGAGCCGGAGCCGGAGCGGGCGCCTGGGCGACCGGAGCCGCCGCGGGGGCCGGCGCGGGTGCCGGGGTCGGGGTGACCGCCGGCTGGGCGGTGGTCTTCTGCGAGTCGTAGTCGACCGGGATCTGGCGGTTCGACCGGAACCAGGCCGAGGCGATCTCCTCGAAGATCGGCGTGGTCTCGGTCGGGTCGAAGCGGCGCTGCTCCTGCTGCTGCTGTTGCGGGGGCGGCGCCATCGGCCGGCGGCCGACGGGCGGGCCGTCGGGCTGCGGCTCGGCCGGGACGACCGGCGCGAACAGCCCGTCGGCCGCGCTGCTGTCCGAGGGACCGGCGAACGGCTGCGGGCGCGACGCGCGCGGCTCGCGCTTGGGCAGCTCCGACGCCGGTACCCGCTGCGGGAGCTCCGGGAGCGCCCGGTCGGGACGGGACTGCTCCGGCTGCGGCCGCTCGGGCTGGGCCGGCGGCATGTCCGGGCGCGACCGCTGGGCAGGCTCCGACGGGTGCAGCGACCGCGGGCGCCCGTCCTCGACCGGCTCGCGCGGGGGCAGCCCCGGCGGCTGCGGCGACGTGCCGGGGACCCGGCGCGGCAGCGGGGAACCCGAGTACTGGTGCCCGCGCCCGCCCTCGTCGGTCGGCTCGCCGGGAGCGCCCCGCTCCTCCTCCGGCGGCTGGGCCGGGAAGGACCGCGACGGCGTGACCGGCCCGGTCTCGCGGGCGTGCGGAGCGCGCTCCTGCTGGCCCTGCTGACCGTGCTGCTGACCGTGCTGCTGACCGCGGCCGGCCGGCGGCATGCCCGGCGACGAGCCGTTGCCACCGCCGTTGTGGCCGCCCTGGAAGAAGCCCGGGTCGGCGCCGCTGCCCGGGTAGGGCTGGGCGTCGGGACGGCTGTCGGGTCGGGGCTGGTGCTGCCGAATGGACGCCGTGCGCCTGGCGGCGGCCTCCTGGTCGCGGCGGGCCTGCTCGGCGATCTCGCGGGCCCGGTCGTCGTGGGACCGTGCCGGCTGGTCGGCCGGGCCGCCACGGCCCCGGTCGGCGTCGGGGGGCAGCGGCGGGCCGTCGCGGTCGGGCCGCAGGGTCGAACCGGGACGGCGGGTCGGCAGGTGCGGGGTGCCGTTCGCGGCGGGCGGCGGGGCACCCAGCGGGTAGCCGCCGCTCTCCGGGGCCTGCGCGTCGAAGACGCTCGTCGGGTTCGACGGGCCGTCGGTGCCGGCAACCAGCGCGGAGAGGGAACCGTTCGGCGAACCGTTCGGCAATCCGTTGACACCGGAGCCGTTGGCCACCCGCTGCGGGAGGCCGTTCGGGGTGGCCTGGCTCGGCTGGCCGCCGAACGGGCGGGGCGCCTCGGAGCCCGGCGTCGCCGAGATGAGGTAGGCCGGCACGGTGACCGAGGCGGTCAGCCCGCTGGACTGGCCCGCGGTGGAGGTGCCCAGCCGGACGCTGATGCCGTGCCGGGCGCCCAGGCGGCCGACCACGAACAGGCCCATGCGGCGCGAGGCCGAGACGTCGACCGAGGACGGGCCGGCCAGGCGCTGGTTGGCGTCCATCAGCTCGTGCTCGACCATGCCGACGCCGCGGTCGGAGATCTCCACGACGACCGAGCCGTCCGGGGTGCGGGCCGAGCTCATGACCACCTGCGACTCCGGCGGGGAGAAGTTGGTGGCGTTGTCCAGCAGCTCGGCCAGCAGGTGCACGAGGTCGGCGCCCGCGCGGCCGGCCACGGTGGCCGTCGGCGGGGACTGCACGACGATCCGCTGGTACTGCTCGACCTCCGACACCGCCGCCCGCAGCACGTCGACCAGGGGGATCGGGGCCGCGTTCCGCTTGGCGAGGTCGGTGCCCGCGAGGACCAACAGGTTCTCCGAGTTGCGCCGCATGCGGGTGGCGAGGTGGTCGAGCTGGAACAGGTTGGACAGCTGGTCGGGGTCCTGCTCGTTGCTCTCCAGCTGCTCGATCAGCTGCAGCTGGCGCTCGACCAGCGCCTGGCTGCGGCGGGAGAGGTTGACGAACATCGCGCTGACGTTCTGCTGCAGCGCCGCCTGCTCGGCGGCCAGCCGGACCGCCTGGCCGTGCACCGCGTCGAACGCCCGGGCCACCTGGCCGACCTCGTCGCTGCTGGTGATGGGCACCGCGTCGACCGCGACGTCGGGCGTCTCACCGGCGCGCATGCTCTCGACCGCCTGCGGCAGCCGCCGCTCGGCGACGTCCAGGGCGGCGGTGCGCAGCACGCGCAGCGACCGGATCAGCGCCCGGGCGACCAGGATCGCGACCGTGATGCCGGCCAGCAGGCCCAGCATCAGGATCACCGACTGGATGCCGGCGTTGTTGCTGGCCGCCTGCTCCGCCGCGACCGAGGTGTTGACCAGTTCGGTGCGCAGCATCTGCGCGGACCGGTCGGCCGCCGCGCGCGAGCCGTTGTAGGCGGTGTCCCACTCGAACGGCTCAAGGGTGATCTCGCCGTCGGACGGGGTGGCCAGCAGCGCCAGCTTGAGGCGCTCGCGCTGGGAGTTGGCGGCGTCGTCGAGGAAGTTGCCGAAGGTGGACAGCTGCTCGGGGGTCAGCGCGACCTGGTACTCGCGGTAGTCCGCGGTGAGCTGGTTGTCCGTCGCGGTGACCGTGTTGACGTCGCCGGTCTGCAGCGTCTTGGCCCTGATCGCCGTGCCGAGCACCGTGTGCTGGATGGCGAGCTGCTCGTTGGCGCTGGTCACGGCGGTGAGCGCGTCGGCGAGGCCGGCGGTGCCCGGGGTGCGCAGCTGGCGCAGCAGCGCGCGGTCGAGGACGTCGACGCCCTCGATGAGCTGGGTGTAGCGGCCGCGGACCTGGTTGACGCCCGCCGCCGCGTTGTCGGTGACGTCGCCGCGCAGCACCGACAGCTGCGACAGCCCCGACTCGGCCTGCTGCAGCGCCGAGATCGTGGTGGCGTCGAGCTCGGTGGCGCCGCGGACGGTGGTCAGCATCTCGCCGATCTCGATGTCGGCGTTGCTGAAGCCGATCTCGAGCACGCTCCGGTCGCCCCCGCGCAGCTCGGCCACGAACAGCGTGGCCTCGTCGCGCTCCCCGCGCAGGGCCGACGCGGCCTCGGCGACCTCCTGCTGGACCTCCAGCAGCCGGGTGCTCCGGCCCAGGTCGGCGGCGTCGCCGGCCTGGTCGGCGACGCGCAGCACGCCGAGCACGAGTGCGAGAACGGCGGGCAGCAGACCGACGACGGCGAGCTTCCACACCAGCGTCCAGTTGCGCGGATTCAGCCGCTCGGACCAGGACCGGCTGGTCTCCGTGGTGGTCACGTCAACGTCCCCCTGAGGATTGCCGGCGACGATCCGCCGAACTTTGGCACGCACGGACGTCCGCTGGCGACCCTGAACTGGACGAAGGGCAGTCCAGGGTCGGTGGATGACCGGAATCGGGCGGCACGCCCGCGGGGCATGGGCATCGGGACAGTCCGTAGCGCCTTAGGTGGTCGGGGCTGAACCGGTCGGGTGTCCGGTCCGGGAGGGCGAGCACGCTCAGTGGGGTTCTCCGACACGCACCCCCCGGTGGCCGGGTGAGGGCCGTCCCGACCCGGTAGGATCTTGGCGGCACGCGTGCGCTCGGACTGAGAGCCCGGGCAGTATAACCCTGGGGTCGTCGGCGATCCTCGGGCCCGTACCCGCACCCGGTCCGACCCGTCCGGCCGGGTCAACGCGCCGGGCCGGCTGCCCCACCGCTCCCCGCCGGACGGCGGCCGGCCGTCGGTGTGCGCGCGTACCGTCGTTGCGGGCGCCCGGCACTCGGCGCCCTCGTCCGAGGAGTGACCGACCATGTCCGACGGTCCGCTGATCGTCCAGTCCGACAAGACGCTGCTGCTCGAGGTCGACCACCCCGACGCCGAGTCCGCCCGGATCGCGATCGCGCCCTTCGCCGAGCTCGAACGCGCCCCCGAGCACGTCCACACCTACCGCGTCACGCCGCTCGCGCTGTGGAACGCGCGCGCCGCCGGCCACGACGCCGAGCAGGTCGTCGACGCGCTCGTCCGCTACTCCCGCTACGCCGTCCCGCAGCCGCTGCTGGTCGACGTCGTCGACACGATGGGCCGCTACGGCCGGCTGCAGCTCACCCAGTCGCCCGTGCACGGGCTGGTGCTCGTCGCGCTCGACCGCGCCGTGCTGGAGGAGGTGCTGCGCCAGAAGAAGATCGCCCCGCTGCTGGGCAACCGCATCGACGACGACACGGTCATCGTGCACGCCTCCGAGCGCGGCCACCTCAAGCAGGCCCTGCTGAAGATCGGCTGGCCGGCCGAGGACCTCGCCGGCTACGTCGACGGCGAGGCCCACCCGATCGCGCTCGCCGAGGACGGCTGGACGCTGCGCGACTACCAGAAGGCCGCCGTCGACGGGTTCTGGGCGGGCGGCTCGGGCGTCGTGGTGCTGCCGTGCGGCGCGGGCAAGACGCTCGTCGGCGCGGCCGCGATGGCCCAGGCCCAGGCCACCACGCTGATCCTGGTCACCAACACCGTCGCCGGCCGGCAGTGGAAGCGCGAGCTCATCGCCCGCACCTCGCTCACCGAGGACGAGATCGGCGAGTACTCGGGCGAGCGCAAGGAGATCCGCCCGGTCACCATCGCGACCTACCAGGTGATGACCCGCAAGTCCAAGGGCGAGTACCGGCACCTGGAGCTGTTCGACTCCCGCGACTGGGGCCTGGTCATCTACGACGAGGTGCACCTGCTGCCGGCCCCGGTCTTCCGGATGACCGCCGACCTGCAGTCCCGCCGCCGCCTCGGCCTCACCGCCACCCTGGTCCGCGAGGACGGCCGCGAGGGCGACGTGTTCTCCCTGATCGGGCCCAAGCGCTACGACGCGCCGTGGCGCGACATCGAGAACCAGGGCTGGATCGCCCCCGCCGAGTGCACCGAGGTCCGCGTCACGCTCACCGACAACGAGCGCATGGGCTACGCCGTCGCCGACGCCGAGGAGCGCTACCGGATGGCCTCCACCGCGCGCACCAAGCTCAAGGTGGTCCGCGCGGTCCTCGACCGCCACCCGGGCGAGCCCGCCCTGGTCATCGGCGCCTACCTCGACCAGCTCGACGAGCTCGGTGCGGAGCTCGACGCCCCGGTCATCCAGGGCTCCACGAGGAACAAGGAGCGCGAGGCCCTCTACGACCGCTTCCGCCGCGGCGAGATCCCGGTGCTGGTCGTCAGCAAGGTCGCCAACTTCTCCGTCGACCTGCCCGAGGCCAGCGTGGCGGTGCAGGTGTCGGGCACCTTCGGGTCGCGGCAGGAGGAGGCGCAGCGGCTCGGCCGGCTGCTGCGGCCCAAGGGCGACGGCCGCCAGGCCCACTTCTACTCGGTGGTCTCGCGCGACACGGTCGACACCGACTACGCCCAGCACCGCCAGCGGTTCCTGGCGGAGCAGGGCTACGCCTACCGGATCGTCGACGCCGACGACCTGCTCGGGCCGGCGGTGCCGGACCCGAGCTGACCACCCTCGTCCCTCCTCTTCACAAGGGCGTTGTCCTCTTCACAGCCTCCCCGGAGGCTGTGAAGAGGACGCAAACCCTGCGCGGACGGCCTGAGCAGGGCTTGTCCGCCCCGATTGCAGAGCGATGTCGGCCGTTCGCTTTGTGCGACTGCTCTTATTGGGCTAATCTGTTCTCAGGCTGCGAAAAGGCGTCGGACCCGGGGGTCGTCATCTCCACTGTCGGATGGATCCTCGTCGGGGCGGCCGTCTGGCTGGTCGTCGCCACGGGTGTCGGCATGGTGATCGGCCGGACCATCCGGCTGCGCGAGCGGCAGGTCTTCGACGATCCGGAGGAGACCCCGCACTCCGGCATCCCCAGCCAGAACATGGGCTCGCACGACCGCGACCACCGCCGCTGAGCCCTCGCGACGTGACGGGTGTCGCATCCGACGTCCGGTGTGTGCGAATCTCCGGTCATGCCGACGCGGGGTGATCGTGCGGCCGCCGACCGTGCGGCCGAGCACCAGCGCCTGCTCGACGCGCTGCTCGTGGAGCGCGAGGGGCTGCTCACGGTGCTCGACCGGGTGCTCGCGCTGCGCGGCACCGCCCGGCTGCTGCGCGACGCGGCCGGCGCCGACGCCGGGTTCGTCGCCGACACCGACGGCGACGGCGGCGTCATCCGCTGGCTCGCCGGCACCCGCACCGACTCCCTGCAGGACCTGATCGTGCCCGTCGGCCAGGGCGTCGGCGGGCGGGTGATGGCGCTGGGCCGGCCGGTGCGGGTGAGCGACTACGTGACCTCGCGCAGCATCACCCACCAGTTCGACAGCGTGGTCAGCCGGGAGGCGCTCTCGGCGATGCTCGCGGTGCCGATCGTGCGGGAGCGGGCCGGTCGCCAGCAGACGGTGGCGGTGGCCTACGCGGCGCTGCGCGGCCCGGGCGAGTTCGGCGACGACGCCGTGCGGGCGGTGCAGGGGGTGGCGGCGGACGCGGCGGTGGCGCTGGCGCTGGCCGAGCGGGCCGAGGCCGGCCGGGAGACGGCGGTGGCCGCCGAGCGCAGGCGGATGCAGGCATCCCTGCACGACTCGGTGGGGGCGATGCTGTTCTCGATCGGGGCGCAGGTCCGCGACCTGCGCTCGACGCTGCCCGACAACCCGGTCCTGCGCACCCGCCTCGGCAGGCTGGAGTCCGACGTGTCGGCGGCCGCGCTGGCGCTGCGCGAGTCGCTGCTGGCGCTGTCGGAGTCCAGCCCGGAGCGGGCGCTGCCGATCGAGCTGGCCGAGCACTGCCGCAGCTTCCAGGCCCGCACCGGGGTGGCGGCCCGGCTGGTGCAGCTCGGGGAGGTCAGCCCGCTGGACGCCGAGCGGACGACGTTGCTGGTCGGCGCGGTGCGGGAGGGCCTGTTGAACGTGGAGAAGCACGCCGGGGCGAGCACCGTCGTGGTGAGCCTGGGCGAGGACGAGGGTGGGGTCCAGGTGGCCGTGGCCGACGACGGCGCGCCGGCCGAGCCGGCCGGGGCGGAGGGCGTGCCCGGCACGGGGTTGGGGCTGCGGATGCTGGCGGAGCGGGCGGCGCGCTTCGGCGGGCGGGTCAGCCTGGTGCACGACGAGGACGGCGGCTCGACGCTGCGCATGCTGCTGCCGGCGCCGGGCCGGGCGTGATGGGCGAGCTCTGCAGGGACCGGCGATGAGTGCCGCCAAGGTGATGGTGGTCGACGACCACCCCGTCGTGCGCGACGGGGTGGCGCTGCTGCTGCGCGGTGAGCCGGCGCTCGTGGTGGTCGGGTCGGCGGAGAGCGGGAGGTCGGCGCTGGACCGGGCCGCCGGCCTCGCCCCCGACCTGGTGCTGCTCGACCTGCGGCTGCCCGACATGCTCGCCCCCGAGATCGTGGCCGGGCTGCGGGAGCGGGTGCCGTCGGCCCGGGTGGTCGTGTTCACCGCGCACGGCGACCACCACGGCGTGCAGGCCGCGCTCGACGCCGGGGCGCACGGCGCGCTGCTCAAGGACGCGGCGGCCACCGACCTGGTCGACGCGCTGCGCCGGGTGCTGCGCGGCGAGCGGGTGTGCGACCCGCGGATGGACCCGGGCGGGGCCAGCCGGGCGGCGCTGGCCCGCAGCGGGCTGACCCGCCGCGAGTACGAGGTGCTGCGCCTGGCCGCCCAGGGCCGGACGAACCCGGAGATCGCGGAGAGCACGGGCCTGGCCCGCAACACGGTCAAGACCTACCTGCAGTCCGCGTTGCACAAGCTGGGCGCCCGCAACCGCGTCGAGGCCATCGGCAAGGCGTCCGAGGCCGGCCTCCTCTGACCCACCCCCCGTCGAGAACGAAGTTGTTGCGGATGTTAGCGCTCACAACTCGCAGCAACCTCGTTCTCGACGGGATGGGCGACAGTTGGGCGCTTCCCGGATAACGGACTGTCAACATTCGTGCCGCCCCTCTCCAAGTGGGGGTGCCTGGTTGCTGTGATCCCTCACACGATGACCCCGATCGGCCGAACGGGGTCGCCGGAGCGAGGGAGCTCGAAGTGGTCACTGGGTTCCGACGGGCAGGTGCCCCGGAGTGCTGAGCGTGCGCGGGCTCTCCGTGCGGTACGGCCGGTCGGTGCTGGCCCTCGACGGCATCGACGTCGAGGTGCCCGACGACGGCGTGCTGGCGGTGCTCGGCGGCAACGGCGCGGGCAAGTCGACCCTGCTGCGCGCGGTCTCGGGCACCCTGAAGCTGCACCGCGGCGCGATCACCGCAGGCGAGATCCGGGTCGACGGCGAGCGCATCGACCGGCTCGACCCGGCCGTCGTGGTGCGGCGTGGGGTGGTGGCCGTCCCCGAGGGCCGCCAGGTGTTCGCCCGGATGACCGTCGAGGAGAACCTGCGGGCCGGCGGGCTGGGCGCCCGCTCCGCGGCCGACCGGGCAGCGGCGCGCCGCCGGGTGCACGACCTGTTCCCGGTGCTGGCCGAGCGGGCCGCCCAGCGGGCGGGGCTGCTGTCCGGCGGCGAGCAGCAGATGCTGGCCATCGGTCGGGCGCTGATGTCCGGGCCGCGGCTGCTGCTGCTCGACGAGCCGTCGCTCGGGCTGGCCCCGCAGATGGTCGGCCGGATCGGGGGGATCATCCGGGAGATCCACGCGCAGGGCACGGTGGTGGTGCTCGTCGAGCAGAACGCGACGATGGCGCTGCGGGTCGCCGACCACGCCGCCGTGCTGGAGGTGGGCCGGATCGCGCTGTCCGGCCCGGCCGACGAGCTGGCCGCCAGCGACGACGTGCAGCGGCTCTACCTCGGCGGGCACGCCGAGTCGCAGGCGCAGGCCGAGACCGAGGCCGCCGCGGCGCAGGCGCAGCGGCGCGGCCGGACGCTGTCGCGGTGGGTCGGATGAGCGCCGGCACCCGCGACGAGGCCGCGGTGGCCGCCGAGCCGCCGACCGGCCTGCGCGACGACGTCCGCGAGCTGGTGGTCGAGGACCTGACGCTGCGCTTCGGCGGGATCACCGCGCTCGACGCCGTCAGCTTCACCGTCGCACCGGGCACCGTGCACGCGCTGATCGGCCCGAACGGGGCCGGAAAGTCCAGCTGCTTCAACGTGATCAGCGGGCTGTACCGGCCCACCCGCGATCCGGCGCCCCGGGAGCCGGGCGTGCGCCACCGGGTGCGGGCGCCGCGGGAGGTCCGCTACGGCGACGCCGACCTGACCGCGCTGTCGCCGCACAAGCTGGCCGCGCTGGGCATCGGTCGCTCCTTCCAGAACATCGCGCTGTCGCCGGGCTCCACCGTGCGCGACAACGTGCTGACCGGCCGGCACGTGCTGACCCGCGGCGGCTTCCTGTCCGGCGGGCTGCGGCTGCCCCGGACGGTGCGCGAGGAGCGCCGGCACACGGCCAGGGCCGAGGAGATCTGCGACTTCCTCGGGTTGGCCGACCGGCTCGACACCGTCGTCGGGGTGCTGCCCTACGGCGTGGCCAAGCGCGTCGACATCGCGCGGGCGCTGGCCATCGAGCCCACGCTGCTGCTGCTCGACGAGCCGGCGGCCGGGCTCAACGCCACCGAGACCGCCCAGATGGCGGTCACCATCACCGGGTTGCGCGACGCGTTGGGCATCTCGGTGCTGCTGGTCGAGCACGACATGGGCCTGGTCATGGGCATCGCCGACCGGGTCAGCGTGCTCGACTTCGGCCGGTTGATCGCCGACGGGCCGCCGGCCGAGGTGCAGGCCGACCCGGGGGTGATCCGGGCCTACCTGGGCACCGGCGAGGACGAGACCGACGACGAGACCGACGGCGGCGCGACCGCCGACGGCGGCGGGGACGGGGTGCCGTCGTGACGACGTTCGTGCAGCTGCTGGTCAACGGGCTGGGCAAGGGCGCGGTCTACGCGCTGCTGGCGCTCGGCTTCGTGGTGATCTTCAAGGCCACCGAGGTGGTCAACTTCGCGCACGGCTCGCTGGTGCTGGTGGGCGGGTACCTGGTCTACGAGCTCAAGGACGCGCTCGGCTGGCCGACGGCCGCCGTGGTCGGCGTGCTCGCGGCCGCGCTGGCCGGGCTGCTGATCGAGCGGGCGCTGCTGGCCAACGCCACCTCCGCCGACCACAACGGCCTGGCCCTGCTCACGATCGGCATCGACGTCATCATCACCGAGGAGATCGTCCGCCGGGTCGGCGCCGACATCCCGTTCATCGGCGACCCCTACGACGCCCAGCCGATCCAGCTCGGCGCGGTGACGGTCTTCCGGACGCAGGCCATCGCGCTGGTCGTCGGGGCGGTGCTGATCGCCGCGTTCCTGCTGGCCTTCCGCTACTCCAGCTGGGGCGTGGCGATGCGCGCGCAGGCGGAGAACCGGGAGGCCGCGGCCCTGATGGGCATCCGCAGCTCGCGGGTCACGGCCACGGCGTGGCTGGTGGCCGGGGCGCTGGCCGGGGTGGCGGTGCTGTTCATCGCCACCCAGGACTTCTCCGGGGCCGGGCTGGGCCGCGGCACCCACGCGATCGCGCTGGTCGCGTTCCCGGCCGCGATCCTGGGCGGGCTCGACTCGACGGCCGGCGCGGTGGTCGGCGGCATCGTCGTCGGGCTCACCGAGGCGCTGTCGGCGCAGTACATCTCCTTCGAGTTCTCCAAGAGCGCGGTGTTCCTGGTGATGCTGGTGGTGCTCGTCGTCCGGCCCTCCGGGCTGTTCGGGACCAAGGAGCTCAGTCGTGTCTGACACGCTGGTCAAGCCCTCGTCCGCGCAGCCGGCGCCGGCGGCGCCGAAGCGCCGCCGCAACTGGCTCGCCATCGCCGCGACCGCCGTCGGGCTGGTGCTGCTGGTGCTGCTGCCGGTGATCATCGGCACCGAGGTCGCCTACCTCAAGGTGGCGCAGTACATCCTGATCGGCGCGGTCGGCGGGATCGGGTTGACCCTGCTGGTCGGCCAGGCCGGCCAGCTGTCGCTGGCGCACCCCTTCTTCCTGCTGGTCGGGGCCGTCTCCTACGCGGTGCTCTCCGGCGAGGCCGAGGCCGACCTGGTGGGCCTGGGGCTGCCGCCGGTGATCGGGCTGATCGGCGCGGTGGCGGTCAGCGGCCTGCTCGGGCTGGCGTTCGCCCCGGTCGCCGGCCGGCTGCGCGGCATCTACCTGGGCGTGGCGTCGCTGTCGCTGGTGTTCCTCGGGCTCTGGCTGGGGCAGTCGCTGGAGTCGCTGACCGGTGGCACGTCCTCGGGGCGCACCCCGCCGACCTTCGAGCTGTTCGGCTTCGCGTTCGCCAACAGCGAGCCGGCCCCGACGATCCTCGGCGTCGCGATCCAGAAGCAGCAGCGGCTCTGGTTCCTGTTCCTGGCCCTCGCGGTGATCGCCTACCTGCTGGCCAGGGGCGCGGTGCGCAGCCGGATCGGCCGGGCGTGGCGGGCGGTGCGCGACAACGAGGCCGCCGCCGCGGCGATGGGGGTGAACGTCACCCGGGTCAAGGCGGGGGCGTTCGTGGTGTCCTCGGCCTACGCCGGCCTGGCGGGCGTGATGACGGCGCTGTGGCTCGACCTGGTCAAACCCGACGAGAACGAGTTCACCGGCAACTACTCGCTGACCGTCGCCATCGCCTTCCTGGCCATCGTGATCATCGGCGGGCTGGGCTCGGTGCCGGGCGCCGTCTTCGGCGCCGTCGTGGTCTACGGGCTGCAGCAGTTCTTCCTGCTCGGCGCCAACGAGTTCGGCTGGTTCGCCGACGCCGAGTTCGGCGGCCTGACCGCCGTCGTGCTCAGCGCGTTCGTCTACGGGACCGCCGTCGTGCTGGTGGTCCTGTTCGAACCCGGCGGCGCGGCCGCCATCGGCCGGCGCCTGGTGGGCCGACGCGCCCCCGCACCCGTCCCCGCCGCCCCCGGCGGGCGAGACACCCCCGAGAGGAACGACGATGATCCCAGGGCGTAGAGCAGCGGTGCTGGCCGCGGCGTTGGCGAGCACGCTGGTGCTGGCGGCCTGCGGCAGCACCGCCGACCAGCAGCCGGCGGGCGAGGCCGGCGCGGGCGGGGTGAAGACCGACAAGGGCGTCACCGACACGACGATCACGCTCGGCGTGATGGGCGACAACACCGGCCCGTTCAAGAACCTGGGCGCCGGGCTCAACGCCGGCAACCAGCTGTGGGCCGACGACGTCAACGCCGCCGGCGGGATCTGCGGGCGGCAGATCCAGCTGGAGGTCGTCGACCACGGCTACAAGGCCGACACCGCCAAGACCCTCTACCCGCAGCTCGAACCCAAGGTGCTGGGCATGGTGCAGCTGCTCGGCTCGCCGGTGCTGGCCGCGCTCAAGCAGAACCTGATCGACGACAACCTGCTGGCCGCCCCGGCGTCGTGGTCGAGCGAGGTGCTCAACAACCCGAGCATCATGATGATCGGCACCACCTACGACCTGGAGATCGTCAACGGGCTGGCCTACCTGCAGCAGCAGGGCCTGCTGGCCGACGGCGACAAAATCGGCCACATCTACATCGACGGCGAGTACGGCGGCAACGGGCTCAAGGGCTCGCAGTACTACGCCGAGCAGCACGGGCTGACCATCACCGAAGCCAAGATCACCTCGACGGACAACGACCTCACCGGCATCGTCACCGGGATGCGCGGAGAGGGCATCAAGGTGCTGGTGCTGACCACCACGCCGAGCCAGAGCGCCTCCGCGCTGGCCGCGAACCAGGCCCTCGGGCTGAACGTGCCGGTGCTGGGCAACAACCCGACGTTCGACCCGGCGCTGCTGGACAGCCCGGCCGCCGGCGCGTTGGGCGCGCTCTACGTGGCCGCGTCCAGCCCGCCGTTCTCCTCCGAGACGCCCAAGGCCGTCGAGGTGGCCAACGAGTACAAGCAGAAGTACCCGAGCGCCCCGGTCAACGCGGGCGTGCACACCGGCTACGTCGAGGGCATGGTGTGGCAGGCCGTGCTGGAGAAGGCCTGCGAGGCGGGCGACCTCAGCCGCGCCGGCGTCGCCACCGCGCTCACCACGCTGACCTCGGTGAAGACCGACGACCTGGTGACCGAGCTGGACTACAGCTCGCCCGGCGCGCCGCCCACCCGCGGCGTCTACATCGCCAAGGTCGACCCGGCCGCCGAGGGCGGGCTGACCGAGGTGGCCCCGCTGTTCACCGCGTCCGAGGCCGAGGGCTACAAGGCGCCGTACCAGCAGTAGCACCCACCCCGATGACCCCGGGGGTACAACGGCGTACCCCCGGAGACCAGCCGCGCCCGACCCCGGGTCGGGGGGGGGGGCCGGGCTGGGGGGGGGGGGGGGTGCTGCCCGATGGATCCCGGCCCCGGCGGCGGCAGAGTCGTGGACATGGAGAACAGCAGCCGACCCACCGTCGACCCGATCCTCGACCCCAGCTTCGGCGCGACGACCACGACGCAGCCCCGCCGCCGGTTCGAGCTGCGCCGCAGCCGCACCGACCGCATGCTCGGCGGCGTCTGCGGCGGACTCGCCGAGGCCCTCGGCGCCGACCCGGCCCTCGTCCGCCTCGGCCTGGTCGCGCTGACCGTGCTCGGCGCCGGCTCCGGCGGGCTGCTCTACATCGCCGCCTGGATCCTCGTCCCCGAAGCCGACGCGTGACGCGCGACCGGGTGTTCGCGCGGACCTGACCGCGCGGACGTCCGAGTCATGGTCGAGGTGTTCTCGTTCACAGCGCGTGCAGGACGCTGAGGTGGTCGTACGCACGCGACGCCTGCTCGGCGCGGAACAGTTGAGCCTTGCGCTCCGACCAGGAGTCGATCGCCTGCATCACGCTGGGCACGCCCGCCGGAGTCCTGCCGGTCAGTCTCGTGGCGGCGAAGTGCACCGTGCTCAGCAGTTCCATCCCGTAGGGGAACTCGAAGCCCGCAACGACGCCCGTGAACTTGTCAATGACGTGCTGGAATTGCGGATCGCGGTCGAGCATCTCATGCGCCTCGGCGAGGGCGCCGCCTCGCAATGAGATGGTGGCTCGGCTTCCGCCGGTACCGTCGCCGAACCCCACGATGAAGTGACCCTCGATCTCGCTGATGAACTGGTTCATGCCTTGGGAGTACGGACCGTAGTAGCTCGGCACGAAGTCGAAATCGGACGGCCAACCGCAGAGTTGCATGAAGTAAGCGACCTTCTGGGCTTCCATGAGGGACAGCTTGCTGTTCATGTTGAGGCCCGCGGCTGCACTCCTCGCGATGTACAGCTCGAAAGCGAGCAGCATGGCCGCGTAGTCGCGGGTCATCGTGGGTCGGTCTGTGTTCACCGGCATCGCCGAGGCGTCCGGCGCGCCGGCGGGTGCGAAGAGATGCACTTCCACATCCGCCAGGTCGGAAAACGCAGAAATGATCAACGGTCGAACGTCGCTCCAGTCAAGTCCGCCGTTCCCGCACCCCAGCGGGGGTACCGCGATGGATCGGATTCCGCGTTCATCGATGATGCGCCGAAGGTCAACGAGACCCGCCTCGATGTCCTGGATCCTCGACTTGGACCTCCAGTGGCCCTTGGTGGGAAAATTGACGATCAGTTTTGGATTGCCGAGACCGTCAACCGAACATGTGAACATCGTGCCGAGTGCGACCTCGTTGCGCCGGCACGCCTCCGCGTAGGACCGGAAGTTGCCGGGGAAGGCGCGCTTGAACTGCAAGGCGATCCCCTTGCCCATGACGCCGACGGTGTTGACCGTGTTGACGAGGGCCTCGACGTCAGCTTCGAGAAGGTTTCCGGTGCCTTCCAGTATCATGGTCCGACCTCCGTCCGGTAGTACCAGTCCGGGCGCACGCTGATCGTTGGGATCTGGCTCAATGCTGCGGCCACCCGGTTGCTCATGTCGTCGGTCATCACCACGATACCAGCGAGCGCCGACACTGGGAATCTCTCGAACACCAGGAACTCCGCCATCCGTCGGCGCATTCGATCGCCGTCGGTTTCGGTGTTGTTCCAGTACTTCTCCTCCATGAGCGGCCAGTCGACGATCCGCTCCAGTGTCGCCCAGTCGTTGCAGTGGACCGTGACAGCCGCCGCACAGTTGCCGTCGCTGCCGAACCACTGCAATCCAGCCGAGTGGACACGTCGGAACGATGAGACCAGGTATACGAGTTCGGACTGCGGTCCGGTGAAGGTCGGAACCGAACCGCGCGAGATTTTGTACAGCATGGGGGACCGAGGTGCGAAGTAGAAGGGGATGTACTGAGGTGATCTCAGCGAGTAGGTAAACGTCCGGGCGGGCGACACGGACATTCGGGATGATCTACGTGGTGCTGGTCAGGACGCGGGGTCCTCGATAGGCAGGTTCTCTCTCACAAGATCCACCACAA
>NZ_JAHDTH010000442.1 GCF_018531445.1 Pseudonocardia lacus
CCGTCTTCGCAGCGTGTGTGGTTCTTGAGGACCGCGCGTTCAGCGGTGAAAATTCCGTGTTGGCTGCCCGTTGACGCCGAGTCTCTTTGATCGTGGGAGGTCGTTTCGCAGCGGGGCGCTGAGGGCCGCGCTCTTGGGAGCTTCAGTGTTGCTTCGAGCACGCGGATCAGATTCGCCTGTCCCTGGCGGCCCTCCGGGCAGCCCCTTCCAGAGCGCGATGAGAGCGCGATGAGAGCGGGTGAGCAGGGCGGTGAGGAGGGCGTGGTGCTCGAAGAAGACACCCAGGTCGAGGAGATCATCGCCCGGGTCGCGGCGTGTGACATCGGAAAGGCTGAGGTGGTGTGCTGCCTGCGGGTGCCCCACGAGGGCCGGCCGGGGCGGCGTCTGCAGGAGGTCACGACCTATTCCACGATGACCCGTTCGCTGTTGGCGCTGGCAGATCATCTGCGGCATCTGGGGGTGACCCGGGTGGTGATGGAGGCCACCTCGGACTACTGGAAACCGGTGTTCTACCTGTTGGAAGCGGCCGGTTTCCAGACGTGGCTGGTCAACGCCCGCGACGTCAAGCACCTCCCGGGCCGCCCGAAGACCGACAAGATCGACGCGGTATGGCTGTGCAAACTCGCCGAGCGGCAGATGCTGCGCCCGAGTTTCGTGCCCCCACCACAGATCCGCCGCTTACGGGACCTGACCCGGTACCGGGCCGATGTGGTCGAGGCCCGGACCGCGGAGAAGCAGCGCGTGGAGAAGCTGCTCGAAGACGCCCAGATCAAGCTGTCGGTGGTCGCCTCGGACATCTTCGGGGTGTCCGGACGGGAGATGATGGCCGCCCTGATCGCCGGACAGCACGATCCGCAGATCTTGGCGCAGATGGCGCGGGGTCGGATGCGCGGCAAGATCACCGCCCTGGAGGAGGCCTTCCGTGGGCACTTCACCCACCATCACGGGTTCCTCCTGGCCAAAATGCTCACCCGGGTCGACTCGCTGAGCGCTGACATCGCCGAGTTGGACGCGGTGATCGAGGAGATGGTCGCCCCTTTCGCCGCGGCGATCACCCGTCTTGATCAGATCCCCGGGATCGGCCCGGTCGCCGCAGCCGGGATCGTCGCCGAGATCGGGCTGGACATGACCCGCTTCCCCACCGCCGCGCACCTCGCCTCGTGGGCGAGGTTCGCACCCGGAGTCACCCAGTCCGCGGGCAAGAACAAGGGCCGCGGCTCAACCGGGCACGGCAACCGCTACCTGGCCCGCCTGCTCGGCGAGGCCGCGTTCAGCCTCGCGCGCACCGACACCTTCCTGGGCGAGCGCTACCGGCGCATCGCGCGACGGCGGGGCAAGAAGAAGGCCGTTGTCGCGGTCGGACGCTCCCTGCTGGTGATCATCTGGCATCTGCTGTCTGATCCCCAGGCCCGCTACAACGACCTCGGGTCAGACTTCCACGACTCCCGGATCAACCTCGAACGCCGCAAACGCACCTACGTCCACCAACTCGAAGCGATGGGCTACACCGTCACCGTCAAGCCTGCTGCCTGACACCTCCAGCTCGCCCGTTCCCGGCCCGGCACCAGCCCTTTGCCCAGCCGGTGCTCCCGCCTGCCCGTCCCCGACCTAATTTTCGGATCAGAG
>NZ_JAHDTH010000443.1 GCF_018531445.1 Pseudonocardia lacus
CGGGTCCGGCGCACCGGACCGGCCGACGGCGAAGCCGATCCCCCCGGACGCGAGGGCGATCAGCACCGCGCCGGTCGCCAGCGCGGCCGTCCGCGCCCGGCGGGGCGGCTCGGCCACCGGCCGGCGCACCGACGGGACGGTGTGGCCCCACAGCTCGAGCGCCTGCTGGGCGGCGGCGGCCAGCTCGGTCGGCGTGGTGAACCGGGCCGCCGGGTCCTTGGCCATCCCCCGGGCGATGACGTCGTCCAGCGCGGGCGGCACCGCCCGGCGCTCCAGGCTGGGCCGCGGCGGGTCGGCGGTGAGGTGGGCGTGCATGAGGCCGGGCAGGTCGGTCGCCGGGAACGGGCGGCGGCCGGTGAGGCACTCGACGAGCGTGCAGGTCAGCGAGTAGACGTCGGAGCGGGCGTCGGGGACGCCGTCGCCGAACCGCTCGGGCGCCATGTACGCCAGCGTCCCCACCGCGACGCCCACCGAGGTCAGCGCGGTGACGTTGTCGCCGAGCGCGCGGGCGATCCCGAAGTCGACCAGGTAGACGAAGTCGGCCGGGGTGACCAGGATGTTCGACGGCTTGATGTCGCGGTGCAGGATGCCGTTGCGGTGCGCGTCGGCCAGCGCCTCGGCGACCTGCGTGATGAGCGCGACCGCCCGCCGCGGGTCCAGCGGCCCGGCGGCGATCAACCGGTCGAGGCCGCTGCCCTCGACCAGCCGCATGTCGATGTAGAGCCGGCCGTCGATCTCGCCGAAGTCGTGGATCGGGATGACGTGCGGGTTCTGCAACCGGGCCGCGGTGTCGGACTCGCGCCGGAACCGGGCCCGGAAGGCCTCGTCGCGGGCCAGGTCGGACTGCAGGATCTTGAGCGCGACGACCCGCCCGCGACGGGTGTCGAACGCCCGGTGCACCTCGCCCATCCCGCCGCGGCCGAGCATGCCCTGCAGGAGGTACGGGCCCAGCACGTCGGGACGCCCAGTGGCGGTCTCGGTGGTCACGGCCCCTCCCCGGTCGGCGCTCGGCACCGGCGTCGCGCGGCGGGTAACGGTAGCCGGCACCGCCGCACCGGTCGGCAGCCTCCCTACACCTCGCCGGTGAACACCGCTCCCGGTGCGTAGTCGAGCGCCAGCTCGCCGGTCGCCTGGTCGAGGGAGAACGCCGTCCGGTAGCTGACCGTCGCGCCCGGTTGGACGATCGAGACCGGCACCGCCGGGACGAGCGAGCCGGCCACGTCGAAGATCCGGGCCGCTGGGCGGCCGCGGTGCGTGGCGGTCGGCCCGACGGCGAACGTGTTCAGCGTGAACGGCGCGCCCGACCCGTTCGTGATCGTGGTGGTGACCAGCACGGCGCGGGCGCGCTGGTGGCCCTCGGCCTGCGCGGACGGCTCGTAGGGCACCGGCTCGGAGACCTCGATCGCGATCCCGTCCGGGGTGGTGACGCGCTGGCCCCAGGTGCCGCGGGAGCCGGTGGCGGCCGGGACGGACGGCGCGGGCGGGACGCCGACCACCACGCCGACCGGGCCGAGGCGCACGCCGTCGGGTCCGGCGCCGACGACCGCGGCGACGGCGAGGCCGACCAGCAGGCCCAGCACGGTGCCGGCGGCCAACCAGGCCCACGGCCTGCGCCGGCCG
>NZ_JAHDTH010000444.1 GCF_018531445.1 Pseudonocardia lacus
CTGCGGGGCCACGGGCAGGGCGGGGGGCAGGGCGGAGGGCGGGGCGAGCAGGTCGGGCGGGTCGGCGCGGCGGGGTCCGGGCGGGGGCGCCGCCCGGGGCCCGTCCGGTTCGGTGCTCGGGCGGAACGCGGGGCCGGGATGGGACACGGGACCTCCGGGGCAGGGGCGGGTGCGGGCGGATCAGGGCAGGCGGGCGAACCAGCGCAGCGAGGTGGCGGCCGCGGCCAGCGCGGCGACGAGTGCGGCGGCCAGGACCCACCCGGTGACCTCGCGCTCCTCGGTGCGGTACCCGACCGAGGAGCCGATGTCCTGGTAGACCTCCTGCAGCTCGGCGCCGGTGGCCGCGGTGTAGGCCGTGCCGCCTGCGGCCGCGGCGAGGTCGGCGAGCGCGGCCGGGTCGACCGGCACCGGCAGCGTCCGCGGGCCGCTGTCGATGACCCCGGCGGGCGTGCCGTAGGCGATCGTGGAGACCGGCACGCCCGCGGCCGACGCCGCCTCGGCCGCCGCGTCGATCGGGGTCCCGGCGGTGTTCGCGCCGTCGGAGAGCAGCACGACGCGGGCGGGCGGGGGCCCTTCGGCCGTGGTGCCCAGCGCGGTGTCGAGCGAGCCAACGGCGTCCAATGCGGCCTCCACGGCGTCGCCGATGGCGGTGCCGTCGCCGAGGTCGGGATCCTGCAGCGCGGCGAGCACGGGCGTCCGGTCGAGCGTCGGCGCCACCGCCACCGCCGCGGCCCCGGAGAAGGTCACCAGCCCGACGTTGAACGTCTCCGGGAGCCCGGAGACGAACGCGCGCGCCGCCGCGGTGGCGGCGTCGATGCGGCTGGGCTCGACGTCGGTAGCACGCATCGAGGTGGACACGTCCAGGGCGACGACCACCGTGGCCCGTTCCCGGGGGACGGCGACCTCCAGCACCGGGCGCGCGAGCCCCACCACGAGGCCGAGCACGACGAGCCCGAACGCCACCGCGGGCACGTGGCGCCGCCATCCGGGGCCGCGGCCGGTCACCCGCTCCAGCAGGGGCAGCGCGGCGAAGCGGACCGCGTAGCGGCCGCGGCGGCGCTGCGCGAGCACGTAGGCCAGCGCCAGTGCCGCGACGGCGGTGAGCAGCACCAGCCACCAGGGCTGCAGGAACCTCATCGGACGGCCCTCCGCGTGCGGCGCCGGCGGGCGGCGAACCGGGCGAGGTCGGTCGCCCAGTCGCCGTCCGTGCGCAACTCCAGGTGGTCGGCGCCGGCCCGGCGCAGGGCCGCCGCCGTCGCGGCCGCGTGCTGCGCGGTCACCTGCGCGAACCGCGCCCGCAGCCGCGCGTCGGTGCGGATCTCGCGGCGCCGCCCGGTCTCCGGGTCGACCAGGACGAGCGCCCCGACGTCGGGGAGCTCGCGGTCGCGCGGGTCGACGACCACGACCGCCAGCACCTCGTGCCGGGCGGCGAGCCGGCGCAGCGGCACCTCCCACGGCGAGTCGTCGAGGAAGTCGGACACGACCACGCGCAGGCCCGGGCGGCGGTGCTCGCGGCGGAACCGCTCCAGGCCGGCGGCCAGGTCGACGGCGGCGCCGGGGCCCGGCTCGGCCCGCGGGGCGGCGAGCAGATCGCGCAGCAGCGCCCGCCGGGCGAG
>NZ_JAHDTH010000445.1 GCF_018531445.1 Pseudonocardia lacus
ACCCCACCCCCGCCGTGCGCACGCCGTTCCGCCCGCCCGCGCACCCGTTCGGGCCGGGCCACCGCGGCGTCGACCTCGCCGCCGCCCCGGGTGCCACGGTCCTCGCGGCCCGGGCCGGCACCGTGGTCTTCGCCGGGCCCGTCGGCGGGCTCGGCGTGGTGTCCGTGCTGCACGACGACGGGCTGCGCACGACGTACCAACCGCTGCGGCCGGTGGTGGCGACCGGGGCCGCGGTGGCGGTCGGGCAGCCGCTGGGCACGCTCGACGCGGGCCACCCCGGCTGCCCCGACCCCGCCTGCCTGCACTGGGGCGTGCGCCGCGGGCCGGGTGACTACCTCGACCCGCTGGTGCTGCTGCGCCCGCCCCGGGTGCGCCTGCTCCCGCTGCCCGATCCGTGGCCGTGGGCCCCGGCGGCGGCGGCCTCAGCCCGCGGCCAGCTCCTCCAGCCGTCCGCGCAGCCGGCCGACCAGCCGCGAGTGCAGCTGGCACACCCGCGACTCGGTGACCCCGAGCATCCGGCCGATCTCGGCCAGGGTGCGGTTCTCCAGGTAGTACAGCCGGATGACGGTGCGGTCGCGCTCGCCCAGCTGGGCCACCACCATCGCCAGCTGGCGCAGCGTCTCCCTGGCCTGGACGGTGGCCATCGGGTCGGGGGTGCGGTGGTCGGTGAACAGCTCCGACGTCCCGCCGCTGCTCTCGTCCAGCGCCTCCACGCTCACCACCTGCACCTGGCGGGTGAGGCCGCGCAGCTCGTGCACCGCCACCCCCAGCTCGCCGGCCAGCTCGCGGTCGGTCGCCGCCCGCAGCAGCCGCGCCTCCAGCCGTTCCTGGGCCCGTTCCAGCTCCCGGGCCCGGCCGCGGACGCTGCGCGGCACCCAGTCCTGGGCGCGGAGCTCGTCGAGGATGGCGCCGCGGATCCGCTGGGCGGCGTAGCTCTCGAAGCGCGGGCTGCGCTCCGGGTCGAACCGCTCGACCGCGTCGATCAGCCCGAAGACGCCCGACTGCACCAGGTCGGCCAGCTCCACGTGCGGGGGCAGCCCGGCGGCCACCCGGTGGGCCACCGCGCTGACCAGGGCCGTGTAGTGCACCACCAGGTGGTCGCGCACCTCTCGGGTCGGCTCGGCGAGGTAATGCGTCCACAGGTCGTCGACCATGGGGACCGCTCCGCCGAAGGGTGCCGGGGCCGACGGTTCGGGATCCTGCGCGACCGTGGTGGGCACGGCCGGGGCGCCGACCAGCCGGGCGGGCGCGGCGACCGCGCCGAACCGCAGCTCATGCCCTGGGGTGCGCCTGCTCATGAACCACCTTCAGCCGCTCGACGGTGACGTGCGTGTAGAGCTGAGTGGTGGCTAGCTTAGCGTGACCGAGCAATTCCTGTACGTAGCGGAGGTCGGCTCCGCCTTCGAGCATGTGCGTGGCGGCGGCGTGCCGCAGACCGTGCGGACCGACGTCGGGGACGCCCGGGACGGCGGCCAGCGCGCGGTGCACGACGGTGCGCGCCACCCGCGGGTCGAGGCGGCCGCCGCGGGCCCCGAGCAGCAGCGCGGGCGGCGACGACGGGCGGGCCAGCGCGGAGCGGGGGCC
>NZ_JAHDTH010000446.1 GCF_018531445.1 Pseudonocardia lacus
CCTTCCGCGCCGCCACCCGGCGCGGTCGCCGCCCCGGCCAGCACCCGCGCCGCCCCCGCACCTGACGGGTCGCACCGCGCCGGCGGCGCGCTGGTCGCACCGCGCCGACGTCGCGACCCGCCCGCTGCCTCAGCCGCTGGCGTCGAGGTAGGAGCGCAGGTTCCGCCGGGTCTCGGCCAGCGAGTCGCCGCCCAGCTTCTCCAGCGCCGCGTCGGCCAGCACGAGCGCGATCATCGCCTCGGCGACGACACCGGCCGCGGGCACCGCGCACACGTCCGAGCGCTGGTGGATCGCGGTGGCCGCCTCGCCGGTGGCGACGTCGACCGTCTGCAGCGCCCGCGGCACGGTGGAGATCGGCTTCATCGCCGCCCGCACGCGCACGGGCTCGCCGTTCGTCATCCCGCCCTCGATGCCGCCCGCCCGGTTGGACAGCCGCTTGACCGGGTCGCCGGGGACCATCTCGTCGTGCGCGGCGCTGCCCCGCCGCCGCGCGGTGCGGAAACCGTCGCCGATCTCCACCCCCTTCATCGCCTGGATCCCCATCAGCGCCCCGGCCAGCCGGGCGTCGAGGCGGCGGTCGGACTGCACGTAGCTGCCCAACCCGACCGGCAGCCCGTACGCGATCACCTCCACCACGCCGCCGAGGGTGTCGCCGTCCTTCTGGGCGGCGTCGACCTCGGCGACCATCGCCGCCGTCGTCGCGTCCTCGAACGCGCGGACCGGGCTCGCGTCCACGCGCTCCAGGTCGCCCGGGCCGGGGACCGCGTCCGCGTCGGGGGCCTCCACGGCGCCCAGCGCCACCACGTGCGACACGATCGTGACGTCGAGGGCCTGGGCCAGGAAGGCCTTGGCCACGGTGCCCAGCACCACGCGCGACGCGGTCTCGCGGGCGCTGGCGCGCTCCAGGACCGGACGGGCGTCGTCGAAGCCGTACTTCGTCATGCCGGCGAGGTCGGCGTGGCCGGGCCGGGGCCGGGTGAGCGGGGCGTTGCGCGCCCGGTTGGCGATGAGGTCGGGGTCGACCGGGTCGGCCGCCATCACCGTCTCCCACTTGGGCCACTCGGTGTTGCCGATGCGCACGGCCACCGGCCCACCCTGGGTGACGCCGTGCCGGACGCCGCCGATGACCTCGAGCTCGTCGGCCTCGAACTTCATCCGGGCGCCGCGGCCGTAGCCGAGGCGGCGCCTGGCCAGCTCGGCGGCCAACTCCTTGGTGGTGATCCCGACCCCGGCCACCATGCCCTCGAGCACGGCGACCAGTGCGGGACCGTGGGACTCCCCGGCGGTGATCCAGCGCAGCACGCCGGCAAGTCTCTCACCCGGCCCGACCGGGCCCGACGCTCGCCCGACCGGGCAGCGCCGGTCACCCCGGCGGGGGCAGCCCCGTCGGCGCCAGCGCCGACAGCGCGGTGACCACGCCGGCCGCGACCACCATGGATGGGCCGTGCGGCACCGCCGACCCGCGGCGCAGGACGCCGGTGGCCAGTCCGACCGCGCCCGCGGAGGCGGTCAGCACGCCGGCCAGCAGCCCGGCCAGCGGAACGGCCGCCCACCCGGCCGCGCCCA
>NZ_JAHDTH010000447.1 GCF_018531445.1 Pseudonocardia lacus
AATCCGACACGGCGTCATTCCAGCATTCAGATGCTGTCGCCGGTGGACTACGAAGCAGCCCACACCCCGCCAGACCAAGATCGCTGACCCCACACCGTCAGTGTCCGGCGCTGGGGGCCAAGCTCACACGCCGTCGCCGATCGGATCTCTGCGATGCACAACCATCTGGACTCCGCCCTGGGCCCGACCGCGAGTTATGAATCGGCCGACGTTCTCTCCGTTGACCCCGACGCGCTCCGTGTCCTCGCTCGAATGATGACCAACGTCAGAAGGCCACAGGCCGCTCTACCACCGGGTGACGTATCCGGCGACCGCGTTCTCGATCAACGAATCAGCCTCTTCACCGCGCACTACCGCGCTGTCGTCGTCGACCTCGATGCCGATCACCGCGCCGCCATCGAGCATCTACGCCGCACCGCAGACGCCTACACGCACGCCGACCACGCCGCAGCCACGCTGCTGACCAGCGGGCTCCCCCGCCCGCCCTCGGCCGTCCCCCGATTCGCTCCCGACCCGGATCTGCCGTCCCTCGCTGGGCCTAGCCGTGCACCCACAGAACCGCCCGAACCCTCAACCCCTCGGCTCAGCCATCCTGCAGCGAGCGGACACCGCGCCCTCGACGCCCCCATGTCGGGCGCCACCGCGCTCGCTGCCTCAGATCGCAGTACCGATATCCCAGGCCACCCAGGGGCCCAAAACCTCATCGCCGGCAACCCCGACGGTCTTCACGCACTCGCGGCAGCGCTCACCCGCGACAGCTACGACCACGACGACGCGATCAGTGACCTGCTTGCTCTCGCCCGTAACAACGGTTGGGCCGGCGATGCCGCCACCGCGTTCCGCCGCCATCTCGAAGACCGCATCGCCCGCCACGCCGCCGCCCGGGAGGCAACCGCCGCCACCGCGAGCAAGCTGACCAACCTGGCCGACGCCCTCACCACCGCTCAACACCAAGCCCGCCACGCGAACCATCTCTACGCCCGAGCCGACGTGATCGACCCACCGCCGACGACGGGCGCGCCCGCGCCGGAGTCCGCCGACGCACCGACCGCGGCACAGCGGCTGACCGCAGCTCGACTGCGCCACGACGCCGACACCACCTGGCGCGACGCGCTCACCCACGCCCGCTCCGCCGTCAACCACGCCGCCGTCGCCGTCAAGCAGGCGCTGCAACAGCTCCCCAACCGCGGCCGGATGCTCGCCGACCCGCCACCCGCCGTCAGCTGATCACTCAATCGCCGGACCCTCGGCACAACCGCACATGACCTCCACGCCACCACCGCGCGCTGCGCCTACGTCCACTTCCGCGCGCTGAACGAGCGCGTCCCGGAGGGCGACCAGCGGTGCTGGGCTGCGACAGACGCACCGCCGCGGAACGCCCTCGTTCCGCGCCCTCGCCAGAAGCACTACTTCTGGCATATCTCGCTGCTCTTTTGCCGGCGTGTTCAGCGTGAATGAACCGTCGTCACAACGAACCCGACGCCTTTTGGTTGTTGACGATCGTGATCGGGTCCGGTTCGCAGCAGACTGCCCGGGCATGGAACCACATGAACGTCCGG
>NZ_JAHDTH010000448.1 GCF_018531445.1 Pseudonocardia lacus
GGTACCGGGCCATCCGCCGGGCCAGCGCGACGGCCTCGGCGCGGCAGAGCGCGTCCGGCTCGCCGACCAACACGTTCTCCGCCCCGCGGCGCAGCTCCCCCGGCCCGACCCGCAGCCGCAGCACGGTCGGTCCCGGGGTGCGCCCGGGCGGGGCGCCGACCCGCAGCACGGTGACCCCGGCGACGCCCGCCCACGGCCCCGGCGCCTCGGCGGCCCCGTCCACGACGACCAGCAGGTGCGGTTCGCCCTCGCCCGGCCCCTGCGCCCGCCCGGCCAGCTCGACCTGCCACCACAGCCGCAGGTCGTCGGCGTCGGCGGTGACCATCCGGGCGGGCCCGACGGCGTCGCGGCGGCGGGGGTGCGCGGCGTGCGGCAGCCACTTGACCCAGTCCCACTCGGCGGCGGCGCGCCCCGGAGCGACCACCGCGAGCAGCGCGTCGGCCGGGCTGTGCCACAGCACGTACTGCGCGACCAGCGCCCTGGCCAGCGCGCGGGCCGGCGCCGGGTCGCCGTCCGCCCCGGCCTCCAACCAGACGACGTTCGCCGCCCGCACGGACAGCGCGACCGGCAGGTCGGGGACGGCGGCGTGGGCGAGCAGGAACCGGCGCAGCGCCAGCGCGGTGACCGGCTCGATGCCGTCGACCGGACCGGTCTGCGGCGCGACCAGGTGCGTGCCCAACCGCTGCGGCCCGTGCCCGATGCGCAACTGCCCGAAGTCGGGGTCGGCCGGGCTGCGCTCCCACAGCCTGCCCTCGGCGAGCACGGCGGGCCAGGCCGCCGGCTCGGGGTGGACCGACTCCAGCGCCGCGCGCTGGTCGGCCCCGATCCGGCGGACCGTGCGCCGCAGCGTCGACAGGTAGCGCAGGTAGTCGCGCCGGTCCTCGTCGACCGCGGCGGCGCGCCCGCCGCCCGACCGGCCGCCACCGGCCAGCAGCATGCCCAGCGTCGAGACCATGAACATCCCGCCGAACAGCCACGACGTCGGGTTCTGCGCCCCGAGCACGGCGATGAACCCGATCGAGGCGAGCAGCATGACCAGCGGCAGCAGGCGCAGCAGCAGCCCGGAGGGGACCACGCGCTCCGGCTCCGGTGGCGGCTCCAGGACCAGCTCGCCGCCCGGCAGGGTTGGCGGCACCCGATCGGTGCGCGACACCGCGACGGTCCCCATGCTCGCCCCCACCAGTTCTGCGGAAACGCCCCGCCGACGGGTGGGGCGCTGCGATGCTAGGCACCGGTCCGACCTGCTCGTGGCCGTTTCGCAGAACTCACCCCGCTCGCCGCACCATCCACTGTGGAGGGTCACCCGTGCCCACGGCCACGACCTACTGCCGGCTCACCGTGCTCGCCCCGCGCACCACCGTCGACGTCGCGCTGCCGGCCGACATCCCGGTCGCCGAGCTGGTCCCGATGCTGCTCGAACTGGTCGGCGAGCCCCTCCCCGGACGGCCGCCCCGGCCGTGGCGCCTGCGCGGCCCGGCCGGCGGCCCGCTCCCCCCGGCCGCCACCCTCGCCCGGCTCGGCGTGCTCGACGGCGAGGTGCTGCGGCTCTCCCCCGACG
>NZ_JAHDTH010000449.1 GCF_018531445.1 Pseudonocardia lacus
AGCACCCAGCCCGCGCTGCGGCACCCACCCGGCGCTGCGAGGACACCCCCACCCGGCGCGGCGGCCCCCCCCCCCCCCCGCGCGCCCCCCCCCCCCCCCCCCGCCCCCCCCCCCCCCGCCCCGGGCGGCCCCCCCCCCCCCCCCCCCCCGGCGCTGCGACACCCACCCCGCGCTGCGAGGACACCCGGCCCACCCCCGCCGGCCGCACAGCGGCCACTCCACCCCCGGAAGCCCCTGCTCGATCAGAGGTCGCCCTCCGCGGAGGAACCGCCGGAGGCCCCTCACAGCGCCGAAGGCGCCGCAAACGTCCAACCACTTGGGCGCCAGCAGGTCGGTCAGCACGCGCTTGCTTCGCCCCACCGGGCGGCGTCGAGAGCCGCGCCGGCCGGTCGGGGACCGCGCGACCCACACCCCGGTGGCGGGGTTCCGCCACGGGCTGCGCCGGAGGTCCACCGATCATCGACGAGCGGCCGGCGGGGGAGGCGCGGCTGCGCCGGACGGCTGCTCACGGGGCGCGAACGCCCGATCGGGTGATCGTTACCCGATCGGGACGCTGCGCCCAACCGTTGAGCGAACGCCACCGTCAGCTCACCGTCACGTCCGTCGCCACGAGCCACCGGAGTTGGCGACGGACGTCGGGCGCGAGCACTATGGGCGCCGATCGCGGACACCCCCGGCAGGCGACCCCGCTCCCCCCGCATCGGGTCGCCAGATGCTCCCCCGCGCGTCGGGGCCCGCGGCCACGAGGACAGGAGTGCCACGATGATGCCTGCCCGCAGGACGCGAGGCGGAGCACCGGCCCGATCCGCGATCGCCCGCGTCGCGGCCGGGTCGCTGCTGGTCGCGGTGGCCGGGTGCGCCGTGCCGGTGGTCCCCGCGGCACCGGTCACCGCGCCGGCCGCGGTGCAGGCCGGGGAGCGCCCGGAACCGTGCCGGTTCCTGTCCCAGAACACCGTGGCCGACCTCGCGGGCGACCAGCGCACCCAGATCGTCGGCTCGGGCAACACCTGCTCGTTCACCATCGGCGGGAACTTCAGCTACCAGATCAACGTCCAGCCCAACGACAACGGGCGCTTCGAGTCCGAGCGCGACCGGTTGTTCAAGAACTCGGTCCCGGTCGCGGGCGTCGGCGACGAGGCGTTCTACCGCGACGGCACGTCGATCACGGTGCTGGGCGCGCGCAAGGGCGACACGTACTTCGCGGTCACCCTGGTCCCCACCGTCTCCGACCCGGCCGGTGCGGGCGGCACACCGCCCCCGGCCGCCGGGGGCCAGAACCAGAACCAGAACCGGAACCAGGTCGGCCGGGCGCAGGCCGCGCTGGCCGCGGGCGCCGATGTGGACGCCGACGGCGTCGTCGACGCCGACCAGGACGGCGACGGCCAGGTCGACGACGACGCGGACGCCGACGCGGTCGCCGCGACCGACGCCGACGGCGACGGCGCGGTCGACGACGACGTCGCCGCGGCGGTGCAGGCCGTCGCCGACGCGGCCGATGCCGACGACGCGGGTGGTGCGGCCGGCGCGGTCGGCGACCTCCGGGCGCGC
>NZ_JAHDTH010000450.1 GCF_018531445.1 Pseudonocardia lacus
GCACCGGCCGGTGGCCGTGGTGCTGGACCTCGGCGCCGACGCCGCCCCCGCCCGCGTCCCGGCCTCCGCGCCGACGCCGTGCGAGCCGGGCTTCCGCGCCCACTACCGGCTGCTGCTGGCCGACGCGGTGCGCGCGCTCGGCACCGGCCCGGACGCGGCCCCGGTGCTGCTCGCCGGGGCCGGGTCGGGCACCGGCGAGGCCCGCTGCTTCGATGCGCTCGTCGCCGAGGCCGTCGCGACGTACCCGACGCTCGTTCCGCTCGACGTGGAGGCTCTAGTGTGTCCGGGCGGGGTGTGCGCCCAGGTGATCGAGTTCGGCCATCCGTCCTACGACACCGCGCACCTGAGCACGAGCGAACGCGACGAGGTGGGTCCGTGGTTGGCGGCCGCGGTGACCACCGAGCTCGCACCCGAGCGGGCGGCGGCCCGCGCGGAGCAGGCGGCCGGCACCTGCCCGGCCGCGACGGACAGGGGGGTCGACGGTGTCGGCTGCTGACGGTCGGCGCGGCTCCGGACGGGCACGGCCGTGACCGAACCGGAGCTCTTCGGGCCCTACCGGCTCGACACGGTCATCGGCCGTGGCGGCATGGGCGAGGTCTTCCGCGCGTTCGACACCCGGCGCAACCGGGTCGTCGCGGTCAAGCGGATGTCCAAGCACCTGGTCACCGACCCGGAGTACCGCAAGCGGTTCCGCCGCGAGTCGGCGCTGGCCGCGATGCTGCGCGAGCCGCACATCATCCCGATCCACGACTACGGCGAGATCGACGGCCAGCTCTACATCGACATGCGCCTGGTCGAGGGCACCGACCTGGCCGGCGTGCTCAAGCGCGTCCAGCTCAGCGTGGAGCGCGCGGTCGACGTGGTCTCCCAGATCGCCGACGCGCTCGACGCCGCGCACGCCGAGGGCCTGGTGCACCGCGACGTCAAGCCGTCGAACGCGCTGCTGGTCGGCACGTCGCCGGAGGAGGCGGCCTCCCGCGGGTTCGTCTACCTGGTCGACTTCGGGGTCGCCGCCACGCTGGGCGGCACCACGCTGAGCCGGCCCGGCCTGGCCGTCGGCAGCGCCGCCTACATGGCGCCCGAGCGCATGATGGGCGACGACTGGGACTCCCGCGCCGACGTCTACTCGCTGGCCTGCCTGCTCTACGAGACCCTCACCGGGCGCAGGCCCTACCCGTCCGACGACCTGCTGACGCTGCTGCAGGCGCACATGAAGGCGCCCCCGCCGCGCGCGTCGGACGTGCGCCGCGACCTCCCGCCGGGGATGGACCAGGTGGTCGCCACCGGCATGGCGAAGTTGCCCAACGCCCGGTTCTCCAGCGCGGGCGAGCTCGCCGACGCCGCCAGGGCCGTCCTGGAGCGCGCCCCCGCCCCGCCGCGCAACCCCGACGACGTGGCCACCGTGGTGCGCCGCAGGCCGACGCCGCGACCGGGCCCAGCGCGCGGCCCGGCCACGCCCCCCGCTCCGGCGGGCCCCC
>NZ_JAHDTH010000451.1 GCF_018531445.1 Pseudonocardia lacus
CTAGTACTACAGCCGGACTTCGTGATCTTGCTCCGTGGGGGGTGCCCGGAACGTGGCGCGGCCACCGCATGATCATCTCGGGTTGTGTGGACTCAAGACGAAGCGGTGGCCGCAACCCACAGCCTAGAACCCGGCCCCTGGCCGGCGATGCGGACCCAGTTCCTCGGTCGAGTCGCTGGACGGTTCGCCCGGGTGGAGACCCGTCGGCGCTTCGCCCGGTTCCTCGACGGGATGCTCGCCGAGTTGCCGGTCAAGAACTGCTGGACCATCGCCGAACACGCCGGTGACCCCAGCCCGGATGGCATGCAGCACCTGCTGGGCCGGGCCCGCTGGGACACCGACGGGCTCGCCGAGGACCTGCGCGGGTTCGTGGTCGAGCATCTCGGCGAACCGGACGCGGTGCTGATCATCGACGAGTCCGGGGACGCCAAGAAGGGCGACCGGACCGTCGGGGTCCAGCGCCAGTACTCGGGCACGACCGGGCGGGTGGAGAACGTGCAGGTCGCGGTCTACCTCGCCTACGCCTCCCGGGCCGGGCACGCGATCATCGACCGCGAGCTCTACCTGCCCCGCAGCTGGGCCGACGACCCCGACCGCCGTGAAGCGGCCGGGGTGCCCGACAGCGTCGAGTTCGCCACCAAGCCCGCCCTGGCCGCCAAGATGATCGACCAGGCCGTCGGGGGCGAGACGCCCGCGCGGTGGGTCACCGGCGATGAGGTCTACGGCGCCGATCCCGACCTGCGCGCCTGCCTGGAGGAACACCAGCTCGGCTATGTCCTGGGTGTGGGCTGCAACCGTCGTGTCCTGGTCCACGGCGGCGACGGCGGGGTCCGGATGCGGGTCGACCAGATCGCCGCCGGGCTGCCCGAACACTGCTGGACCCGCTACTCAGCAGGCGTCGGCGCGAAAGGCCCACGCGTCTACCAGTGGGCCTTCGTCGTCCTGCACCCCCACGACGGACCCGGACACCGCTGGCTGCTGATCCGGCGCCACCCCGAACACGGCGAGCTGGCCTACTACCGCTGCTACTCACCTCACCCGGTGCCGCTGACCGAACTGGTCCGCGTCGGCGGGGTCCGCTGGCGCATCGAGGAGTCCTTCCAGGCCACCAAAACCCTCACCGGCCTGGACGAACACCAGGTCCGCCGCTGGAGCAGTTGGCGGCGCTGGACCCTGATCGCGATCCTCGCCCACGCCCTACTCGCCGCCACCGCCGCCGCAACCCGAACCCACCACCACGACCCACCACCGGAGTCGGTCGGGCTGATCCCGTTGTCCTGCAACGAGATCGCCCGCCTGATCAACCGGCTAACCGTCCCGGCCCGCTCGCTGACCAGCGTCCTGCGCTGGAGCCTCTGGCGCCGCCGCCACCAGTTCCGCGCCCGCCGATGCCACTACCAGCGCCGACAAGAACAAGATCACGATCTACGGCTGTAGTACTAGG
>NZ_JAHDTH010000048.1 GCF_018531445.1 Pseudonocardia lacus
TCGCGCTGGCCGGGGCCCGCCCCGGCGCCGGGGCCCGCGAGCTGCACACCGCCGGGCTCGTCACCGCCGTCGCGGTGGCCGGGCTGGCCGCGCTGGCCACGCCGCTGGTGGGCCTGCTGCTGCACCTGCCCGACCCGCGCACCGCGCTCTGGCTGGCCGTGCTGCTGGTGCCGCACCTCGTGGTCGGCGCGCACCTGGGCATCCTGCAGGGCACCGGGCGCTTCGCCCGGCTCGCCGCGGTGACCGTCGCCTTCACCGGGGCCAAGACCGTGGGCGCGGTCGTCGGCCTGCTGGCGTCGGGATCGCCGGCCGGCGCCCTGGGCGGGATGACCGCCGGCGCGCTCGTCGGAGCGACGGTCGGGTGGGTGGTCTGCGGGGCGCCCCGGCACGGCGCCGGGTGGCGCCCCCTGGCCAGGGCCGGGCTGCTCGCCGCCGCGGCGCTGCTCGGGTTCGTCCTGCTCAGCGGGCTCGACGTGCTGCTGGCCCGGCACTGGCTCAGCGCCGACGCCGCCGGCGAGTACGCCGTCGGGGCGATCATCGTCAAGGTCGTGTTCTGGCTCCCGCAGGGTGTCGGGGTGATCCTGCTGCCCCGCCTCGCCGACCCCGAGGACCGCAGACGGGCGCTGCCCGCGGCGCTCGGCGTCGTCGGCGGGATCGGCGCGGTGCTCACCCTGGGCACGGTCGTGGTCGGCGAGCGGGCGCTGCCGCTGATCGGCGGCGCCGCGTACGGGGCCGGGATCGGCGGGGCGGCCTGGGTGTTCGCCGCGCTCGGCACGCTGCTGGCGCTGGCCCAGCTGCTGCTGTACTCCGGGATCGCCGCGGCCGACCGGGTGCCCGGCGGCGCCGTCTGGCTGGCCGTCGGCGCCGAGACCGCGGCGGTCGCCGGCCTGGCCGCGGCCGGGTGGCTGTCGCCGACCTCGATCGCGGCGGCCGCGGCCGGCGTCGTGGCGGCACTGGTGGTGATCGGCGTCCTGCGCCACGCGGGCGCCGTCGCCCGACCGGTCGCGGGTCGATGAGGGCCCTCGTCACGCGGCGCTACCATCCGCCCATGTCACCCAGCGCGGGTCTGCCGGCCCGTTCCGCGTCGCCCCGTCGATGGGTCCGCCGGGCCGCGGCGGTGGCGCTGGCCGCCCTCGCGGTGCTCCCGGCCGCCTGCTCCGGCGGGCCGGAGGAGCCCGCGCTCCCCAACGCGATCGAGCTGCTGTCCCGCGGCGCCGACGCGATGCGCACGGTCACCAGCGCGGCGGTCGACATCGCCATCGACCCGACGGTGACCTCGGTGCCGATCCGCAGCGCGAACGGCACCATCACCGCCGACGGCCAGGCCGAGGGCACCGCCGTGCTGACGCTGGGCGGCGGCGCGCCCCTGGAGTACCAGCTGGTGGTCACCGGCGACGTGCTCTACCTCAAGGGCCCGACCGGCGGGTACAGCCCGCTGCCGCTGGCCTCCGCGGCCGCGATCTACGACCCGACCGCCATCCTCGACCCCGAGCGCGGCACGGCGGCCCTGCTGGCCGGCGCCGACCAGGGCACCACGCAGGCGCGCGAGGTCACCGAGGGGGTCGATTCGTTCAAGGTGGCGGCGACGTTCCCCGCCGAGCGGGTCGCGACGCTGGTGCCCGGGGTGACCGAGGCCGTGCCGGGGGTGGTCTGGCTGGACGCGGTCACGTCCCGGCTGGTGCGCGCCGAGCTGGAGCTGCCCGACGGGCCGGCCGGCGCGGGTGGCCCGGTCAGCGTGCGCATGTCCGAGTACGACGCGCCCGTCTCCATCACCCCGCCGGCCTAGGAGCTGCCCGTGCCCGCAGTGCCCGCCGCAGTGCCGGCCGCAGCCACCGCGCGTCCGCGGGTCGCCGTCGGGGTCGGCGCGGCCGCGGTGCTGCTGGCCGCGCTGGACGCCTACGTCGTCGTCACGCTGCTGGTCGAGATCATCGTCGACCTGGCGCTGCCGCTGAACCGGCTGGAGCGGGCGACCCCGCTGGTCACCGGCTACCTGCTGGGCTACGTCGCGGCGATGCCGCTGCTCGGGCAGCTGTCGGACCGGATCGGGCGGCGCACCGTCGTGCAGGCGTGCCTGCTGGGGTTCGCGGTCGGTTCGGTGATCACCGCGCTCGGCACGAGCCTGTGGCTCGTCGTGGCCGGGCGGGCGCTGCAGGGCATCGCCGGCGGCGCGCTGCTGCCGGTGACGATGGCGATGGTGGGCGACCTGGTCGCCGAGCGGAAGCGCACCTTCTCCCTCGGCCTGGTCGGCGCCGCACAGGAGCTGGGCAGCGTGCTCGGCCCGCTCTACGGCGCCGCCGTCGCCGCGCTGATCGGCTGGCGCGGGGTGTTCTGGGTGAACCTGCCGCTGGCCGCACTGGCCATGGTGGCCGTGCACGTCGCACTCCCCCGGCGCGGCAGCACCGCGGGGCGGACCTCGCCCGCCGGTGGCGTCGACCTCGTCGGTGGCCTGCTGCTGGCCGCGGCGCTCGCGCTGCTGGTGGTCGGGCTCTACAACCCCGACCCGCAGCACTCGGTGCTGCCGACGTGGGGCTGGCCGGCCGTCGGCGCCGCGGTCGTCGCGCTCGTGGCGTTCGCGCTCTGGGAGTCCAGAGCGCGGGTCAAGCTGCTCGACCCCACCGGGATCGCCGGGCGGCCGTTCGCGGCCGGGCTCGTGGTGAGCTTCCTGGCCGGCACGGCGCTGCTGGTCACCCTGGTCGACGTGGAGCTGTTCGCGCAGACCCTGCTGGGCCGCGACGCCACCGGCGCGGCCCTGCTGCTGACCAGGTTCCTGGTCGCGCTGCCCGTCGGCGCCGTGCTGGGCGGGGTGATCGCGCCGCGCGTGGGCGACGCCGTCACCGGCGCGGTCGGCATGGCCGTCGCGGCGCTGGCCTACGCGCTGATGTCCACCTGGCCGGCCGACCCGCTGGGCGCCACCCGAGTCCCGGGGCTGTCGATGCTCGACAGCGACCTGGTGCTGGCCGGGCTCGGGCTGGGGCTGGTGATCGCGCCGGTGTCGGCGGCGGTGCTGCGCGCCGTCCCGTCGGACCGGCACGGCGTCGCCTCGGCCGCGGTGGTGGTCGCCCGCACGGCGGGCATGCTCGTCGGCGTGGCCGCGCTGACCGCATGGGGGCTGCACCGCTTCGCCGAGCTGACCGCGGGGCTGACCACCCCGCTGCCGATCAGCCCCACCGGCGGGGTCGTCGACCCGGTCGTCTACCAGCAGCAGCTGGCCACCTACACCGAGGCGGTCAACGGGGCGCTGCTGGTGCAGTACCGCGAGATCTTCGCGCTGACCGCCGCCTGCGCGGTCGTCGGTGCGCTCGTCTCGCTGGCGCTGGGCCGGGCCCGGCGCGCCCGGGCCTGAGCCGGTCTCAGCGCGCGGCGCCGGCGAAGCGGATCGGCTGGAACCGCACCGTCTCCCGGGCCACCCGCACCTCGCGCACCGTGATCTCGCCCCGCGCGCGCAGCGACCGCACCACCGCGTCGACCAGGCCCGGCGGGGCCGACGCCCCGGCCGTCAGCCCGACCACGCCGACCCCCTCCAGCCACGCCTGCTCGATCGCCGAGGCGTCCTCGACCAGGTGGGCCGGGGTACCGGCGCGGCGGGCCAGCTCGACCAGGCGCACCGAGTTCGACGAGTTCGCCGAGCCGACCACGAGCACCAGGTCGGCGTCGTCGGCGATCGCGGCCAGCGCGTCCTGGCGGTTGGTGGTGGCGTAGCAGATGTCGGCCCCGGCCGGGCCGCGCAGCGCCGGGAACCGGGCCCGCAGCGCCGCGACGATCTCGGCCGTCTCGTGCACCGAGAGCGTGGTCTGGGTCAGGTAGGACACCCGCTCCGGGTCGGCCACCCGCACGGTCGCCACGTCCTCGACCGACTCCACCAGCACCGTCGAGCCCGGGGCCTCGCCGAGGGTGCCCTCCACCTCCTCGTGCCCGGCGTGCCCGACCAGCACCACCGTGTCGCCGCGGGCGGCGAACCGGCGGGCCTCGACGTGCACCTTCGCCACCAGCGGGCAGGTGGCGTCGACGACCTCCATGCCCCGGTCCTCGGCGGCCTCCCGCACGGCGGGCGACACCCCGTGCGCCGAGAACACCACGGTGGCGCCGTCGGGCACCTCGTCCAGCTCGTCGACGAACACCGCCCCGGCCGCCTCCAGCTCGGCCACGACGTGCGCGTTGTGCACGATCTGCTTGCGCACGTGCAGCGGTCCGCCGCGTTCGGCCAGCAGGTCGCGCACGACGTCGATCGCGCGCTCCACCCCCGCGCAGAACGAGCGGGGGGCCGCCAGCAGGATCCGCCGCGGCGGATCGGGGTCGGTCATGGTTCCTCCGTCGGTGGGTGGGGTCGGGTCGAGTGTCTCCGGGATCGGTGGACCGCGCGCCCGGGACGGGCCACGGCAGTGGTCGGGGCAGGTCGCGGTAGTGCTCGGGTCGAGCCCGTCAGTGGTCGCGGCGCGCGATCAGGTGGGCCAGCGCCACCAGGTCGTCCACCGGGCCGGGCAGCGCCCGGATCCGCCGCAGCGCGGCGGCGAGCAGCAGTTCGACCTGCTCGCGGCACCAGTCGGCGGCCCCGCTGCGCTCCACCAGGCCGGCCGCCCTGCGCACCTCGTCCGCCCCCGGCTCCTCCGCGCGGGCGTAGAGGTCGGCCAGCTCGGCCCCCTCCGGCGTGCCGGACGTGAGCGCGGCCACCACCGGCAGGCTCTTCTTGCGGTGGCGCAGGTCGTTGCCGACCGCCTTGCCGGTGACCCGCGGGTCGCCCCAGATGCCCAGCAGGTCGTCGACGAACTGGAACGCCAGCCCCAGGTCGCGCGCGGCGCGGTCGAGCAGGTCGACCTCCTCCCGCCCGGCGCCGGCCAGCAGCGCGCCGAGCGCGGCCGAGCAGCCCAGCAGCGACGCGGTCTTCCCGCCCGCCATCTCCAGGCAGCGGGCGACGTCGACCACCGCGACCCGCTCGAACTCCAGGTCGGCGAGCTGGCCGGCGACCAGGTCCTGCACGGCGGCCGACAGCACCCGCACCGCGTGCTCCGCCGCCGGGTGCCCGCTGCCCGCGAGCACGTCCATGGCCAGGGCCAGCAGCGCGTCGCCGGCCAGGATCGCCGGCCCGGTCCCGAACACCGTCCACGCGGTGGGCCGGTGGCGGCGGGTGACGTCGTCGTCCATGACGTCGTCGTGCAGGAGGGAGAAGTTGTGCACCAGCTCGACGGCGACGGCGCCCGGCAGGGCCGCGTCGACCCGACCGCCGACGGCGCCGGCCGCGGCGAGCACGAGGGCCGGGCGCACGGCCTTGCCGGAGCCCGCCGCGCACGGCGAACCGTCGGCCTCCAGCCAGCCCATGTGGTAGCCGGCGATCGGCACGACGGAGGCGGGCAGCGTGTCGATCGCCGCGCGCAGCGCCGGGTCGACCACCGCCCGGCAGGCCCGCAGCACCTCGCCCGCCCCGACCCGCAGGTCGCGGTGCGGCTCGCGGGGGCGCGGGACCCCGGCCCGCACCGGGTGCGCGGTGGTCATCGGTCCTCCCACGCCGGGCCGACCTGGACGTCCTCCAGCGCGGCGACCGTGCTGTGGGCGCTGACCAGGTCGCTCGCCACGGCCCGGTCGTCGATCCCGGTGAAGCGCACCGGGAGCCCGGGCCCGTGCTCGTCGGGTAGCCCGGCGGGCCGCATCCCGACCACGCCGCCGGTGTCCTCGCCGGTGCGCAGGGCCGGCCGGGCCGCGCCGACCGGCAGGCTGGACGGCGGTGGGCGCTCCGGCGCCTCCAGCAGGGCCTCGGTCATGCTTCAGCCCCCGCGTCCCGGCTCGATGTTCTCCAGCACCGCCGGCGCGTCGGGGACGAGCGCGGCGGCGGAGTAGTTGGCGGTGGCGAGGTGGTTGATGACAGCACGCTCATCGATTCCCGTGAACCGGCCGTTCAACCCCGGCCGCACCTCGTCGGGCAGCCCGGTCCGGTGCAGGCCGATCACGCCCCGGGCTGCCGCGCCGGTGCGCGTCAGCAGCACGGAACCGGTGCGCGTACGACTGCCGGCTCACGGTGAGCACGCGCCGGCCTGCTCGAGCGGCTCGGTCACGATCATGTGGGCACCATCTCTTCATCGGAGCGGGTTCCACCCATCGCGGCGCAATTCTGCGCGGTTATCGAAATGGGGGCGACGAATGGTCGGGACGGGGCATTCGCGCACGGATCCGGCGCACGCGCGGGCTGACGCGGCCCCCATGGCCGCCGACGGCGGGGCCCTGCTGGGAAGCACGGGACGGGCGACCTCCTCGGACGGCTGACGGCTGCGGCGCGGCCGGACGGCCGCGACGGGCAGCGCACCGCTGCGCCGGCTCCGCGGTGACCTTTCCTACTGGCGCCGCACGGGGCCGGGAAGGCCCGCGCGACCGGTCGCACCCGATCGTGTCGTAATGCCCCGGTCGACCTTGACCATTTCCGGGGGCCGCATTCGGAGTTGCTTCCGATCGCGATTCCGGCCCGATCCCGGCCCCGTCCGAGTGGCCGCGCCGCCGGCGGTCCCGGTGTGCCTGGCCGCTGCACGAGCTGGACACCGCGGCCCAGGACATGCTCGACGTCGACGCGCTCGCGGCCCGCGACGTCGTCAACGACCCGATGGCCGCCCGCGTGCGGCAGTTCGAGAGGATCGCCGCCACCGATCTTCCGGCCGTGCGACGACCTCGCCCTGTCCGCCGAGGTGCACGACGTGCTGAGCGGCACGTGCGGGACCTGCGGGAGTGGATGTCCGGGATCCTGGAGTGGCACCGCAGGTGCGCGTGCTGCACCGAGGAGGAGCTGCGGCGCCCTCGACGGCGCTCCCCACCGGACCGACCCTGCCCGCCGCGGGCTGGTCGCCGACCTGCGCGCACCGGTGCCGCGCTGAACCCGGTGGTTCGGGCAGGATGGGCGCGTGCTCGACCCAGCGGACCGGGACGGACCACCGGCGTTGCTGCTGCCCAGCGCCGGCCCGGAGCCCATCGCGTTCGACACCGCGCTGGCCGCGGTGCTCGGCTACGCCCGCGGCCGCCGGCCGATGCGGGTCCGCACCCCCGACGCCCCCCGCGGCCGCTGGGTGCCGATGCCCGCGTTCGGCTGGAGCCGGTTCGACACCTGGCCGGCCGACCCGCCCGGCGACGAGGGCGTGCTGATCGGGGAGGGCCTGCACGGCCGGCTCGACCGGGCGTCGTGGACGACCGTGCACGACGTCCTGGTGCGGGTCCGGCCCCTGGCCGAGGCCGCCGACGAGCGCGCCGCCGGGCGGGCGTTCTGGGACCTGCCCGACGACGAGCTGTCGGTGCTCGGCGAGCCGGGCACCGTCGGCGCGGCCCTGCGCGAGATCGGTCGGGCCGCCGGGGCGCACCTCGGGCACGTCTTCGCCGCGCTGCACCACCGCCGCCCGGCGCTCGTCCCGCACCTCACCCGCACCACGCGGCGCGCGCTGTGGCCGCATACCGAGGAGGGCGACAGCGACGTGCAGGCGGTGATCCTGCGCGAGCTGCGGGCCAACGCGGCCGCCATGACCGCACTGGAGACCGCGGTCGCGGCGCTCACCGGCGACGCCAGCCCCACCCGCCTGCGCCTGCACGACATCCTGCTGTGGCTGGCCAGCACCCTGCGCCTGGCCCACGCGGTCGAGCTGGGGCGCGACACCGAGGAATGGGCCGCGCGGGCCGGGCCGCGGACGGCGGCCCGACCGGGTTAGCCGATCCGGGCCTGCACCTCGCGGACGGTCCCGGCGGGGTCGACGCCGTGGTCGCGCGACTCCGGGACGACCACCAACTCGGCCCCCGGCATCGCCGCGGCGAGCCGCTCGGCGGCGGTGACGAGCAGCGGCATCGTCGGGTCGCCGCGCAGGATCGTCGTCGGCACGCCGACGGCGAGCATCGCGGCGGTCGGCGTCGACAGCGACGCGACCAGCCGGTGGTCGTAGGCGGTGGTCCGGGCGAGCGGGAGCATCTCGGCGAAGGCGGGCGACGCGCGCAGCGCCTCGACCGCCTGCTCCGGCAGGCCAACGGCCTCGCCCAGGAACAGCCGGACGGCCTGCTCGTCGTGGCCCTGGTCGACCAGGGCCTGCAGCCGGGTCGCGAGGTCGGCGGCCGGCTCGGCCCGCCCGAACCGCAGCGGGGGCTCGGACAGGAACAGGTGGGTCACGGGCACGCCCCCGGCCGCCGCGAACAGCGCGAGGACCGCGCCCGCGGAGTGGCCGAGGACGACCGCGTCCCCGCCGACCGCGTCGATGACGGCGTGCAGGTCCTCGGCCTCCCGCTCGGGCGCGTACGGCGCGGTGTCGCCGCTGGCGCCCCGGCCGCGCCGGTCGTAGGTGACGCCCTGCAGGCCGGCCCGGGCGAACGCGGCGGCCAGCGGGGCGGCCGCTGCCGCCGTCGCGAGCGCACCCCCGACGAAGACCACCGGTCGTCCGGTTCCGAACCGGTGGTAGGCGATCGGGGTGCCGTCGGCGGATCGCACGTGCTGAGTCGGGCGCTCGGTCACGGAAACATCCATGCACCGACCGTGACACGACCCGCGGACAGATCCGGTCCGCTATCCGTGCGGCTGTGCGGCTACTTCTCCGGTTGGTCCTTGGTGCGGTGCAGCAGCCAGTCGCTCGCGGTCCGGATCAGCGCGTACCGAACGGCGCCGGCGCGGCCGTGCAGGGTGAACAGCAGCCGGCGCTCGGTGCGATCGTGCTCCTCCCACCAGCCGGTATCGGCGATCGACTTGTCGGCGTCGGTGTAGGTGAGGTGGTCGAGGTCGTGGTCGGGAACCGCGACGGCGAGCCGGTTGCGCGCCGGGTCGTCGGGCAGGCCGCGGGGCACGGCCCACGAGCGCAGCACCCCGCCCTCCTCCAGCCGCAGGTCGAAGTGGTGGCGCGGGCGGCGGTGCTCGTGCAGCACGAACGCCGGTCCCGGAGCACCCACACCGGCGAGCTTAGGCGCGCGGCTCATCCGCCGGGCGCCGAGCTCGCGGTGACCACCGGCTCCGCGGGCTGCGAGGACACACCGGGCGCTGCGTGACGCAGCTGGGCCTGCGAGGACGCGGCGCGCAGCACCGGGTGGGTCTCGCAGCACGGGGTGGGTTGTCGCAGCGAGCCGGCGGACTGCGAGGACACACCCGGCACTGCGTGACGCAGCTGGGCCTGCCAGGACGCGGCGGGGTGCGGCGCGCAGCACCGGGTGGGGCGCGCAGCGCCGGGTGGGGCGCGCAGCGCGGCGTGGGTTGTCGCAGCGAGCCGGCGGGCTGCGAGGACACACCCGGCACTGCGTGACGCAGCTGAGCCTGCCAGGACGCCGCGGGGTGCGGCGCGCAGCACCGGGTGGGGCGCGCAGCACCGGGTGGGGCGCACAGCCCGGCGTGGGTTGTCGCAACGAGCCGGCGGACTGCGAGGACACACCCGGCACTGCGTGACGCAGCTGGGCCTGCCAGGACGCGGCGGGGTGGGGCGCGCAGCGGCGGGTGGGGCGCGCAGCGCGGGGTGGGGTGTCGCAGCGGGCCGGCCGGGCGTGGCAGCGGGACTCATCCGGCCGGGCGCGGAGTTCACCCTTCGGTAAGGGATGACGGGGCTGCGCGGGGTCCGGCGCTGGAGGACGATCGACGGGTCGGGGGGAGCCGATCATGGTCGTCAGTCGGCGGGCGGTGCTCGGTGCCGCCGCGCTCGGGATCGCTGGGTTGGCCGGATGCACGGTCGCGGGGGCGGCCACCGGGCCGTCCACCGGGCCGCCTACCGGGCCGCCTACCGGGCCGGCGGCGGCGCCGGGCATGCCCGACCAGCCGCCGCCGGACTGGGAGGGGCTGCGCTCCCGGCTCACCGGCGCCCTGGTGCTGCCCGGCGATCCGGGCTACGACACCGCGCGCCTGTCGCACAACACGCTGTTCGACGGGCGGCGCCCGGCCGCGGTCGCCGCCTGCGCGAACCCCTCCGACGTGCAGGCCTGCCTGGAGTTCGCGCGCGGGGCCGGGGTGCCGGTCGCGGCACGCAGCGGCGGGCACAGCTACGCGGGCTACAGCGTCCCCGACGGCGGTCTGGTGATCGACGTGGCGGGCATGGCCGGAGTGGAGATCGCCCCGGACGGCTCCGCCACGATCGGCGCGGGCGCCCGGCTCGGTGACGTCTGCGCCGCGGTCGGCGGCGCCGGGCGCGCCCTCCCGGCCGGCTCGTGCCCCAGCGTGGGCGTCGCCGGGCTGACCCTCGGCGGCGGCATCGGCGTGCTCACCCGCGCCTACGGGCTGACCTGCGACCGGCTCGTCTCGGCGCGGGTCGTCACGCCCGACTCGACCCTGCGCACCGTCTCCGAGCGCGAGGACCCCGACCTGTTCTGGGCGCTGCGCGGCGGGGGCGGCGGCAACGCGGCCGTGGTCACCTCGTTCACGTTCGCCACCGAGGCCGCCCCGACGGTCACCGTGTTCTCGCTGCGCTTCCCCGCAGGCGCCGCGGCCGACGTGCTGCCGGCCTGGCAGGCGTGGGCGTCGGCGGCGCCCGACGAGCTGTGGTCGACCTGCGCGCTCAGCTCGGGCTCACCGCCCGGGGCGCGCATCGCCGGGTCGTTCCTCGGCGGGGAGAGCGCCTGCCGCGACCAGCTCGCAGGGCTGCTGGCCGGCGTGCCCGCGCCCACCTCGCAGGTCGTTTCCACGAAGGACTACCTCGCCGCGATGCGGTGGTTCGCCGGCAGCAGCGATCGCGAGACGTTCGTGGCCTCCTCCCGGGTGCTGCCCGCTCCCCTGCCCGACCCGGCGGCGCTGGTCGCGCTGCTCGACCGGCCCCGCGGCATCGCCGTACTGCTGGACACGCTCGGCGGCGCGGCCGGGCGCGTCGACCCGGCCGCGACCGCCTTTCCGCACCGCACGGCGTTCGCCAGCGCCCAGGTCTACGCCTCGGCGGCCGGCGACCCGGCGCCGCCCACGACCGCCGTGGCCGAGGTCCGCGACGGCCTCGGCGCGCTGACCGGGACCACCGGGTACGTCAACTACATCGACCCCGGGATGCCGGACTGGGCCGAGGCGTACTACGGGGCGAACCTCCCGCGGTTGCGGGAGACCGTCGCCCGCTACGACCCCGACCGCGTCCTCGCCTTCCCCCAGTCCGCCGACGCCTGACCACCCCCGAAGCACCCGTCGAGAACGACGTTGTCGTCAGATTGGACCGGTCCAATGAACGACAAGTTCGTTTTCGACGGGGCCGCGGGGGCGGGGGCGTGTCAGGACGGGGCCCGGTCCAGGAACCCGAGCACCGCGTCGCGCACGACCGCAGGCTGCTCCAGCTGCGGCAGGTGGCCGGCGCCCGGCACGATCTCCAGCCGGGAGTCGCGCAGCCGCGAGGTGAACTCCTCGGCGTAGGCGGGGTGGACGAGCGCGTCCCGCTCGCCCCATACCAGCAGCGTCGGCGCGCTCACCCGGTGGATCCGCCTGCTCAGCCCCTTGTCCGGGATCGGCCAGATGAAGTGCAGGACGCTCGCCATCCGCATCGCGGTCTCGAAGCGGGCCTGCGGGTCGTCGACGGGTGGGACCAGCAGGGCGGCCAGCGGGCTGGACGGGTCGGCCAGCACGAGCCCGGGCAGCGCGTCGGGCGGGATCGCGGCGATGTCCGGGACCGGGTGGTCGTCGCGCCAGAACCCGATCGGCGCGATCAGCACCAGCCGGGAGACCCGCCGCGGGCTGTTCGCGGCCAGTTCGGCGGCCACCATCCCGCCGAACGAGTGCCCGACGACCTGCACGGCGTCGAGCCCCAGCACGTCGAGCAGCTCGTCGTAGAACAGCACGAGCTCCCAGATCCCGGGCAGGTGCGCCAGCGCCTCGTCGGAGCCCGCGCCGCCGGGGTGCTCCACGGCGTGCACGGTGTGGTGGGCCGCCAGCGACTCCAGGAACGGGTCCCAGAACAGCCCGCCGGCACCGTGCAGGAACAGCACCGGCGAGCCGCTGCCGGCCACCAGGACGCGGGCCCGGACCGGACCGACCTCGACGATGCGCTCGGCGACGTGCGCGGGCAGGGCGGGTGCGGTGGTCGTCATCGTCGGACCCTCCTCATGCCTGGGCGCCGGACGGCGCGGTGACGGAGCGGACGGCGGCCCCGGCGGGCCACCAGTGGTGGGTCCAGCCCTCGGCGTCCCAGATCCCGCGGATGCGCGGCATGACCTCCTCGGCGAAGAGCGTGATGTTCTTCTTCGTCAGCTCGTGGGGCATCGACCCGATCTGCAGCAGGGCGTGCAGGTTGCCCACCCGCAGCGTCTTCGCCACCTCGATGAGCCGGTCGGCGACCGTGGCCGGGCTGCCGGCGATGATGAACCCCTCCTCGTTGAGGACCTTCCAGTTCTTCTCCAGCGCGGCGGCGGCGGCGATGGCGCCGGGCTGGTCGGTCTTGATCGCGAACTCGGTGCTGCGCCGGGTGCGGTAGCCGGGTGCCTCGAAGAAGTACGGCGGGATGTGCAGGCACTTGTTGAAGAAGTACGTGACGTGCTCGAGGTACTCCTTCTCGGCGCGCTCGTCGGTCTCGGAGACGCAGATCTGCTGGGCGAACCCGGCCCGGAACGGGTTGCGCTCGACGCCGAGCTCGTCCATCTTCGCCCAGAACCCGTCCATCAGCTTGCGGCCGAACTTCGCCCCGAAGAACGACAGGTAGCTGTAGGTGTAGTCCTTGGCCGCGGCCAGCTCCCAGGTCTCCACCGACCCGCCGCCGGCCAGCCACACCGGCGGGTGCGGCTTCTGCAGCGGCTGCGGCCACGGGTTGACGTAGCGCAGCTGGTTGTAGGTGCCGTTGAAGCTGAACGGGCCGGGCTGCGTCCAGGCCTTGATGATCAGTTCCTCGGCCTCGCGGAAGCGCGGGCGGGTCTGGGTCGGCGCGATGCCGTAGCAGAAGTTGACGTCCATCGAGGTGCCGACCGGGAACCCGGCGGCGAGCCTGCCGTTCGACAGCACGTCGAGCATCGCGAACTCCTCGGCCACCCGGGTGGCCGGCGAGTACAGCGCGAGCGTGTTGCCCAGCACCATGATCGCGCTGTCGTTGGGGGTTCGCCGGGCGAGCGCGGCGGCCATCAGGTTCGGCGAGGCCATGAAGCCGTAGCCGTTCTGGTGGTGCTCGTTGACCCCGACGCCGTCGAAGCCGAGGCGGTCGGCCAGCTCCAGCTCGTCGAGGTTCCACTGGTAGTACTGGGCGACCTTGCGGGGGTCGCACAGCTCCGAGTTCGGTGGGGTGACCCAGATGCTCTCGTAGCGCTGCTCGAAGTCGGCCGGGAGGTCCCGGTAGGGCATCAGGTGGAAAAAGATCGACTTCATCGTCCGCTCTTCCCCTTCCTGTTCACTTGTGGCCTCGCCCTGCACCCCCATCCTGACCGGGCCCATCCCGGCGATGTCCAGACCGCCGACCGTGCTTGGGCCGGATGCCCGCGGCGCGGATCAGCCGAACAGCCCGTCCAGCGGGCGCGGGCGGCCCAGGTGGAAGCCCTGCCCGTCGTCGACGCCCAGCTCGCGCAGCACGTCCACCAGCTCCGGGCGGTCGACCTGCTCGGCGACGGTGCGCATGCCGAGCCGCTGGGCGACCCCGACGACCGCGCTCACCAGCGCCCGGTCGACCGGGTCGGTGTCGAGGTGGCGGACGAACTCGCCGGCGATCTTCACCGCGGTGAACGGCAGGTGCTTGAGGTGGGAGAACGACCCGAACCCGGCGCCGAAGTCGTCGAGGGAGAACCCGCACCCCGCCCCGGTCAGCTGCCCGACCAGGCGCTTGGCGGCGTCCAGGTTGGTGATGGCGGTCGTCTCGGTGATCTCCAACCCGAGCCGGTGCGGTTCGACCGAGCGCTCCCGCAGCTGGGCGAGCACCCAGGCGCCCAGGTCGTCGTCCTCGAGGGAGCGTGCCGAGACGTTCACCTCGAGGCGCAGGTCGCGGGCGCGGGCGGCCGGCTCGGCCAGGGTCCGCACGGCCCGGGCGAGCACCCAGCGGTCCAGGCGCAGCACCAGGTCGGTGCGCTCGGCGGCGGGCAGGAACTCGGCCGGGCCCAGCACGGGGGCCAGGCCGTCGCGCAGCCGGATCAGCAACTCGCTGCGCCCCGGGTGCCCGGTGGCCAGCTCGACGATGGGCTGCGCGTCCAGCTCCATCGTCCCCTCGTCCAGCGCGTCGCCGACCCGCTGCAGCACCCCGACCCGGGCCACCGCCTGCCGGTACTGGTCGGGGGCGAACAGCCGGGCCCGGTTGCGCCCGGCGTCCTTCGCCGCGTAGAGCGCCAGGTCGGCGCGGGCGAGGCTGGCCTCGACGCCGTCCCCGCACTCCACCGCGACCACCCCGACGCTGACGGTCACCCGCACCGCCGACTGGCCCTCGACCAGGACCGCCTCGCCGGCCACGGCGTCGCACAGGCGCTCGGCCAGCGCGATCCCCGCCGCCGGGTCGCAGCCCGGCAGCACGGCCGCGAGCTCGTCCCCGCCCAGCCTGCCGAGCAGCGCACCGGCCCCCAGCCGCGCGGCCACCGTCTCGGCGACGCGCCGGATCACCCGGTCGCCCACCGCGTGCCCGCGCAGGTCGTTGACGTCCTTGAAGTGGTCGACGTCGAGCAGCAGCAGCGTGGCCCCGGCCGGGTCGGCCGCGCACCGCGCCAGCCGCGCGGTGATCCCCCGCCGGTTCGCGATGCCGGTCAGCGGGTCGTGCTCGGCGAGGTAGGCCAGCTCGGTGCGGGCGCGGTGCTCCTCGGTCACGTCGCGGGCGGTCCCCAGCACCCGCAGCGGGCGGCCGTCGGCGCCGCGGAAGACCTCGCCGTGGCACTCGAAGATCCGCTCGACGGCCCCGCCGACCACCATCCGGTGGGTGTAGGTGAACGGCAGCCCGGTCGTCATGCCCTCGGCGATCGCGGCGTCGATCATCGCCAGGTCGTCGGGGTGGACCAGCGCGCGGAAGGCGTCGAAGTCCAGCACCTCCCCGACCGGGCGGCCGAACATCGCCAGCAGCGCCTCTGACCACTCCAGCCGGCCGTCGGCCACGTGCCACACCCACGAGCCCATCCGGGCCAGCGCCTCCAGGCGGTCCAGGCGCCAGTGCGGCTCGGCCATGCCGATCGGCCGCGCGCCGTTGACCGGGGCGGGGAGCTCGACGACCTCGAAGAGCACGCGGGGAGGGGTCAGCGGCGTGCGGGTGACCTCCCAGAGCCGCTGGCCCCCGGCCGGCGGCGACCAGCGGACCGAGCGGCGCACCGCACCCGGCGGCACCCCGGTCAGCAGGCGCACGGGGGCGCCGTCCGCGGTCCACGAACCGCCGTGCGCCTCGACCAGCGCCTGCGCGGCGGCGTTGCACCACTCGACCGCGCCGTCGCCGACGACGACGAGGCCCACGCTCAGCCGTTGCGCGATCTCGCTCGCGGTCGCCGCCCCATCCACCTGCACCCTCCGACCTCCCGGGACCGGATTGTGGCGCCCCGCGCCGCACCCGTGCCGGTCGACGGGTACCACGACCGGGTGTCGTACCCGAGGTGACACCGCTCCTACGCAGCGTCGTGACCTGCCAGGGCCTCAGGGAGGCGCTAGTCGGCGGGCCGCAGCTCCGCCCGCCGTCCGGTCAGGTACCGGCGCTCGGCCTCGTTGCCGGTCTGCGCCACGGCCAGGTCGTAGGCCGCCGCGGCCTCCGCGTCGCGGCCCAGCCGCCGCAGCAGGTCGGCGCGCAGGGCCGGCAGGTACCGGTACCCGGCCAGCCGGCCGCCGCGGTCGAGCGCCTCGACCAGGGCCAGCCCGGCCGCCGGCCCGTCGACCATCGCCACCGCCACCGCCCGGTTGAGCGCCACGACCGGCGTCGGCCACACCCGGGCCAGCGCGTCGTAGAGCCGCAGGATCTGCGCCCAGTCGGTGGCCTCGTAGGTGGGGGCCGAGGCGTGCAGCGTAGCGATGGCGGCCTGCAGCGCGAAGCGGCCGGCGGGCCCGCCGCGCAGCGCCCCGACCACGAGCGCGTCGGCCTCGGCCACGAGCTCGCGGTCCCAGGCCGAGCGGTCCTGCTCGGAGAGCAGCAGCAGCCGCCCGTCGGGCGCGGTGCGGGTGCCGCGGCGGGCGTGGTTGGCCAGCAGCAGCGCCAGCAGCCCGCGCACCTCGCGCTCGTCGGGCATCAGGGCGTGCAGCAGGCGGGCCAGCTCGACGGCGCGACCGGCCACGTCGTCGCGGGTGAGCGCGGGTCCCGCCGGGGCGGTGTGGCCGGTGGTGAACTGCAGGTGCACCGCGGCGAGCGCGGCGTCCAACCGGGCGGGGAGCTGGGCGGGCGGCGGCATCCGGAACGGGATGCCGGCCGCGACGATCTTCTTCTTGGCCCGGGTGAGGCGCGCGGCCATGGTCGCCACGGGCACCAGGAACGCCGCGGCGACGTCCGGGGTGGGCACGCCGCAGGCCAGCCGCATGGTGAGAGCGACCTGGGCCTCGGGGGCCAGCGCCGGGTGGCAGCACAGGAAGACCAGCCGCAGCCGGTCGTCGCCGAGGGCGGGGTGGTCGGGGTCGGACGGGGTGGCGGGCGGATCGGGCTCGACCAGCAGGTGCAGCTTGGTCCGCAGGGTGCCCGCCCGACGCAGGGCGTCCAGGGCGTTGTGCCGGGCGGCGGTGGTCAGCCAGGCCGCCGGGCGCGCCGGGATCCCGGAGCGGGTCCAGGAGCCCAGCGCGTCGGCGTAGGCGTCCTGGACGCACTCCTCGGCCAGGTCGAGGTCGCGGGTGACGCGCACCGTCGCGGCGAGCACGGCGGCCCACTCGCGGCGGTGCGCGTCGGCGACGGCCCGCCGCGCGGCCGCGTCCGACGGCGCGACGGGCCCGGGGGTCACACCGGCAGCAGCGGCCGCACCTCGACCGCCCCGTCCATGATCGGCAGCAGTCGACCGATGGCGACGGCCTGGTCGAGGTCGGCCGCTTCGACGACGAAGAACCCGGCGATGACCTCCTTGGTCTCCAGGAAGGGCCCGTCGGTGACCATGCCGTCGCGGTGGATCGTGCGGGTGGTCGAGGCCGGCTGCAGCGCCGGCTCGTACACCACGCGCGCGCCCATCTCGGCGATCCGGCCCTCGACGGCCATGTTGGCCTCCATGACCTCGGGCGGGATGTCGGCCGCCCCGCCGGGGAGTTCGGTCTCGTAGATCAGAATCGCGTACTGCGGCATCGCTCGTCCTGTCCGATCGGGGTCGCTCTCACCGGTTCGCGGGTCACCAGTTGCCGGTCTCGGGGCCCATCGCACCGTATTGGACCCCGCCGTCGCGGGCGTAGGTGCCGATCACGACGCCGGTGGCGGTCGTCGTCGCGCCGACGAGCCGCAGCCCCGCGGGCACCGTCCCTCCGCCGAACAGCCGCTTGCCCGTGCCCAGCAGCACCGGGAAGACGAGCAGGTGCAGCTCGTCGACGAGGTCGTGGGTGAGCAGCGCCTGCACCAGCCCGCCGCTGCCGTGCACCTGGATCTCCCCGCCCGGCTCGCGCTTGAGCGCGCCGACCGCCGCGCCGACTTCCCCTTCGAGCTGGGTGGCGTTCGCCCAGTGCAGCGTGCGCGGCGTGCGCGAGACGACGTGCTTGGGCAGCCCGTTCATCCGGGCGCCGATCGGATCGTCGGCCAGCGGCCAGGTCGCCGCGAAGATGTCGTAGGTCCGGCGCCCGAGCAGCAGCGCCCCCGCCCTCGCGGTCAGCTCCGCCATCAGCCCGAGCACCTGGTCGTCGATGCCGGGCACCGCCCACCCGCCGTGCTCGAACCCGCCGTCGCGGTCCTCGTCGGCGCCGCCGGGCGCCTGCACCACCCCGTCGAGCGTCGTGAACGCCGTCACCAGGAGCTTGCGCATGTCCGTTCCTCTCGTCGTGGGGCACCCGGACGGTGCTCCCGACGACTCGGCGAACGACCCGACCCGGAATCGACAGCCGGGGACGGGGGATCCGGATCAGCGCCGGCGGGTCGGGCCGATCCGGTGCAGCTCGTCGGCGATCGCCCAGAGCCGGCACGGCCAGACCGGCGACGCCGTGGTCGGGAAGCGGCACCCGCCGCAGTGGCCGGTGGTGTCCGGCACGTGCTCGCTCAGGATGGCGCCGACGGCGTCGGCCGACAGCGACCCCGCCAGCGCTTCGGCTATGCCGCGGATCGTCGTGGTCGCCTCGCTCGGGCCCGGATTCTGCACGGAACGCAGTGTGCCGGTCACGCACAGCTCGTGCAACTGGTAGATGCACGAGTTTCGTGCACGCGACGTTTGCACGTGCATATGTACTCACCGGTACTCCAGGAGGCGCTGACCTGCACTTGCCGTAACTCGGAGATCCCTCCCTCGAACAGGGATGCCACTCGATGTGACGATCGCACTGCCGTACGCAGCCCCACATCCCGTGCACGTGCATCTGGGATGTGCATCCTCGTTGTGCTAGCGTCGGCGTCGCACAAGGGCACCACGGCCTCGGGAGGCCATATGACGAGCGACGACAGCAACGGCCGTCCGGCATCGCTGTTCCCCGACGCGGTCTGGCGCAAGAGCAGCGCGAGCGGTCAGCTGGGCAACTGCGTGGAGGTCGCGATGCTCGGCAGCGGCGAGGTGGCGGTGCGCAACTCGCGCCACCCCTCCGGCCCGGCGCTCGTCTTCACGCCGGCCGAATGGTCAGCGTTCGTGGTCGGCATGCAGCGCGACGAGTTCGCCCTGCCCACCGGCCGGCCGGTCGCTCAGCTGGGCTGAGCACCGGCCCGTCCGCCCGGTCCGGGCCCCGGACCGGGCGGACGTCCGCGTGCGCGGGCTCAGATCTGCGAGAGCAGCTTCGCCAGGATCTGGCGCGAGCGGTCGGGCGTCTCGGCGTCGACCATCAACCGGTCCATCGCCCGGCTGTAGACCTCGATCTCGGCCAGCCCGTCGAGGTAGAGCGCACCGCTCATGTGCTCCACGTACACGACGTGGGGCAGTTCGGCCTCGGCGAAGCGCAGGATGGTGAACGGGTGCTCGGCCGCGTAGCCGCTGAGCTGGTTCGGCACCACCTGCACAGTGACGTTGGGCCGCTGCGCCATCTCCAGCAGGTGCTCCAGCTGGGCGCGGTGGACCTGCCGCCCACCGATCGGGCGGTGCAGCACCGACTCGTCGAGCACCACCCACAGTGACGGCGGCCGGACGCCGGTGAGGATCTTCTGGCGCTCCATGCGGAGCGCGATCCGCTTGCGCACCTCGTCGGGCACGTACTCCGGCCGGCCGCGCGTCGCGACCGCGAGCGCGTACTCCTCGATCTGCAGCAGACCCGGCACGAACTGCAGCTCGAAAGCCTGGATCAGCGACGCCGACTCCTCAAGGCCGACGAAGTCCTGGAACCAGTTCGGCATGACGTCGTTGTAGCGCCGCCACCACCCCGGCTGGTTGGCGTGCTTGACCATGTCCAGGAAGACGTCGCGCTCGGCCGCATCGCTGACCCCGTACATCGTCAGCAGATCGGCGACATCGCGTTCCTTGAACGCCACGCGGCCGAGTTCCATCCGCGACAGCTTGGAATCCGACGCCCGCACGGCGTAGGCCGCATCCGAGCGCGATATGCCGGCGCTCTCGCGCAGCCGCCGCAGCTGGGCGCCGAGCACCATCCGGCGCGCCGTCGCCCCGCGCGCCGACGTCGAGTCGCCGCCCGACACCTCGGGGCGCCCGTTCTCGGCCATCGCGTGCGAATCCCCCTCCGACCAGCCGGTCGACCAGGAGTGGTGGTGCCATCCTCTCGACAGGACCGCGCCGCCGCTACCGGCGCAGCGGGACCCTACACGCCACGGGCGGTGGCAGAAAGGTCACTGCCCGGGGTTAACGCGACGCGCTGCGTGGCCTAACATCACCTCCGCCGGCGGGCTGTCACCCACCAGGACACCGCAGGTCTTCCCCCCGACGACGACCCGTGACGAGGCGCCCCGGATGACCAGCACCGAAGATGTCGTACCGGCCTACATCGATGTCTCCAAGGCCAGCGTGGCCCGGGTGTACGACGCCTTCCTCAACGGCAAGGACAACTACGAGATCGACCGCGAGGTCCTGCGCCGGATCCAGGAGGTGGCCCCCGAGGCCACCCAGCTCGGATGGGACAACCGGGAGTTCCTGATCCGTTCCTCGCGGTTCATCGCGGCGCAGACCGGGATAACCCAGTACCTCGATTGCGGATCGGGTCTGCCGACCGCCGAGAACACCCACCAGATCGTGCAGCGGATCCGCCCGGACTCCCGCGTCGTCTACGTCGACAACGATCCCGTGGTGCTGGCCCACGGGCGCGCGCTGCTCGAGGAGAACGAGCAGACCCACCTCATCGGGGCCGACATCTTCGACCCGTCGGCCGTGCTGGACAACGAGGTGGTCCGCCAGCAGCTCGACTTCTCCGAGCCGATCGCGCTCTACCAGTGCGGGACGATGCACCATTACACCGGCGACCGGTACGCCGAGATCATGGCCACCTACATCGATGCCCTCCCGTCGGGCTCCTACGTCGCGCTCAGCCACTTCCTCGACCCGGAGACGGCCGAGCACAGCTCGCTGGCCCGGCGCATGGAGGACGTCTTCATCCACAGCCCGATGGGCAGCGGGGCGTTCCGCACCAGGGCGGAGATCATGACGATGCTCGACGGGCTGGAGCTGGTGGAGCCGGGGCTGGTCCGGTGCGCCGACTGGTGGCCGGACGGACCGCGGGTCAAGCCGATGTCCCCCGTCCAGTACTGCATCGCCGGGGCGGTCGGTCGCAAACCGTGACCACGCGGGCCCGGGGGCGGTGCGCGCCGCCGGACCGGCGGTGGGCACGATGGTGCATATGCGCCTTTCGACCACCAGACGCAGCCGGGCGGCCGCACCGGTCCTCGCACTGACCCTCGCCCTGGTCGCGGCGTGCGGCGGCACCACCGTCGCCGAGCAGCCCGCCCCCACGGCGGCCGCCGCGCCGCCCGAACTGCAGCGGACGAAGGTGGAGGTGCCCGCGGGCATCACCAACGACCGCTTCTCCGGCGAGCGCTTCGCGCTCATCCCGCCGGGCTGGTCGATCGCCGTGTGGGCCGACCTCGACGAGGCGCGCCACGCCGCGTGGGCGCCCGACGGCGCGCTGCTGGTGTCGCGCCCGGAGGGCGGCGAGGTCGTGCGGCTCACCCCGCGGGCCTCCGGACCGGCCACCGCCTCGGTGCTGCTGCGCGACCTGCGCCAGCCGCACGGGCTGGCGTTCGACGGCGACACCCTGTACGTGGCCGAGAGCGACGAGATCCGCTCGTACACCTACGCCGATGGTGCGGCCACGGGCGGCGACCTCGTCGTCGGCGACCTGCCCGACGCCAAGGACGGCCAGCTGGGCGGGGCGTACGCGCACGCGCTGAAGTCCCTCGCGCTGGGCCCGGACCGCTCGCTGTACTTCTCCATCGGCTCCAGCGGCAACATCACCGAGGAGGACCGCGAGTCCGACCCGGAGGCGGCGTCGATCATGCGGATCCCGCCGGGCGGTGGCGAGCCCGAGGTGTTCGCGCGCGGCGTGCGCAACGGCACCGCGATGGCCGTCGCCCCCGACGGCGCGCTGTGGACCGCGGTGAACGGCCGCGACGACGTCGCCTACCCGTACGACCGCGAGTACCCCGGCAGCTTCGCCTCGGCACAGGGTGAGGTCCTGGAGAGCTACGTCGCCGACCACCCGGCCGAGCCGGTGGCCAAGCTGACCCCGGGGCGCGACCTGGGCTGGCCGTACTGCAACCCGGACCCCGACGTCGAGCCCGGCGTCCCCGGTTCGCCACTGGACCACACGGCCCCGCCCTACGTCGCCGACTACGAGACCAACGAGGACGGCGAGGTGTTCGACTGCGGCAAGCTCGCACCGGTCGAGCAGAGCCTGGGCGCCCACTCGGCGCCGCTGGGCATGTCGTTCACCACGCTGCCGGCCCCGTACGGCGAGGGCGCGCTCGTCGGCGTGCACGGATCGTGGAACCGCACGCCGCCGCGGGCGCCGGAGGTCTCGTTCTTCCCGTACGCGAACGGCGAGCTCGGCGCGCAGCAGACGCTGGTCGGCGGGTTCCAGGGCACCGACGGCGAGCGCTGGGGCCGGCCGGTCACCGCGATCCCCGGTCCCGACGGCGCCGTCTACATCACCGACGACGACGCCGGCGCGGTCTACCGGCTGGCCCCGCCCGGCATCTAGATCGGCGATCTCCGTTCCGGAGACCGGCGCGGCCTGGTAGTGACGAGGGCATGCCCCGACTCACCGCACTGAGCCGCTCGGTCGCCGACCGGGTCGTCCTCGTCACCGGAGCCGCGAGCGGGATGGGCCGGGCCACGGCCCACCTGCTCGCCGACGAGGGCGCCCTGGTCGGCGTCGTGGACCGCGACGCCGACGGCCTCGCCGCCGTCGCCGAGGAGATCCGCGGCGCGGGCGCCGTCGTGCACCCGGTGGTCGCCGACGTCTCCGACCCGCAGGCGCCCGCCGCCGCCGTCGCCGAGGTCCGCGCCGCGCTCGGCCCGCTCGACGGCCTGGTCAACAACGCCGGGGTGAGCATCCGCGCGCCCTTCGACGACGACGGCTTCGCCGCGGCCTGGGCGACCACGCTCGCGGTCAACCTCACCGCGCACACGCTGTTCATCCGGGCCGCCCTGCCCGACCTCGTCCGCAACGGCGACGGGCGCGTGGTCAACGTCGCCTCCACCGAGGGCCTGGGCGCCACCCCGGGCATCGCCCCGTACACCAGCTCCAAGCACGGCGTGATCGGGCTGACCCGCTCGCTGGCCGTGGAGCTGGGCCGCAGCGGTGTCACGGTCAACTGCATCTGCCCGGGCCCGATCCGCACCGGCATGACCGCGGCCATCCCGGACCCCGACAAGGAGGTCTTCGCGCGCCGGCGCACGGCGTTGCGCCGCTACGGCGACCCGGAGGAGGTGGCGCACCTGACGCTGTCGCTGCTGCTGCCGGCGGCGTCCTACATCACCGGCGCCACGGTGGTCGTCGACGGCGGGTTGACCATCCGCAACGCCTGAAGCGGGGGCACGGTCAGGGCGTGCGCAGGTCCTCCAGCAGCTCGATCTGGCCCGAGAGCACGCCGGTCAGGATCGACCGCGCGACCGCCATCAGCTCGGCGATCTGCGGGCTGGTCGTCGAGTAGTAGACCGCGGCGCCCTCCCTGCGGGTCGTGACCAGCCCGGCCCGGCGCAGCACGGCCAGCTGCTGGGACAGGTTCGCCGGCTCCACGTCGATCTCGGTCAGCAGTTCGGAGACGGCGTGCTCGCGGACGTTGAGCAGCTCCAGCACCCGGATGCGGACCGGGTGCCCCAGCGTCTTGAAGAACTCGGCCTTCAACATGTACAGGGGCCTGCTCACGCGGGCCACCCTACAGCCGGGCCCGGAGCGCACCCGCCCCGCTGACCGGACGGCCGCGCCGGGGCCCGGCTATGACGAACATCCCGGCATTTATCGCACTCATCACCCGTTCGGCCTGATCGCTGACTACTCAGCGTTCCACAAAATAGGCTCTTCGGAGGACGTAGTTGCGATTCGAGTCCGCTGGGCTACGCTCCGGATTCCCCGGCTCGGAATTCCCCGTGAGCCCCGTCCGAGCACCCCGACACCCTTGCTGGAGGTTTTCTCCCATGAGCAGCATCGACCAGGCGCTGGACGCCGCGGCGAGCATCAAAGGCGCATTCGCGATTGCCCTGGTGGACTACGACAGCGGCATGATGCTCGGCTCGCGCGGCGGCAGCCCCGAGTTCGACCTGGAGGTCGCCGCGCCCGGCAACAGCGACGTCGTGCGCAGCAAGCTGGGCGTGATGCAGAAGCTGGGCCTGCAGGAGTCGATCGAGGACATCCTGATCACCCTGGACACCCAGTACCACCTGATCCGACCCATCCGCGGCCAGGCCGACGAGAAGTTGTTCTTCTACCTGGTGCTCAACCGGGCGCAGGCGAACCTCGCGCTGGCCCGCCGCGACCTCAAGATGATCGAGCAGCAGTTCTACCTGGCCAACCCGCTGACCGACAAGCCGGGCGCGTTCTTCCCCTCGCCGTCCGGTCGCTGACCCCGGCCCGGGTCGACGATGAATCAGCACCGGCGGTCGCCGGCACCATTCATCGATCGACGATCGTGCCATTCCGGGAAAGCCGGCCCGGTCACCGCGGAACACCGGCCGACGGCGGGCGTCGTGACTGCACGTAGCCGTGACCTGCCTCTTTCGGTCCAGCGGCACGGTCACCACTGACCGTCCCCGCACCACGGCACGACACCACTCGCACGAGAAATGGTTGCATGATTTCGCAACTGCCAACACCGCAAATTGGCGATCGACGATTGTCGTGACGCCGTGACGGGGCGGGGGCGGGGGCGTCGGCCTCCTCCCCCGCCCACTCCGCGGACCTCAGTCGCCGCCCAGCGCGGCGGCCGACTTCGCGATCCGCCGCCCGACCATCGCCAGCAGCCCGGCGAACTTGCCGACGTCCGCGCGGAACGTCGGCGCGGTGACCGACAGCGCGCCGATCGTCGAACCCGACGTGCCGACGAGCGGGATCGCCACGCTGATGAAGCCCTCGCGGGTCTGCTCCTGCTCCAGGGCGTAGCCCAGTTCCCGCGCCCTGGCCAACTCCTGGCGCAGCAGGCCCGGCGCGACGACGGTGTAGGGCGTGACCCGCTCCAGCGGCATCGCCAGCACCTCGTCCAGGACGCGGCGCGGACCGAACGCCAGCAGCACCTTCCCGGTCGCGGTGCAGTGCAGCGGCATCCGGCCCGCGACGCGCGAGGGCCGGGTGACCTGGCCGTGCCCGGAGACCTTCTCCAGGTAGAGCACCTCGAGGCCGTCGAGCACGGCGAGGTGCACGGTCTCGCCGGTGGCCTGGTAGAGGTCCTCCATCCAGGGGCGGACGGCGTCGCGCAGGATGCGCTGGCGCGGGACGCGCTGGCCGATCTCGAACAGCCGCATGCCCAGCCAGTAGTCCGAGCCGCGCCGCTCCAGCAGGCCCCACTGCAGCAGTTCCTGGGCGAGCCGGTGCACCGAGGCCTTCGCCACGCCGGAGCGCCGGGTGATCTCGGTGAGGCTGAGGTGCTCGTCGTCCGGCCCGAACGCGTCCAGGATCAGCCGCACCTTGCCCAGCACGCTGTTGGCGGCGGGGACGGCCCGGTCGTCGCGCGGCAGGGTGGTCACCGACACAGGATCGGTCAGCGGATCGCGTCCGTCCAACGGACCGGGTCCGCTGAGCGGACCCGACCCGCCGCCCTGACCGATCGTCACCCGCCCGAGCCCGCCGCCTTGCGCAGGAACTCGAGGCTGATCGGGTTGTAGCGGTCGGCCTGCTCGTGCTGGGGCCAGTGCCCGCAGGCGTCGAACAGCTCCAGCCGCGAGCCGGGGATGTTCTCGTGCATCGCGGCGGCCTCGGGCACCTCGCCGAACGGGTTCTGCCGGCCCCACACGATCAGCGTGGGCTGGGTGATGCGGCCCAGCTCCTCGGGGGTGAGCAGGTTGCGCTGCCGGCGCGCCATGTCCTGCAGCGAGAGCAGGTTGTCGACGTTGGCGACGAAGTCGGGGGCGTGGTAGATCGCGTGCCGGACCTCGACGAGCTCCTCGGTGGCGTCGGCGGGGTCGGCCATCAGCAGCCGCAGCCGCTTGCGGGTCAGCTCGACGTCGTCGCTGGTCACCGCCTCCTTGGTGGAGGTGCGGATGCGGTCCATCACCGCCGGGTTGGCCACGGTCCCGCCGGCGCACAGCAACTGCAGGCTGCGCACCCGGTCGGGCTGCGTCGTCGCCGTGCGGGCACCGACCCAGCCGCCGAGCGACTCCCCCACGATGTGCGCGCGCTCGATGCCGACGGCGTCGAAGTAGTCCACGAGGTGGCGCACGTAATCGGCGATCTCGTAGGGCCGGTCGGGCTTGCCGGTGTAGCCGTGCCCGAGCATGTCGATGGCGTGCACGTCGTAGGCGGCGTGCGCGACGACGTTGCGGGAGAAGGCCTCCAGGTGCCCGCTCGTCCCGTGCAGGAACACCACCGGCTCGGCGGAGGGGTCGCCCGCGCGCAGCGCGCGGGTGCGCACACCGCCGGCGTCGACGAACTCGACGCGGAACGCCACCGGGCTCAGGTCGGTCCAGATGCTCATCGCTCGCTCACCCTCTGGTTGATCCGGTGGACCTGCGTGTTGCTGCGCGCGGCGAGCCGGCGCGCCAGCACGACGACGGCGGCCAGCGCCGGCACCAGCGCCACCCTGGTCGCCCGCTTCACCGCGCACCCGCCTCGGCCAGCGCCCCCGTCGGCGCCCCGGCCGCGGGCAGCGAGTCCAGGAACGCGGACACGACCGCGTGGTAGGCCCGCGGCCGTTCCTCCTGCGGGTGGTGCGAGGCGTGGTCCATGACGTGCAGGTTCCCCCGCGGCACCATCCGGGCCAGCATCAGCGGGTAGTCCGGGGTGAGGAACGCGTCCTGCATGCCCCACACGAACAGCACCGGGGCCTGGATGCGGCCCAGCTCGGCGGTCAGGTCCTGCCACTCGCCGCGGGGCGAGTCGGACATGGCGGCCAGCGCCCGCTCCCCCGGGTCCAGGCTCTGCTGGTAGCGCATGTCGAGGGTCTCCTCGGGCAGCGCGGCGGGGTCGTACCACTCCAGCCGGGTGATCAGCTCGCGCATCTTCTCCCGGGTGGGGCCCTCCCCGCCGTAGTAGACGTCGCGGGCGTTGCGGCCGCGGCGACCGCCCTCGGGCAGCGGGGCGAGCGGGCCGTAGAAGACCGGCATGCTGCCGGTCACCACCAGCGAGCGCACCCGCTCCGGGTAGTTCGCGGCCAGGTTCAGCGCGATCGTGCCGCCCCAGGAGTTGCAGACGAAGTCGGCGCGCTCGACGCCCAGGGTGTCCATCAGCGCCGCGGTCTTCACCGCGTGGTGGTCCCACATCGGCCCGGAGATCCGCGACTTCTCCGACCTGCCGTACTGGTGGATGTCGACCAGCAGGCAGCGGCGCTGCCGCGCGAACAGCGGTGCCACCGGCCCGAAGTCGCTCCACGCCGTGCAGCCGGGGCCGCCGCCGTGCAGGAAGACCGTGTCCGGGCCGGAGCCCAGGTCGTGGTAGTGGTAGCGGACACCGCCGCCGTCGGCGAAGTGGCTCTCGGGTGGTGGGGCCATGGTCGTTCCCTCCGGGTCAGGCGGTGATCGCGACGGTGGCGCGGGCGAGCACCTCGCACAGGCGGCGCATGGCCCGCACGTCGACGGTGTTCATCCCGCGCTGGAAGTCCAGCGCCGGGTCGACGTCCAGCTCGTCGGAGGTGGCTTTGGGCATCCCGACGCGCGCGGTCGGGATGCCGCGCGCGCGCAGGATGTTGGCGTCGGTGGCCCCGCTGTTGTCGGGCACCGGCTCGTGGGCGCGGCCGGTGGTGCGCTCCCAGGCCTCGATCGTCCGCCGGACGACCGGCGCTTCGGGCGGCGTGTGCGTCGCCGGCACCGACAGCACCATCTCCACCCCGAGGTCGACGCCGAGCTCGTCGCCGATCCGGCGCACGCCCGCGACGACGTCGCGCCTCGTCTGCTGCGGGGTGGTGCCCGGCGCCATCCGCAGGTCCAGCCGGATGCGGCAGAGGGCGGGGGTCACCGCGAGCATCCGCTCCCACCCCCCGACGATCGCCCCGATGACGCCCTGCGGCGCGGCGGTGGCGGTGCGGTGGCGCTGCGGGTACCGGGCGAGCCAGCCCTCCAGCCGGGTGACCACCTCGGCCGCGGTGACGATCGGGTTGCGGTAGGGCATGCGGTGGCGGCTGCCGACGTAGGTGTGCACGCCGGGCACGGTGACCTCGAACCAGGCCAGCCCGACCTCCTCGTGGGCGACGAAGTCCCCGGGCTTGGCGATCACCGCGTGGTCGGCGTACCAGCCGCGTTCGAGCAGGAAGGAGCAGCCGACGCCGTGGCCGGTGTTGGCGCGGGGCGGGAATCCCTCCGCCTCGACGGCGTTGGTCGGCATCCCCCCGGCGCCGAAGGCGACGACGACGTCGCCGGACAGCTCCGGTCCGCCCTGCGATCGCGCCTCGGCCAGCGCCTCGGCCAGCGCCTCGGCCACGACCAGGACGCAGGCGGCGTGGCCCTTGGGGTTGCTCGCGCCCAGCCCGGACACGAACGGTCCCTCGTCGCGGGCGCCCGCGCGCATGTCCGGGCGCAGGCCGGGCCCGATCCACGGCACGTCGAGGGCCTCGTCGCCGGTGGTGAGGGTGTCGATCGGGGCGTAGAGCATCAGGTCCTCGCCGCCGCCCCGCCCGCGCAGCCTGCCGACCGCGTTGGCCTGCGTCGCGTCGATGTGCTGGGCGGTCGCGGCGAACCCGGCGGCGGTGAGCCGGTCGGCCAGCAGGTGGGCCAGCGGGGCCTCGCGCCCGGTCGGGCTGGGGATCTCGGCCACCGCTCGCGCGGCGGCGCGCAGCCGGCCCTCGCTCACCCGGGCCAGCACGGCGCGGACCGTCTCCTCGGCCGCGCTCACCTCCGGCACGGTGCTCACGCGCCGGCCCCGGCCGGTTCGATGAGCGCGACGCCCATGCCGGTCAGCCACTCCGGCATCGCGGCGTAGGCCAGCGTCCGGCCGGGGGCGAAGCCGAGCGCCGCGGCCATGATCAGCCACGTGCGCAGCTCCTGGCCGCCGTTGCCCGCGGCGCGCTGGATGTCGGCGCTCGTCCAGGAGGCGTAGCGGCGCAGGTCGCCGGCCTGCAGGTCGGCCAGGAACCGCTCGTCGAACCCCTCGAAGATCACCGGCCGGGCCGCGGTGATGATCGCGCGGCGGCGCTCGTCGTAGCGCTCCCACTCGCCGCGCCCGTTCAGCCAGGCCTCGACCAGGAACTCCTCGTCGGCGGTCTGCGGGTCGCGCCAGTCCGCCGGCCACGGCAGCTGGTGCGACAGCCCGCCCGAGGCGATGACCACCACCCGCAGGTCGTCGGGCAGCGCCGCCACCGCCTCCGCGAGGTTGGCGCCCAGCGCGACGCACCGGTCCGGGCGCGGCAGCGGGGCGGCGAAGACGTTGACCACCAGCGGCACCACCGGGACGTCGAGATCGCGCAGGAGGTACTGGATCGCGTGGGTCTGGCCGTGGTCGATCTGCAGGCGGGCCGACAGCGCGACCTCGGTGCCCCGCTCGATGAGCGCCTCGGCCAGCTCGCGGGCGACGGCGGGGTCGGTGCGCTGCGGTCCCTTCGGGGTCCCGGCCTCCCCCGCGCCGATGACCTCGCCGACGCCGACGGTGAAGGCCGGGATCAGGTCCAGCCAGAAGCCGCGGAAGTGGTTGGAGCCGACCACGACGGCGACGTCGGGGCGCGCCGCGGCGACCGCGTCGCGCGCCTCGTCGAGCGCGTCGCGGAACCGCCGGGCCCGGTCGGTGTGCACGACCCCGTCCCAGTGGGTGTTCATCAGCGTGGAGTGGGAGGCCCCCACTCCGAGCACGATCCGCGCCATCGCCCGTCCCCTCAGTTCCCGCCGGCCGGACCGGCCGGTTCCAGCCCCTCGGCGCGCAGCCGCGCGAGGCGCTCCGCGGTGACGTCCTCGGCCAGCCTGCGCCAGCGCAGCAGCGACTCGTCGGGCCGGTAGAGCCGCTCCGGCGGGGCGTCGGTGACCTCGACCATCCACTTGTCCTGCGCGGAGAACTGGCCGTGGAACAGCCAGCGGACGAACCCGAGGTACTTCGCGTAGAACGGCAGCGTCCGCGCCCCCTCGTGGAACTCGGCCATCACCCCGACGTAGAGGTGGTTGTCGGCGTCCACGGGAACGTAGAACTCGTAGTGGATGAAGGTCGGGTAGACCACCCGCAGCACCCCGGGCATCGACACCGACACGAAGCCGGGGAACTCCTGCGCGGCGATCACCGGGTTGACCTGGCGGTGGCTGCCGGTGTTGCCGATGTTGGCGGTCGTCCTCGGCGGCTTGAGCTTGAACCAGGCCTGGTTGTCCCAGCGGCCCAGGCCGGGGAAGTCGGCGGTCCAGTGCTGGGCGTCCTGCACCCGGAAGATCCACCGCCCGCGCTGCACGATCCGCGTCTCGTTCCACACCGGCATGGCCTTGAACAGCCGCCAGAGCGACGTGCGGTGCAGGTACTTGGCGTGGCCCTCGTCGTAGCCGTTCTCGCAGGCGAAGCGCCAGTTGCCGACCCGGGGCTGGATCCGCGAGCCGACGACCGCGGCGTTGTCGACCAGTTCCTCGGGCAGTTGCTCGTCGATCGGCGGGGCGTCCTCGCCGTCGCCGACGAACACCCACACCATGCCCAGGCGCTCGGCGACCTCGTAGGTGGGCTGGGTGACCTTGCCGCAGATCGGCGAGCCCGGCCCGTCGGTGATCGCGGCCCGCAGGTCGCCGGTCTCCAGGTCGAACGTCCAGCCGTGGTACGGGCACGAGATCGTGCCCGGGAACTGCTGGTCGCCCTGGCTGAGCGGGACCCCGCGGTGCGGGCAGCGGTCGTCGAGGGCGTAGGCGGTGCCGCGGTCGCGGATCAGCACGAGCTTGCGGCCGAGCAGGGTGACCTGCTTCGGCCTGCCGGTCAGCTGGGAGGAGTAGCAGACCGGGTACCAGTAGCCGCGGAACCCGCTCGCGGCGCCCTGGTAGTGCGGCCAGGTCGACCAGTCCTGCCGGCCCGGCAGCCGCCCGGCCCGCCGCGGCCGCTTGCGGGGGGCCGGGGCCGCCGCACCCGTCGCGCCGTTCTGCACGGTCATCGGACCTCCCCGGACCGGCGGGCGGCACCGCGCCACCCGCGACGGGGCGAGTCCAGCACCGCACCGGGCCCGCTCCAAGATCACCGGTCCGCTGACCGGACCGCGCCCGCCGGCCCGGACCGGGTCCGGTGTGCGGACCCGGGTCTTTGACAAGGCGCCGCGGTGGCGAAACCCTCGGCCGCCAGTGGCCCGCCGACGCCGAGGAGCAGCAATGACGCAGACGACACCGGCCCCGGCCGCCACCCTCGACGCGGTCCTCGACGAGCTGGCCGAGCGCCGCCTCGAGTTCCAGGACCGGCGGTACGTGCCCCGCGACTTCGTCGAGCGGCTCAAGGGGCTGGGCATCTACCGGGCCTCCGTCCCGCGCCGGTTCGGCGGCGACCCGATGCCCCCCGCGGAGTTCCTCTCCCTGGTCGAGCGCATCTCCGCCGTCGACGGCTCCACCGGCTGGGTCGCCAGCTTCGGCGCCCAGGTGTCCTACCTGTGCCCGCTGCCGGAGGACACCCTGGCCGCGATCTACGCCGACGGGCCCGACGTCGTGTTCGCCGGCGCCCTGTTCCCCGTCCAGCCCGCGCCGCCGACCGAGCGCGGATTCCGGGTGAACGGGCGCTGGAAGTTCGCCAGCGGGTGCATGGGCGCCGACATCCTGTGCGTCGGCATCCCCGGCGACGACAGCACCGCGGGCAAGCCGCGCGGCGCGGTGTTGCCCCCGCGCGACGTCGAGATCATCCAGGACTGGGACGTCGTCGGGATGCGGGCCACGGGCTCGTTCGACCTGGCCGTGCACGACGTCGAGGTCGACCGCGACTGGACGTTCATCCGCGGCGGGGCGCCCAGCGTCGACGAGCCGATCTACCGCTACCCGACCATCACCTACGCCGCGCAGGCGCTGTCGGTCGTCTCGGCCGGCGTGGCCCGCGCGGCGATCGACTTCGCCACCGGCGAGGGCAGCGGCCGGGCCAGCGTCACCGGCGCGCCCAAGCTCGCCGACCGGCCCTACTACCGGGCCCAGGTCGCCGAGGCCGAAGCCACGCTGCGCTCGGCGCGGGCCTACTTCTACGAGGCGGCGCGGGAGGGCTGGGAGAGCGTGCAGCACGGCGAGGTGAGCGACGAGCAGAACGCCCACCTGCGGCTGTCCGCCGCCCACCTCGCGCGCACCGCCGCGGCCGTGACCGGCACGATCGTCTCGCTCTCCGGCACCGCGGCGATCTACTCCGACCACCCGCTGCAGGCCCTGCTGGCCGACGCCCAGGTACCCCAGCAGCACGCGTTCCTGGCCCCGACGATCTACGACAGCGCCGGCGCCGTGCTGATGGGTATGGCGCCGACCTCACCCGCCTTCCGCTGAGCCGCCCCTCCGTCGAGAACGAACTTGTCGTGATCAACAGGGCTCGTGGATCACGATAGGTTCGTTCTCGACGGGAGGAGATGCCATATGGCGGCGAAGCCATCGATTCCCACCCGGGACGAGGTGCTCGGCTACTTCGACGCGCTGTCCAACTGGGGCCGCTGGGGCGAGGACGACCAGCTCGGCACGCTGAACCACATCACCGACGACGTGCGGCTGGCGGCGGCACGGGCCGTGCGCCACGGCAGGAGCGTGTCGTGCGCGTGGGAGGTGGCCGTGCCGGCGGACATGGAACGGTCCACGATGACGTGCCCGTGCGCCGCCGACATGCCGGGGGCCGAGAACATGCCGGAGCGGTTCCACGCCGACCGGCGCTGGGGCTTCTCCTCGGAGAAGCTGGGCCTCACCTTCCACGGCAACACCGTCACCCACCTCGACTCGCCGTGCCACATCTTCTGGGACGGCGCGCTGTACAACGGGCGCCCGCACACGGCGGTGGACGCCGCGACGGGGTCGACGTGGGGAGCCGTCACGGCGGCGGCGAAGGGGATCGTCACGCGCGGTGTGCTGCTGGACGTCGCGAAGGTCCGCGACGTGCCGTGGTTGGAGCCGGGGCAGGGGGTGTTCCCGGAGGACCTCGACGAGGCCGAGCGGCGCCAGGGCGTGCGGGTGCGGCCCGGCGACGCGGTGCTCCTGCGGACCGGCCACGGCCGCGCCCGGCACGAGGCCGTCGCGGCGGGCGGTATCGCGCAGACCGGCTGGCACGCGTCCTGCCTGCCGTGGCTGCGGGAGCGGGGGGTCGCGCTGATCGGCGCCGACACCCCCCAGGAGGTGCAGCCGTCGGGGTACGACGACGTGCTGATGCCGGTCCACGCGGTGGGCCTGGTCGCGATGGGGCTGTGGCTGCTCGACAACTGCGACCTGGAGGAGTGCGCGGCGACGGCCGCCGAGCTCGGCCAGTGGGACTTCCACCTCGCGGTCGCGCCGGTCCGCTTCGCCGGGACGTCCGGCAGCCCGGTCAACCCGATCGCCACGTTCTGACCGCCACGTCCTGACCGCCACGACCGACCGCGCGGGACCCGCGCCGTAGGGTCCTAGGAACCGCAGCCGGGCGCGCGCAGCACGGCGCCGGACGTCCCGGCCAGCGACACCGAGGTCACCGTCGCGCCGTCCTGGTCCACGAACGGCGCGCCGAGTTCGACCACACGCGCGCCCGACCGGCTCGGGTTGGCGTTGACCACCGCGACCCCGCACGCGAAGTCCCGCCGCCACAGGTTCGACCCGACCGGCGCCTTCGGGCCGACGGGCTCCCCCAGCCGCCACTCGTACTCCGGCCGCCACGGCGTCGGGTCGCCGTAGGCGTCGGTCCGGGCGATCTCGACGAACGCGCTGCGCGTCCCGGCCGCCATCAGGTAGCTGGCGAAGGCGTAGCGGAACGGCCGCACCGCGCCCGGGGAGAAGTGCGGCTGCACCCAGGTGATCTTGCCGCGGGCCTCGTTCGACTCGATCTCGGCCACGACCCGGCTCCAGCCCTCGCCGTACTCGGGCAGCATGTTCGTGTCGGAGAAGACCAGCCACCACTCGTCGAACCCGCCGTCGAGGTGCTCGGTGTAGGCGTCCCAGACCCCCGGGTGCAGGCGCGCGTTGGCCAGGTTCGCCACCGTCTCCAGCCCCGCGGCCGAGAAGTCGCCGCGCACGTTGCTCAGCATCGAGAGGTAGGCGGCCTGCATGGCCTCGTCCGTCGGGTACTTCGGCGGGCACGAGCCGCGGTGGTAGGTGTCGCAGTCGAAGAGCGCGTTGTCCATCTCGACGCCGTCGAACCCGGCCGCCGTCGCCGCCGCGATCACGTTCGCGGCCCACGCGTCCTGGTAGTCGACGTTGCCCACGTCCATCTGCCAGTGCCCCGGGTAGCCGCTGTACTCGTAGCGGCCGCCGCGCGGCGAGGTGAGGAACCAGTCCGGGTGGTGGGCGTCGGCGTCGCAGTAGCCGACCCCGGTGGGCAGGTCGCGGTCGTCCACGCCACCCCGGCAGGCGTAGCTGCGCGTGGAGGACAGGTCCTTGTAGACGTAGACCTGGATCGCGGGGTTGGCCGCCTTGAGCCGCGGGATCAGCCCGCTCTCCCACTGGTTCAGCACGATGAACGAGCGCCGCCGGGCCTCCTGGGCGAGCAGGTCGTCGGAGGTGGTGGTGGAGTTGAGGTGCAGCCAGAGCGACTGGGCGGTGCCGGCGGGGGCCGGCGGCGCGGGGGAGGTCGTCGGCGGCGGGGCCGCGCTCGTCAGGGGCGGCGCGGCCGTCGTCGCGGGCGGCTGCGCGTCGGGCGAGAGCGGGTCGCCGGGCCGGGGGCGCTCTCCCACGGCGGTCAGCGTGACCCCCAGGACCGCGACGAACAGGGCGCCGATCGCGGCGACCAGCGCGGCGACGCGTGCGCGGCGTCGGCCGGGCACCGCACCACCTCCGCACCGACCGTCACCCGTCCGGATGACGCCCCACGGTAGTGGGCGGCGGGGGTGGCCGTCGCAGGTGGGCGGCGCGTCTCAGATTGCGCACTCCGCCGGGCCCGCGAGCTGGTCTCATCGTGGTGGACGACGGCGAGGAGGCCCGCGGTGGACGACGTCGAAGTGCTCGCGATGGCCGGGGAGACCCTGACCGAGGTGCTCGGGCGGATCGGCCCGCAGCACCGCCGGATCCAGGCCGGGCCGGTCGCCGAGCGCCCCGGCTGGGACGGGGTGGTGCCGCTGCCCCAGCTGGTGGAGCGCTTCAGCGGCGGGTGCGCGGGCCCGGGCGGGTGGCGCTGCGACGGACTCGTGGAGGCCGCGGCCCTGCGCGCCTTCCTCGCCCACGACGTCGCGATGGCACTGGGCTCGCGGGCGTGCCCGCTGCCCGAGGCGCTGGCCCGCGCGCTGTACGAACGCATGGAACCGGACGCGGACCGGTGGCGGGCCGGCGGCGTCTTCCGGGAACGGCTGCCGCTGCCCGACGGCCACGTGTCGTGGCGCGACCGGTTCCTGCTGCTGGCCGGGCGCGACCCGCACCCGTTCGATGCCGGCTGACCGACCGCGAGAGTGGTCGGGTCGGCCGCTCAGTCGGGCAGCGCCAGCAGCAGGCGCCGGTACCAGCGCACGCCGTCGAGCAGGTCGGCCGCGCCCACGTGCTCGTCGGCGGCGTGGATGGACGCGCGTTGCGCGCGCGACATCCGCAGCGGGGCGAACCGGTAGACGCGATCGCAGATGCGGGTGAAGTGCCGGGCGTCGGCGCTGGCCATCATCACGTACGGCGTGGTGACGGCGTCCGGGAACACCTCGGCGGTGGTCGACTCCAGCAGCGCGAACGGCCCGTCCCACGGCGAGACGGGGCTCGGCTCGTGCTGCTCGACGACCTCGATCTCGACCCGGTCGTCGGCGATCGTGCGCCGGACGTGCTCGACGACGTCGGCGACGGTGTCGCCGACCATCACCCGCGCGTTCACGCCGGCCGTTGCGGAGGCGGCGATGACGTTGAGCGCCGGGCTGCCCGACAGCGTGGTGACGGCCAGCGTGGTGCGCACCATCGCCGCCGCCTCCGGTCCCGCGGCCAGCAGCAGCCGGGTGAGCAGCCGGGGCAGCCGGGTGAGGCGGCGCAGCAGCGGGCGCACCGGCCCGGGGGCGTGCGGGGTGATCCGGCGGAACAGTTCGAGCGTGGGCGCGGGTGCGCTGGCCGGGAACGGGGCGCGGTCGAGGCGCGTGACGGCCCGCGCGATCCGCGCGGTCGGGCCCATCCGGGCGGGCGTCGAGGCGTGCCCGCCGGCGCCCTCGGCCCGCAGCAGCAGCGAGACCACGCCCTTCTCGGTGACGCCGACGACCGCGAGCGGCACCCCCAGCCCGGGCAGCGCGCCGCCCGCCACGGCGCCGCCCTCGTCGAGCACGAACCAGGGGCGCACCCCGCGCCCGGCCAGCTCGTCGACCGCGTGGCGGGCCGCCGCGCCGGCGACCTCCTCGTCGCAGCCGAAGCTGAGCCAGACATCGCGCGCCGGGACGACGCCGCTGTCGAGCAGCGTCTCCACCGCCTCGCAGATGGTGACGAGCGGCCCCTTGTCGTCGAGGGTGCCCCGGCCCCACACCGCGCCGTCGACGAGGTCCCCGCCGAACGGCGGGTGGCGCCAGTCCTCCGCGACGACGGGCACGACGTCGAGGTGCGCGACGAGCACGACCGGATCGGCCGAGGTGCGCCCCGGCCAGCGGAACAGCAGCCCGTGGCCGCCGACCGCGGTCCGCTCCAACCGCTCGTGCAGCAGCGGGAACTGCGCGCGCAGCTCGGCCAGGAACGCGTCGAACACGGCGCCGTCGACCAGCGCGGGATCGCGGTCGCCGACCGTGGGGATCCGCACCAGCGCCTGCAGCTTGGCGACCGCCGGCGCGACCTCGCGCCCACCGTCGACCGACGCCCTCACCATTCGCGCACAGTACCCACCACCCGCGGCCCGGGTACCGGTTGCAACGAGCGGGCCGGTGCCGGCGACAGGCAGTCGTGAGCACGCGGGAGGAGACCACCGGGACGACGGCCGGCACAGCGCCGAGCGCCTGGCCGACGGCGGCGCTGGGCAGCGGACTCGTGGTGATGGTGGTCGGTGTGCTCGCCGCGCCGGGCCCGCGCACACCGTTCGGCGAGGCCGGCCTGGCGGACCGCGACCCGAGCCCCGTCGTCCTGGCCGCACCGTGGGTGGCGGTCGTCGTCGGTCTCGGCGCCGCCCTCGCCGGACTGGTCGCGCTGTGCCTCGCACCGGCGCCGGCCGCCCCCGACGACGCCCGGTCGGCCGGCGCGCCGCTCGCGGTGAAGGCCCCGGCGGCCGGGGCCGTCGGCGGGATCGTGCTCCTGGCGCTCTCGCCGGCCGTGCTGCTGCTCACCCTGAGCGGTGTCCCCGGGTTGCTGGCCGGGCTCAGCCTGGTCTGGCTCGGCCAGGTCGGCGCGCTCACCCTGGTCGACCGCGGGCTCGGACCGGCGACCCGCCGGGTGGCGCCCGACGCCCCGCCGGTCGCCCTCGCGGCGCTGGTGGCGGCGTGCGCGGCCGGCGCCGCAGCGGGCGGCGACGGGCTGGACGTGGTTGACGTGGTGCTGGCGGCGGTGGTCCAGGCCGCGTGCGTCACCGTCGGGCTGCTGGCCACGCGCGGGCACCGCGCCGGCATCGGGGTGGGCGTGGTCGGGGTGGGCGCGGTGGCGGCGGCCGTCCTCGTCGCCGGTGTCGTCCTCGCCACAGGGTCCGACCAGGAGCCGACCACTTGCACACCCGGGGTGGCGGCGCCTGCGCTCCCCGGTCCGGCACCCCGCCCCGCCGAGCCGCTGCCGACCTACCCGGCGCCGGCGCCCGTCGAGGCGTCGGACGCCTGCCGCGTCGACGACCTGGTCTGGTCCACGACCGGCTGGGACGCCGCGCTCGGGGAGCGGGTGGTGAGCGTGCTGGCCCGCAACGCGACGGCGCGACCCTGCTTCGTCGAGGGCGTGCCCGACGTCCGGCTGGCGCAGGGCGGGCAGGCGCTCCCGTTGGCCATCGACCTCACCCGGGCCGAGTACGACCCCGCCCTGCAGGGGTCCGAGGGGCGCACCGGCATCGCCCCGGGCGGCGTCGCGTCGTTCGGGCTGCGCTGGCGGGTCGGGGCCGGCGCGGACCGCGACACCCCGCAGACCCTGGGCGTGGCGCTCGGGCCCGGCGGGGCGTGGGCCGACGTCGCCGTCGACGACGAGCACCCCGCCCCGTTCGACGTCACCGCAGGCGCCGAGCTGTCCGTCGGCGGGTGGCGACCGGCGGGCTGACCGGGCGCTACCCCGCGACCCGCCGCCGACGCCTGCCGAAGACCGTGACGAACATGTAGGCCGCGCCCACGACGTCCGGAGCCAGGAAGTCGACCACCTCGTCGTCGAACGAGGTGGAGCCGACCGCGCCCAGCCCGAGCGCGTGCGTGCCCAGGTGCAGCTTGCCGGCGTGCAGCGCCCCTTCCAGCTGGGCGATGCGGTAGCCGCGGGCGCCGTAGTGGTGCAGGACCGCGGGCAGGTCGGCCAGGTAGTAGAGGTTCACGTGGGCGTCGCCCGCGTAGCTCTGGGCGGCCGCGATGCGCGTGGCCCGGTCTCGGAACAGGCCCTCCCGCACCAGTTCGACCGCACCCCGCTGCGGGTGGTGCCGGTAGACGCCCGGGGCCAGTCCCTCGACCGCGTTCACGATCAGGTGCAGGTCGGTGAGCGGGGCGCCCGGGGTGAGCGCGTCGCCGGCCGCGCCGCGCGTGGACCGCTCCAGCAGGGTGGAGAACGCGTCGAACCCGATCTCCACGTCGGTGTCGTAGTTCCGGGTCGAGCGCCGCCGGAAGATGATCTCCTCGACGCCGCGCGGGTCGAGCCGGTCGGCCGGCAGCGGGCGCAGCTGCACCAGCTCACCGGTGGGCTCCGGGTCCGGCCGGCGCCACCGGCCGGCCCGCCACCGCGCCGCCTCGGCGCCCGTGGCCAGCGACGAGGCGCGGTGCATGTCGGTGACGGCGTGCCAGGTCACCTCCGCGGGGGAGAGCGGGCGCGTCGGGAGGTCCAGTGGCTCGACGGCCGGTGCGGGCGGCGCCGGGGTGCCGTCGCGGCCGAGCGCCACGAGCGCCACCGGCACCTCGCGCACGCCGTCGACGCCCAGCAGCGCGGCGACCAGTGGATCGGCGAACCCGAGTACCAGCGCGGCCGGGACGCCCGCCGACGCCGCGACCGCCAGCACGTGCGAGAGCGACGTGCCGGCGTCCCAGTGGACGTGCCGGTAGGCGCGTTCGCGGTAGCGCCACGCGTTGCGCCAGATCGTGCTGGTCATGGCCAGCACCACCGGCGCGGCGGCGATCGAGGGCTCCTCGCCGGTGGCGTCCACGAGCGCGGCGCGGAAGTCGCCCGCGCGCAGCAGGCGCAGGCTGTGATCGGCCCCGCTGTAGTGGTAGACGCCGGCGTCGAGGTCGGGCAGGTCGGCGCAGGCGAAGTACAGCTCCAGGTGGTACTGGGCGCCGGTGCCCCCGGCCGTGCGGAAGTGGTGCACGCGGCCGTCGCGCTCGGTGCGGGAGCGGTCGAGCTCGCCGTTGGTCAGCAGGCCGATCCGGCCCAGCAGCGCCCGGTCGGGCGCGACGCGCGCCGGCTCCCGCCCGACCGCGGCGACCGCCTCCAGCGCCGGCGTCCCGGTCGCCGGCAGGTCGCGGGTGAGCCCGACCGGCGGCGCCGTCTCGTAGACCTTGCGCAGCGCGGGGCGGATGCCCGGGTCCCGCTGCCAGATGGCCTCGGTCCGCGCACGCGGGTCGCCGATGCCGATGCGTTCGTCGCCCGGGGTGTCGTCGAGCGCGTAGTACTTCGTCGCGTCGTGGAACGCCATGGCCCGCTGCACGTCGTCGATGGACACCCGGCGAGTCTGCCCTCCGGGCGCGCCCGCGGTCGCTACCCGATCGGCCGCACCGGGATCTCCAGGACCGCCGCGCGGGCTCCGTCGCCGTCGACCAGGTGCTCCTCGACGGTCGGCCCCGCGACCGCCATCCGCCGGCGGCGCACCCAGCCCAGCAGCTCCTGCCCGGCCCGCACGACCCCGGTGCCGGCCGGCACCACCGCCCGCACCACGTCGCGCACCGGCAGGGTCAGCGCCTCGCCGGCGCGCCCGGCCCCCACCGCGACGTCGAAGCCGCCGCCGAAGCCGCCGTCCGGCGGCGCATCCAGCCAGGTCAGCAGCAGGCCGCCCGGCCCACCGCAGACCGCGCCCAGCTCGGACGGGTGCTCGATCCGCAGGCGGCGCACCCGCAGGCGACGCGCCCCGACGGTGGTCTGCCGGGGCAGCACCGACATGCGCGCACCGAGGTGGTCCTCGGCGCGTTCCACGGTCGCGGTGAGCGCGGCGATGTCCGCGCGGACCGCGGCGACCGCCTCGGACAGCGCCTGGCGCAGGTGCGCGTCGGGCGCGTCGAGCAGCTCGGCGACCTGGTGCAGCGGCAGCCCCAGGCGCGCCAGGGCGCGGATGCGCTCGAGGCGCTCCAGCTCCCCCGCCCCGTACCAGCGGTAGCCGGTGGCGGCGTCCACCGCGGCCGGCGCGAGCAGGCCGATCCGGTCGTAGTGGCGCAGGGTGCGCGCGGACACCCCGGCCATGCGCGCGAGCTGCCCGATCCGCCACATCCGCGGTTGACCTTCCCCCGGCGTCAGACTCCTAGCGTCGCCGACCATGACCCCACCGATCGTGGAGGCGCCGCACCGGCGCGCGACCGGCGTCCTGCTGCTGGCGGCGCCGGTCCTCATGCTGGTCGGCGTGGCCATCGTCGTCCCCGCCGGGCTCACGCTCAACCCCGCCGACCCGGCGGCGGCGCTGGCCGCGGTCCGTGGCCAGGTCGGGGCGCACCTGGCCGAGCTCGCCTTCGACGTGCTCGGCTGGCTGGCCCTGACCGCGGCCGGCCT